>NZ_PPRU01000015.1 GCF_002902285.1 Staphylococcus simulans | reverse complement strand
AAAAGTATCTATGTGGCTTACATAAGAGTCCGTGAGGACTTCTATTATAAAGATTTTTATACATATTTTCGAAAATTTCATAAAAAAATAAACTACCGTTACACTTTTTCAAGTTATAACGGTAGTTTGTCTACGGTCTGTAATAGTTATTTAAAACTATTCTTTTTTATTTTAACAGACTTATTGTAAAATTAGCATAGTTTTTCTGAACTTTACAATATCTACAAACTTCTTCTTCAAACGAAATATTGTTATTCCTTATCATCTTTGCGTAAAATAGAAAGTACTGTATTAAATAGATGAGGAGGAAAGTCATGGATTTTATTCATCGCACAACCGAGGAAATCGCACGTGATCTATTAGGAGTTAAAGTCCAATTCGACGATGGTGAACAAACGTATGCAGGTTATATCGTTGAAACAGAAGCCTATTTAGGCGATGTTGATCAAGCTGCTCATACGTACAATGGACGAAATACACCTCGTGTACAATCCATGTATAAAGATGGCGGTACAATCTATGCACATGTCATGCATACACATCTATTAATCAACTTTGTGACACAACCAGCAGGTACTGCCCAAGGGGTACTAATCCGTGCACTAGAACCCGAAACGATTACTGAACAAATGAAAGAAAATCGTAACGGCAAAGATGGTATAGACTTAACAAATGGTCCAGGTAAATGGACACGTGCCTTTAATATGACAATGGCCTTAGATGGTTTTAAATTAAATGAAGGCCCTCTAAAAATCGATACAAAACAACGTCGTTATCCAGTTGACATTGTTGAAAGTCCACGTATCGGCATTCCTAATAAAGGTGAATGGACACATAAACCATTACGCTTTACTGTAGAGGGTAACCCTTACGTTTCACGTATGCGGAAATCTGAGATGAAACCCGCACAAGAAACTTGGAAATCTTAAATGGATACTAAATTTAATAGTTATTGATAAACGAAAAAAGTGGTCCTCCTTATGTTCAGGAGAGACCACTTTTTTCATATTTCTATAATGGTATTTGTTTGTAGAGATAAAGGTACATTGATGACACGTTGATTCAGCGAACCTTTGAATGCTAAGCCTGGTTGATAAAGTTGTTGGACAAAAGGTCCATCTACTAAAACATCAATTTGTTTTAAAAGTTCTTTACGTGCTTTTGTATTATGTTTTAAATTCTCAAACATAAAACCAGACCAAACCCAAATCGTTTTAGTATGACCAAAACGTGCTCTGAATGCTTCAATCAAGGGTTGGATAATGTCTATATTACAAAATGGTTCGCCGCCTAACAGGCTTAACCCAGCAATATAATCTGGTGCACAAGCATCAAGGATTTGAGTCAACGTTTCATCTGTAAAAGGTGTGCCATATTTAAATTTTTGTGCTGCGACATTATAACAGCCGGCACATGCAAAAGGACAACCTGATACATACACACTGCATCTGACCCCTTCTCCATCCACAAACGATTCTTCTTCAATCTTTGCGAGATAACCTTGTCCAGTTTCAACTTGTGCATATAACATCGTTATTCGTTTCCTTTCATATGTTTCACACGTGCAGCAATTTCTTTATGACGCCCTTCAATCGTTGGTCTTTGAACAGGATTACCAAGATAACCGCAAGTTCTTTTAACCACATCTACTGTATCAGGATCATGATTACCGCAATGTGGACATTCATAGCCATGTGCTGTTGTTTTAAAGTCCCCTTCAAAACCACATTCATAGCATTTGTCTATCGGCGCATTCGTACCTAAATAACTGACTTTATCATATGAATAGTCCCATACCGCTTCTAGCGCCTTTGTATTATGTGTCAATTTAGGATACTCACAATAATGAATATAACCGCCGCTCGCTAAGAAAGGATAATCTTTTTCAAAATCCAATTTTTCAAACGGTGACACTGCTTTACGTACATCGTAATGGAAAGAGTTTTGGTAATAGCCTTTATCTGTGATATTTGGGATTAATCCAAAACGTTCTGTATCCAAACGACAGAATCGATCTGTTAATGATTCACTTGGTGTACTGTATAAGCTAAAGAAAATATCGTAATCATCTGTCCATTGATATTGGAAATCTTTCATGCGTCTTAAAATGTCTAATGTGAATGTTTTCGCTTCTGGATTTGTTTCCCAGTTAGGTCCATAAAAAACAGTTGCTGCTTCATAAAGACCAATATAGCCCATTGAGATAGTTGCGCGTTTATGTTTGAATAATTCCATCACATTATCATCTTCTTTTAAGCGATTATGGAATGCACCGCTTTTATAAAGGATTGGTGCGTTATTTGGAATCACAGATTGAATACGTTCAATGCGATAAACTAATGCATCATGAATCAATGTCATACGTTCATCAAGTAATCTCCAGAATGCAGCTGGATCGCCTTCTGTTTCAATCGCAATACGCGGTAAGTTCAAAGTAACAACACCTAAATTACAACGACCGCTGTTTTCATTTTCACCTTTTTCGTTTTGCCATGCTGGTAAGAATGAACGACAACCCATCGGCGCTTTGAAGTCACCTAAAATTTCAACAGTTTTATCATAGTTCAAAATATCTGGATACATACGTTTAGTAGAACATTCTAAAGCTAACTGTTTTACATCATAGTTGATATCTTCAGGCGCAAAATTGACACCTTTTTTAATGGAGTAAACCAATTTAGGGAAAATGGCAGTCACATGATGATGTCCTAAACCTTGAATACGAGTTTTCAAGATTGCCTTTTGAATCATTCGGCTGTATGTATCTGTGCCTAAGCCGAAACCTAGTGTCACGAAAGGTGTTTGTCCATTAGACGTATAAAGTGTATTAATTTCATATTCTAAACTTTGCATCGCATCTTTAATATCTTTTTCAGTTTGCGTACGGACATAATCATCCAATTGTTCAGGATATACAAACTTTTCTCCGATTTCGCGATGTTTTCTGGCGTTACATTCTGCATATTGACTTAATACTTCATCAATACGATCAACTGTACAACCACCATATTGACTGCTTGATACGTTCGCAATAATTTGAACGATTTGAGCTGTCGCAGTTTGAATGGACTTTGGTGATTCTACTTGTGCATTACCAATTTCAAACCCTTTTTCCAACATCCCTTTAATATCAATCAAGCAACAGTTTGTTAGAGGTTGGAATGGGTGATAATCTAAATCATGGAAATGAATATCTCCATTTAAATGTGCTGCTGCCACATGTTTTGGTAATAAGTGTTCTAAGGCATATGATTTTGAAACGACACCTGCAGTTAAGTCACGCATTGTCGTAAATGTTTCACTGTCTTTATTCGCGTTTTCATTAACTACTGTCGGATCTTTATTAATTAAGCGACTTAAGCTCTCTTCTAGTTTCAACATAGAATTCCCCTTTTCTACTATATCTTGTGTTCTAAATACTAAATTACCACAATATATAGAATTTAGAAGAGGATGGCCATACTTTTAACAGATATGTCAAAATGTTGTGGCTTTATTTTGAATAGAGTATTTAGGACGACTCTATTTCCAACTTTTTCTAACTACGCAAAAATGCCCTCATCTATATATCATAGACAAGGACATCTCATCAATTCACAAAAACTATTACAATCTGTAAATAGTCTACCCTAAGTTTCTAAATCATTTTGCTTATTTAATCTGTCACATTGTTTATGTTGGAGTCACACACAAACAACTGTCAAGACTCATCCTTTATTACTTTGGATGTAATCATTCATGTATATATGTTAACATTCTTTGAAAAAAGTTAGTGTCCATATTTTAAAATTTAGAGTTGAAGCACTGTATGATAGTTTATTTAACAGTCCGACCACTCAAAATCACGTAGAAGTTTTTAAGATAAAGCATTCATTAAAAATACGTTCAATTTTGAAATTTTGTAAATTATGATGAGTCAGTTGACAGCTTAAATAAGCAGTATATATATAATTCTCGCCACTAATCAAATAGTTGGTTATGTCGTATATATATTTTGTCGATGAACGACTCAACTCTATACGCAAATCCTGATTGATGTCTATTATCATAGCGGTATTTGTCTCGGGTGTTATGACAACCAAATGATACTTCACATTATTTTCAGCACGATCAACTTTAAAAGTATGACTGGCTGTAATAATATTCGTGTTGATATTGTTTTCGAGAGAAACATTCCAATTATTTAACTCAACTTCTATACTGATGTGTAGCCCTGAGATGTGATGTTGGTTCTTATCATAATAGTATAAAAATGGTTCAACAACCGGTGATGTCGGTTCTATCAGCACGGTTTCTTTGAATTGTGAATAACTAGGTCTCACTCCCTGACCCCCTTCGACAGAGAATTAATATACTCCTATTATAAATTCAGCTCAGTTTCTAAAGATAGATATAAATCAATACACATTTATGTCAAAATGTTTCTTATAGGTACTAAATAATACTCATCTGTAATTTTGTTATTTACCAATCATTTTATTTTGTACAATCCATCATTTTTTATGAATCTAATTGCTTTGTGCAAATTAATGTTCTATAATAAGTGTAAGCGTTGCCAGAGCCTATGGACTCAAAGGTCCAGCTCTTCGTGATTGCCTATACCAAAACCAATTTGTTACTAAAAAAGCGGTTCAACCCTCTACCAGTTGAACCGCTCTCCTTATATTTCCACTTATTTTTGTATATTTTCATACAATGATTCTTGTGCTATTTTCTAATTTAATCCACGTTGTTCTATCCAATTTTTTAGATATTGATCAAAAATGACTGACGTTTGTTGTAAATCTTGAATATTGGATGCATCCAACATCGTCGCAATTCGTTTCATTTGTTCAAGAAACGCTTCTACATATTCTACAGTTTGTGTAATCCCATTATTTTCAACTTGTTCTAAGAAAGGTCGAGACATACCTACTGCATCCGCACCTAGCGCAATACATTTCACAGCATCCAGCGGGTTACGTACACCGCCGCTCGCAAATACAGTCATTTTATTTTGTAGTGATTGGCTTTCTAATAAAGATTCGACTGTTGATTGTCCCCAATTTTGAAGGTAAGACATATCTTTTAAATCACGGCGTTCATTTTCGATATTAACAAAGTTCGTACCGCCGCGGCCGCTGACATCTACATAACGTACACCGATTTCATATAGAGCTTCTATCGTTTCTTTGCTCATACCGAAACCGACCTCTTTCACAATCACAGGTACATCAACGGTTTGAACAATTAAGCTCAAGTTTTCCATCCAATTTGAAAATGTACGATTACCTTCTGGCATTACAAGTTCTTGTGGTGCATTGACATGTACTTGCAGTGCATTTGCATCCAACATCTCTACAGATTTCTTAGCTAAGTCTGCAGGCACATCTGCACCGACATTACTAAACAAAATACCTTCTGGATTCTTTTCTCTTACAATATTGAATGAATCTGCAGTTTTTGGATTACGTAATGCAGCATGTGTTGAACCTACCGCAATTGCAAGCCCTGTCTCTCTCGCAACTACCGCAAGCTTTTCGTTGATTTGTTTTGTCCATTCACTGCCGCCTGTCATGGCATTAATGTATAGGGGTGAACTTAAGTCAAAGTCTGGTAATTTGACTGATAAATCTACTTGTTCTACATCCACGCTTGGAATAGAATGATGAACAAATCTGACACGATCAAAATCAGTTAGTTTCGGATCAGTTTGTGCCATCGCAATTTTTACGTGATCATCTTTTCGTTGTTCCCTTTTAGAGTCGCTCATTGTCTTTCCTACTTTCTTTTCTTTCATGTATTAGTGATAGTGTATCAATCAACTGACATTCGTTCCAGTTTTTAATGCTCCCATTTCAAATCATGCTAAAGCATATTTTTACGTTTGAAGAACCAAAGGCACCATAACGTAATTAGTACCATCAATCCTAGGCATATAAAGTAACCATAATGCCATTTCAATTCTGGCATATATTCAAAGTTCATTCCGTATATCCCCGCAAGCAATGTTAATGGCATGAAAATCATTGAAACAATAGTTAATATCTGCATGACGTGGTTCATTCTATATGTAGTATATGATTCAAAATTGTCTCTGATTTCTTTCGTGATATCCTGTGCTGTTCTCAACATATTTTCTTCTTTGACGATATGATCTTTAATATGTTGAATATACATTCTATGCCTTTCATCTCTCACTAAAGCACTCGAATATTGCAACGTATCAATCAACTCTTTCATCGGCATAATGATTCGGTTCATCTTGATAATATCAGAACGTAAATCAAACAAATCATCCATCATATACTTGTTGGTACGTTCTCCTCCATGTTCATCTTCAAACATAAACACTTTATCTGATATCTTTTCCACGTGATTGAAATATTCATCCACAATATGGTCAAGGATATATAGAACAATATCATCACAATCTAAATCTTTATCGAAATGAGCAGTGACTTGCTTGTGAACTGCTTCAATTTCATCAATCGGCTGATGATGATATGTGATTAAGATATTGTTTTTAATGAAAATATTCAAGACTTCAACTTGATAATTTTGTTCTGAAAGTCGATGAAACACGATATTTTGATAATCTCCATAATTCTTATACTTCGCCCTTGGATTAGCATGTATAGTATCATCAACTTCTAATGGGTTAAAATCAAAGTTATCTAATAAAAATTTATTTTCTTGTTCAGTCGGTTCATTCAAATCAAACCAAATCACCGTCGCATCTGACGGAATATCACGCTTGTCTTCTACTGTTTTGAAGCCATGTGAATGAGTTTGATAATATATGGACATACTCATGCGTTTCCCTCCCCTATGTCATAAAATTAGTTTATCATTTTTAGTATTAATTATGTTTGAAGTTATCCCTATTGATTTGTATATTATGGAGGGTTATAAAGTATAAAACAATACATGATAAATAAAAAAATAATAATCGGTAAAGGAGTTTTTTAATGAGCAACCTATTTACATTAACAGGTACAGTAGAAAAATCTATGATTGATCATAATCAGCATATGCATGATTCACAATATAACGAAGCGTTCAGCCAAGCAACGAATGAATTCAACTATAATAACGGTCTTTCATTAGACGAACGTAAGCAGTTAAACTACACGATTTTCACAATTGAAGAACACACAACATTCTTATCCCAGCTTAAGTTGGATGATAATTATCAAATTGATATTCATCTTTATAACTATGACTATAAGCGTCTGCATTTCTTTTTAATTATGCGCAACGAACAAGGCAACATTGTCGCAACGAATGAACAAATGATGATGGGTATCGATCGTGATAGTGAAAAATCAGCTCCTTTCCCAGAAACATTTATGCGCAATGTTGAACTTTACTACCACACACAACCTAAGGTTGATTGGCCAAAACAACTGGGGCATCGTATTGAAATACCTCAAAAAGGAGATTCTAAATGAGTTTATCCCTTCAAGAAGAACTTCAAGTAACTTTGTTGGATTTAACGGACGATGTCAAAGTCGAACTTAGCGAGCTCAATCAACGCAAAGACAATGTAACTAAGGGGCCTGACTATAAATTATTTGAACGTGGTATTATGCATGCGATTATACAAGGTAAACGTCAAATGATAGATACGCTACAAAATCAATTACAAAGAACAGAAACCAACCAAGACATCACGACTTTAATTCAAAATACAAAACAAGATTTAACAACACAATTATCACAACTTCATAGTGAAATCCCATCAAACAGCACGACCAACCAAACTTATTATGAAGAAGGTCTGGCTGTAGCACAACTCTACGAAACACAAGGAAAGTACTATGTGATTCAAGTCATCAGTGATAAAATATATACAATACAGTCAGAAGATAAGTTATAAGAATATATAAATCATTCTGTTCTTCTTTCTTCAAAGGGAGGTATTTGGTCCATTATGGCTCAAAATAATTTACGACGGGCTGATAAAGCTCCTTTAGATCGAGTACCGCTTCAACGCGGCCAGTATTTCGCACCAAAAAAGAAGCGTTCTTACGTCAGTTTAATTATTCAAATCATCGTATTGATTCTGACAATTATCTCGATTTACAGTATGCTGAAAGAACCTATTTTCAATATTTTACTCGTGAATGAACCCATTCGTTTTTCACAAATCTTGAATTTCCAAGAGACACTGCAAAACATCTCGAGTCAAAATGTTGATTTAACACAAATCAGCCAACTGCAAGATAATATCAGCAAATTGAAACTGGCCTTTTACGCCTTTTTCTTCGCAGGTATTCTCAGTTTGATTTTGACGGTTTTAACATTGATTTTTAATCGTACTGCGATAAAAATTGTCAATATGGTCTTAATCGCCATTATGTTTGCGATTCCTTTCGGCCTGGCTTATATCGTTGAAGAAACAGCGAAACGCGTATCTGAAACATTACAACAATACTTTATTAACCTCTCACCTGATAAAATCTTAGTCACAGGTGAAGCAATAAGTAATGCGACCGTATTACTCGCGTGTTGTTTCGGTTTACTCTTTATCAGCTTATTCTTCAGAAACCGTCGTATTCGAATTAAATAGTTAATGACTACGCAACAGCTCACACCGAGTTGTTGCTTTTTTATATTCAATTTTCTCAAACATTTAACTTTACAATAAACTCAATTCTCTTTATCATAGATATAGTTAACACCTCTCAACTAAAAAGTATGAGGAAATTTTATAAAAAAGGAGTCAATATAGAAAATGAAAACAATATTGAAATTCAGATGGCTAATTTCAATTATTGTTGTGATAATGGTGGCTTGTACTTTAATTTTCGCACCTAATTTAACAAAATTAGCTGAAGATAAAGGTGATATAAAGCCTCCTGATAATATGACCTCACAACAATATACAAATAAATTAAAAGCAGTCGGTGCTGATTCCGAAAGTATCAGCGCTGTCGTCAAGTTAGATCGACCTCTAGATAAAACAAGTCGTCAACAGCTTAAGGACTATGTTAAAGACATCAAGAAAGTGAAACATGTTGAAAATGTCATTAATCCTGTCGAAAGTATGGACATTGAAGACAAATTAGTGGCAGATAATAAAAAAACTGTGCTCATTCCTATAGAAACGACAGATGATAAAACTAAGACTTTAAATGCTGCGGATGATATCAATCATATTCATCAAGACTTTAAGTCTTCTTATTTAACTGGTAATGAAATCATCAATGATGATATCAACAAGAGTGTGAACGAAGGCTTGCAGAAAACTGAAATTATTACAGTCATTTTAATTCTCGGTATTTTATTCTTAGTCTTCCGTTCTGTAATTACACCTTTTGTACCATTACTTTTAGTTGGTATTTCTTATTTATTCTCACAAGGTATTTTGGCACTGCTTGTCAAATATATCGATTTTCCAATTTCCATCTATATTCAACCGTTCTTAATCGCGTTGCTGTTTGGTATTGGAACGGATTACTGTATTTTATTACTTAACCGCTATAAAGAAGAGTTGAGTAAAAACCAATCCAATTATCAAGCTGTATTTAACACTTTCAAAAATGGCGGACGCACGATTTTAATCTGTGCCATTACAGTATTAGTCGGCTTTGCAGCATTATTCTTTGTAGAGTTTAGTCTCTTCCGTTCAGCGATGGGTATCGCAATCGGTGTGCTATGTCTGATGATTATCTTATTCACCTTGCTGCCTACACTATTAATGGTAACGGGTGAAAAAATATTCTGGCCAAGCAGAAATGCTGGTACACACAAAGATAGTAAATTATGGGGCACGTTGGGTCAATTTACAACGAAACGTTCTTTCTTTGGCCTTGTCATTGTGTTAGTAATTTTGGTACCCATTATTATTTTCGCACCTAATAAAATTTCATTCGACAATACTAATGAAATCAGTGATCAATATGATTCCATCAAAGCCATCAATATCATTAAAGATGACTTCACTATGGGACAAGCATTCCCAGTAAATATTGCAATCGCAGATGATCATAAACTGACAACTTCTAAAGGTGTGAATGATGCTGAAGTCTTGGCACAATCAATTGAAAAAATAAAAGGTGTCGATAGTGTCAGCACGATTACACGCCCTACCGGAGAACCGATTAAATCTCTTTCAGCATCGCATCAACTAGATGTCATTCAAGGCAAGTTAAATGAAACGAATCAAGGACTCGATCAAGTCAACAATGGTTTAGGTGAGATGCAGTCACAAGTTGAACCTCTAACAGAACAACAACGTGTACAACAAATGCTGCAACAAAGTTCTCAACTTCCACCACAACAAGCTGTTCAACAAGTTACTGGACAGTCTGGTCAATTAGCACAAGGGTTAGAACAATCACAAAATGGTATTTCACAAGTTCAAGACGGACAAACTCAGATTCAACAACGCTTAAAAGAAATGGCCGATGACAAAAACATCGACAAGTCTGGTATGCATATCACAGATGATATGTTGAAAAATACAGATTTAAAAGATTCGGTTAAACAGTATAGCGAAGGCAATGGTAAGGTACTCTTAATGACTGTTGAATTAAAAGGAGATCCTTTCTCTAAATCAGCTATGCAGACTGTAGATACGATACACGAAACTGTCGATCATCAAGTCAAAGGTACATCATTCGAAAACAGTGATATTGAGTTTGGTGGCACATCATCACAAAACAATGACTTAGAAAAAACAGTCAATAGTGATATGAGTAAAGCCATCGCATTGATTACAGTATTCTTATTTATTGTACTGTTAATCTTTGAACGCTCAATTATTATGCCGATTTATATGATCGCATCTATTTTAATCACATATTATGCATCTATCGGTATTTCAAACTTAATCTTTACAAACTTATTTGATATGGGTGGCCTCTCATTAGTTGTTCCATTCTTCAGCTTTGTTGTACTCATGGCTTTAGGTATCGACTACGCAATCTTCTTAGTCAACCGCTTCACCGAAGAAGTCGAACAAGGTCATTCAGTCACTGACGCCATCATCACTTCAATGCGTAAGATGGGTACAGTTATCATGACCGCATGTGTCATTTTAGTCGGTACTGTCGCAGCACTTTATACTTCTGGTGCCTTAACACTTATGGAAATTGCGACTGTGATTATTATCGGACTTATCATTTATAACGTACTCTTATTACCACTCTTCATTCCTTCGGTTGCACAATCATTCAATCAAGGAAACTGGTGGCCATTTAAAGCACCTACGAAGAATTCTCAAACTAACACGTCAAATACAGACCCTACAAATTAAAAAATGAATCATAATTGAAGAAACGCCCCTGCGTAAAGGACGCAGAGGCGTTTTTATTAGAAAAAGCGACAGATACAGCACCTGTCGCTTTTTTAATATCTTCAATATTTTTTAATGATCATGTTCTTGCGCAAATGCATCTGCTTTTTTCTTACTTTGAATAAAGAAACTAAGGAATAATGCGATAGCGCTAAATAATGTCGCAATCCAGAAAGCATCATTGACACCTTCAACTGTCGCAAGTTTATTTAAGAAGGTCATAATCACTTTCATTGCGCCTTCTTGACCGCCATATTGCATGGCCATTTCTTTCATTTGATCTTGAATCGCCGGATTCGTTTTATCTAAATCTTGTGCGAACGTATTCATGTGTTCAGTTGTTTGTGTCGTCATCACTGTAACGAGAATAGCTGTACCGATAGAACCCGCTAATTGACGCAATGTGTTCACTAAGGCATTACCATGTGAAATTAAACGTGCTGGCAATGCATTCATACCTGCTGTCATAATCGGCATCATAATAAATGCCATACCAAATGAACGTAAAATATAAATCCCCATAATATGCGAATACGGTGTATCCATTGTTAAATGCGTTAACTCCCATGTTCCGTATGTCATAACCGCGATACCAAATATCGCAAGTGGTTTAATACCTATCATGTCATACAATTTACCAGCAATTGGACCTAATAATCCCATAACTAAAGCACCTGGTAATAGTAATAAACCTGAATCAATCGCGGTAAAACCACGTAAATCTTGTAAATAAATCGGTAATAATAACATACCGCCATATAAACTCATCATGACAATAACGTTAATAAGTGTTGTTAATGCATAAGTCGGAAACTTCAAGACTTCAAAGTTCAACATCGGCATCTTCATACGTAACTCTCTTAAGATGAATAAGATAATAAAGATAACTCCGATAGTAAATGAAACGATAATTTCATTTGAACCCCAACCTGCATTACCTGCTTCACTAAAGCCATACAGTAATGCGCCGAAACCTAATGTACTGAAAATAATACCTGGGACATCTGCTTTAGGTTGAGACGTATGTTGATAAATTTTGAAACCGAAATAACCGACAACAATCGCCACAATACCGATAAAGAACATACCGTAAAACATAAGATTCCAGTGATAGTTTTGAACGATATAACCTGATAATGTCGGGCCGATGGCTGGCGCTAAAATCATCGCAACGCCCATCACACCCATAGCCATACCACGTTTAGCCGGTGGGAAAATCGTCATAATCACATTAGAACCTAGCGGCATTAATATCCCTGCACCCGCTGCTTGAAGCACACGGCCAGTCATCATAACCGGGAAGTTCATCGCAATCCCGCACACTAATGAGCCGAGTGTGAAAATAACGAGTGAGAACAAGTATAATTTACGGTAAGAAAAACGGTCGAATAAAAAGGCACTGACCGGAATTAAAATACCGTTTACCAACATAAAACCAGTCATCAACCATTGACCTGTTGATGCGGTAATATTGAAATCACTGTTGATTTTAGGCAATGCCACATTTAATAATGTTTGGTTTAAAATTGCAATAAACATCCCAAACAACATCGCCGCAAGGACTTTATTACGTGTTGCACCTTTACCAAAACGATACATGACCGAATCGCCTTGTGCAGGTTGTTCTGTCTCTTCTGTTTCTGAGTTTTGTGTTATTTCTTGTTCATATGTGGACTCAGTTTCTGTTTCATCTGAGTGAGTCTGTTTTAAGTCTGTCTCCTCTGTTGATTCATCTGATGTTTCTAAATCGCTCGCTTTAAATCTTGAAGGATCAGTATTTTGTTTGATGTGAGAGGGGTTAGGTTGACGTACTGATTGAGAAGTTTTACGTTTTCTTAAGAAAACATTTATCAGCAATACAATCAGTAATGCAACGACAATATATATAATTAAAGCAAGTGTCATAGATTGACCTCCTTACTTATGAATACTTACTTCAGCATTCATACCTGGAACCACTGATTTTGCCGGTGCATTTTCAAGTGAAATCTTCACAGGTACGACTTGTGATACTTTAGTATAGTTGCCGTCGCTATTAGATGAAGGCATTAAAGAGAAACTTGAAGCTGTCGCTTTACCGACTTGTTCTACTTTACCTTTCATTTTAGAATCTTGACCGTCAATTTTAACATCTACTTTTCTACCCTTTTCAACATCGCCAATGTCTGTCTCATCTACATTTGCGGTAATATATAATTCATCTAAATTATAAGCATATGCCATTGGAGAACCTGCTTGAACCATGCCACCTTCTTGCGCATCTGTTTTCACAATAGTTCCGGCTTGAGGCATTTTAATATCCATTTTTTGTGGAGAACCGTCTTCTCCTTTACCTGCTACTTCTGCGATTTGTTCATCTTTTTTATAGTATTTGTTTTCTTTGCCATCAAATGATTCTACTTTACCTGAAACAGGGCTCGCAATTTTAATTTGTTGGCCATCTACTTTCGCGTTATCTGTTTTTATATAACTTGTTGCTTGGTTATAATAGTAAAATCCGCCGATGCCGATTAACACAAGCACTACGATTGTCACAATATTAATAATGATTAACTTCTTCATACACACTTTCCTCCTATTTGCTTTTCAAAGTCACTTTTAATAGTATAAAGACATGTAACTTAAAAAAACACCAACACTTTTAAAAAATGTGTCGGGCGATTCTAAAGTGTAACGAAGAGGTGCAGGGATGAAAAAGCGTGCTCGAATCAAAATTTTTATAAATACAATTGGTCTGATGGAAAACTATGCGCCAGAAGAAATCACAATTAAAATGATTTGCGCATATAGCGGTATTAACCGTTCTACTTTTTATGACTACTTCCAAGATAAATACGATTTATTTGAACAGATTCAAAACTATCACATGTCGCGTTATCAAAAGTTAATGCACATTGTATATCAAGATTTTGAAACCATTAAAAAGGATAATCAAAAGCTGCTTCAGTTTTTCCGTATTATCTTCAGATACATTAATCGATTTCAACGATTTTTTCGTGCCATCTTTGTCACACATCCACAAAAAGATGTGATTATTAAATTCGTCACTTTTACACATGAATCTTACGAACGATTGTTGAATGATTATACACGTATTTCAGATAAGATTTACTTTGCACATTACTTAATCGGAGGCCAATTAGGTGTAATTCATACTTGGTTAAGACGTGATTGTACAGAAGCACCTGAAGCAATGGCACAAACGATGTTAGTCAATACTATTAAAATGAGGCAACAAGCTTAAAATACTCAATAATAAGCAAAGAGGAAGCGTCTGACGAAGACACTTCCTCTTTTTATATGAATAAATAAAACACTGCTTTATATATTTTCACTACTCATTCTCTGATAGAGGCTGCGCAAAGACTCTGGCAGTAATCAAATGAAGTATTATTAATACAATTGATGCGATAAAAATGATAATTAAATAAGGGATATAACTGCTTTCACCCATTAAACCAACTAACGGTGTACTGATGCCTCCGATTAATGTTTGAACTAAACCGAGTAAACTAGAAGCACTGCCCCCGCCTCCTGTACGTTCATCCATCGCCACTGAAAATCCAAGTGTTGCGATACCTGTTACTGGGCTGACTAACACAAAGAAAGCTATGAATAAAAAGAAAATGGGCAAGTGGAAAATCAGCACAATTGAAATCAAGACAACTCCGACGAGTTGAACCCAAGTATAACCGCGCATTATTGCTAAGGGTGAAAAGTAATCAACTAATTTACCAGATAATTGTGATGAAATAATCAAGCCGATACCATTCACTGCGAACATAATACTGAACGCTTGTGGTGAAAGTGTATAAATACGTTGTGTAATAAAAGGAGAGGCTGAGATATAACTGAATAAAATCACAAAAGTCATACCTTGAAGCAACATTGGTAAAACAAATCTCGGGCGCTTCAACAAACGTTTGAATTGAATTAAAATTGATTTGATATCAGCTGGCTCTCTCGCTTGCTTACTTAATGATTCTGGCACACGTATAGAGGTACTGAATACCATAAAAATCCCGAAAATCGTTAAGATAATAAAGACCATATGCCATGTTGAAAATAATAGGATAATGCCGCCCAGTGCTGGCGCAATCACAGGTGCGACACCATTCACCAACATTAAAACAGCTAGGAATTTTGTTAAAGCTTTTCCATGATACATATCACTGGCAATCGCTCGTGAAATCACCGCAGCTGCCCCTGCACATAAACCTTGAATCAATCTTAAACTGATCATCATCGTGATATTCACCGAAAAAACAATACCTATACTTGCGATAGTATAGATGACCATCACTATAATTAAAGGTTGTTTTCTTCCATAAGCATCTGATAAAGGTCCCATAATCAAATTACCAAACGCTAATCCAACCATAAATAAAGTCAGTGTTAATTGTGCCGCAGATGCAGTTGTATTAAAATCCGATCTGATTTGCGGCAGCCCTGGTAAAAACATATCGATGGATAACGCACCGATGGCTGTCAGCGCACCTAAGATAATAATCAAAAATATAGGCGGTCGCTTTTGATATGTATGTCCCTGACTCACAAACAATCCCCTTCTTTCTCTCTGTACAATTCAATTAATATCCTCATGTTATACCGATAGTCAAAATAATACAATGAAAATAAAACACGTATTTCAAATAAACAAAACTACAAGTGACGTATATTAAATAAACTCCTCTCTATCCAATGGATAAAAAGGAGTTTATTTATGATTGAGCGCTGATAATTTTCAAGTCGTCAGTACTTGGTATCTGACCCGATTTATGATTATCATCTAAAAGTTTATAGGTTGATTTAACCCATACACCTTGGTTATTTAAAGTTAAGACTTCAGCGTAAACGTGCGCCCCTTCAGTCGTTACATCAACGACTTGGGGCGATTGGTAAAAAGACGCTGCACCTTGACCTGTTTGAATCAAATGTTGTGTCTGTTTATAATTATCTGTTCCTGATTTTAAAAATGGAGACACACTTGCGAAGTTATTATTCGTCGACGCTTCATTTAAAGCTGACGTATATTTATCAAAGAACCGAGACAATTTATTTTTTAAACTGTTTTCCTCTTTTTCTTTCTCTTCAACATACTTCTCAATTTTTTCTTTTTCGAAGTGTAACGTCACAGGGGTATTCTCTTTTAATTCATTCGGATAAATTTTTATGCTGTCAGATTCGAATGTTCTGCCTTTGACTTTACCTTCTGCTGATACTTCAACTTCATCAGTTACAGGGTAAGGTCCATATAAACGTGTGTGATCGTAATTGTAAGACTTACCATTAATTTTCACTTTCGTATGCTTACCTTCTAATTTATTGGCACCTTCTAACTTGATGTTTAAATTCGCCTCAGGGAATTTTTCATGAACATCGACTGTTTCGCTGTTACTGTTTTTAAATGAGAAAGTCAAATAACCACTGAATTTACCATTAGCTGTTTCTTTTGTTGCAGGAATTTTATAATCACCTGGAATAAAGTTACCTAACATAGTGGCTTCATTAGCTTCTGCGATAACTTTACGTTTTCGATCATCCGCTCTGAAAATATACGTTGTTTTCGTTTTAGGTTTAATAATCGGTTTCTTAGTAATCGTAGTGAAACTGATGTTATCAAAGAAAATAAAACGGCGGCCATTTTTAGTAATACGCAGTATTTTATTGCCATCAGGTGTTTTAATAAAGCTGGCATCTTTGTCGTTACGGTCTATGTTACGTATCGTCTCTTGCAGTTCTTTATCAAACTTATTCTGGCCAATTTCGCTTTTTATATATTTAATGTACGTTTCCGCTTCATACGTACTTACTTTATTCTCACGTGTACTTAAAATCGTCGCAATACGTTGTGTATCATTATTCTTCACTGCATTCGCTAAGATTTTTGCTTGTGCTTCTGGTGTATTGAAATTTCTCAACAAGAAAAACAGAATAATCAATAAGATAACGATAAAAATACCGATACCCCACGGCACCATTTTACGTAGATTCTGATTTGTGCGCATACGTTGTTCACGCGTTTTGCGGCTTTCATTAGAATCCGGCTTTTCGGATTGCCCCATTGACAGTTCACCTCGTTTCAATACTTTCAAATTTTATTCACATTTCCCAGGAAATGTTGAAACTAACTCGATTTTCTATGTAAAGAATGTTTGTTTTTCTTAAATTTTATGTAACCCGCACAAATTTTACAGGTATTGCACAAAAAAGTAAAACTAAAACCGACATTTCTTCTGTAAAACTGTTGGATAGTTCTATTATAATAGACTACACAATAAAATTATATCAGTATTTAGCCTTATGTCCTTTTTTAACAGTAATTATGACAAAAATCGGTACACTTTGATAAGGTACCGATTTTTATCAATGCTATTTGATTTATCGAATTTTAGAAATATATTCTTTAATACGTTGATCGATAATTCTTAAGTTTTTAGCTGTTTCTTCTATTTGTGATTGTGATATATCTTGAAGCAAGTATGTAGAAACATCATTTACAATCACTTTAGTACGTTCTATATATTCGCGACCATTGTCAGTAAGTATCACATACTTCAAACGTTGGTCTACGTTTTCATTTTGTTTTACAAGTTCAACTAATTCAAGATTAATTAACTTTTTAATTCGACGACTGATGGCAGCTTTATTGACACCTTGTTTTTCAGTAATTTCTGAAAGTGTCAAAGATTTATTATTGTCTAGTAAAAATAAAGCTTGAGATTGTTCAATCGAAATATGATATTCCTTACGTAAACCTTCTAGCAAACTTGCCATGAGGGTATTAATATCTTCGATAAACATTGCCATAAACTGCGTGTGTTGCTCAATGTTTTCCATGATTTTCTCCTTCATAACTATAAAAATTTCTTATTGCATCTCAGTATGAGAACCTTTTTATTCTACATATTAAACAATCCGTATATCTAATCATATCATATCTAAAGTAACATAAGGCGAAATAGGGTAAGATTAGAAGAAGGAAATTTATTATATAGAGGTTAATTATGCTATTACTTTCACTCATATTAAGCCTATTGATTTTATGTAGTTATATCTATTTATACTTTAATCACTATCGCTTTTTAAATATACAATCCTTTTTCATTACTCTGGTCTTAGGATTCATCATATTATTTATTCATTTAATCACGCGTACATTGCCTTATGATTTAGCCAGCGTATCAATAATAGGTGCCTTACTTTTATTATTCAAGCATCGAGCTATTTTAGTTTGGAAAAGTGCACGTATGTTCTTCACAAGAATTTTGGGTCTGACTTTAGCTGTTACTTTCTTAGCATTGGCTTTAAATTTATTAAGTCATATTCCAGTACCCGTGCTGAATGCACTTTTCTTATGGATCGGTTGGATTACTATCAGTACACTCTTTGCCTTAGTCCACTATTTAAGTTGGTCTTCAGCATTTAGTATGGTCGTACTGCCAGAACCGATTGATGTAATCATTGTACTAGGCGCAGGTTTATATCGCAATCAAGTGACACAAATGCTGGCTTGGCGCTTAGATCGCGCAGTTGCTTTATATCAAAATCATCATGGCAATCCTTACATTGTAGTCAGCGGCGGGACTGGTGAAGGAGATAAAGTATCAGAGGCTGAAGCCATGCAAGCGTATTTAATTGAACAACACATTCCAGAAGATCGTATTATTTCAGAAGATCAATCACATAGCACTTTTGAAAACCTGAATAATACAAAAGCACTTATCAGCAATCAAGCTTTTGAACACATCGCTATTGTCACGAGTCAATTTCACATATTACGCGGCTTGCGTTTTGCACAAGTTCTTAAAATGAACGCAGTCGGTGCTGGCAGTCGCACACCTTATCCATTTTTTGATACAGCATTAATCAGAGACTTTTTTGCTTTGATGTATTGTTATAAACTGTTATTAACCATTTATTTTGGTGCTTTGTTCATTGGCAGTATGTTCGTTAAGCACCCTATATTACTTGAATTCTTTTTATCTATGTTCTAACTCATATAATGCTATGTATATAAATAAAAAAGTTGAGGTCTCACCTATTTTAGGTTTGACCTCAACTTTTTTTACATTATTTTCCCTTAATCATGTTTCCCCAATTAACGCGATTAATCATTGGCTACTATTATGAGCGTTAATTATATTTGACTGTGTTTATACTTCTTCACTGTCATCTTTTTTATTAATAATTTTACCATCGAACAAGTCAATGACACGGTCTGCATAATCAAAGAGTCTTGTGTCATGTGTGATAAGAATTCCGACCATATCTTCATTTGTGATACGTTCTCTGATCATTTCAGTTACTTCTGTTGCACGGTGGGCATCTAAGCTTGCTGTTGGTTCGTCAGCTAAGATGATTTTTGGATTATTCATGAATGCACGCATAATCGCAACACGTTGTTTTTCACCGCCAGATAACATAAACGGATAAGCATCTAAACGATGTTTCAAACCGATTTGGTCTAATAATTGCTCTGCACGTGCTTTCGCATCTTTTTTAGACATGCCCGCTTCTTGTCCTACTAATGTCAATTGGTCTCTAACTGACAAGTAAGGTACTAAATGCGAAGCTTGGAAGATAAAGCCGATTTCAGTTAAACGCATATCTGAGTTTGTTTTTTCTTTTGAGAACAATGGCGCACCATTGTAGATAATTTTACCTGTATCTGGATCCTGTAGACCACCTAAAATTGTTAATAACGTTGATTTACCTGAACCTGAAGCACCGCTCAAGATAACGAATTCTCCAGTTTTAACTTCAAAGTTAACACCTTTTAAAACATCTGTTTTAGCTTGGCCAGTACCGAATGATTTTGTAATATCTTTAACTTCTAAACCCATTATCCTTCACCTCCGATTGCTTCGATTGGATTTACTTTAACGAGTTTAATGAATGATAATGCTGCACCGATAATTGCAACGACTACGAAGACGCCTACTACAAGTAACATGTTGCCTGCAGTTAAGTGGAACGGCATACTTACTGGCATTATCATACCTAAGCCACTAATAATCAGTAATGAAACAACCACACTAATCATTGTAACAAGTAAGATTTGGAATACTAATGATGATAACAAGTGTCTTGTTTTGATACCGATAGCTTTTAAAATACCGATTTCAGAGATTTTTTGAATTGTCATAACGTAGAAGAATGCACTTAAGACAATTGCTGAAATCACGTATAAGCTGACAATCATCATTGTTAATGGTGCTTGCTCTGCGTTGTAACTTGGAATATTGTCAGTTAAGTCTTTTTCAGTTACTACTTTTGCACCGTTAATGTCATTAATTTTTTTCTCATCTGTTTTAGATACATCTTTTAATGGATAAAATGTTGCTGCTTTTGGCACTAATTTTTCAAACGTATCGCCTGTTGTCATCACTGCAGATGTGTGTGAATACATTGTGTCTTCTAATAGACCTACAACTTTATAATCTTTGTCACCATTCTTGAATGTTACAGTGTCACCTTTTTTCACACCATCAGCTGTTAATTTTTTATTAATAACAACTTCATTATCAGCTTTTGGATAATGACCTTCTGATAAAGCTGGTTTGAAGTCTTTACCAGGATTAATCAACATGATGTCTAGGTCATTTGAATTCTCGCTTTTCATTGATTGCATTCCGATTTGGAATGGCTCTGCGTTGACTACATTCTCGATGTCTTTTTTCTCGTCTGGTTTAAGCGCTGATTTTTCAATCACCGGCTCTTTCATATCTTGTACGACGTATTTTTCAGCATTCATATTATCTAACATAGAAATGTTTTCGCGTCCAAGCCCTTGTGCGAGTCCGCTAATGAATAATACCATGCTAGCCAGTAACAAGATAATCAGCATTATTAAAATATATTTGAACTTATAGAATACGATCTCTTTCCATGCTAACTTCATATTATTGACTCCTTTTTCTTTTATGATACTTATATTGTAAGCAGACTTTATGAACTCAATATGAACAAACTGAACCTTTTGTTCATTTGATATATTTGTGTCACTCAGTTACTGAAAGGTATAATTAATCTAAATGATTACTAGGAGTGATAAGGATGACAACATGTCTCATTGTCGATGATGATTATCAAATCCTTCATTATGTATCTTCCTATTTAGAACGTGAAGGTTTTAAAACATCCACGCATTCCAATGCGCGTGATGCCTTAAACTATTTAGAAACACATCAAGCTGATATTGCGATTGTCGACATTATGATGGATGGCATGGATGGCTTTGAATTATGTAATGAAATAAAAGCTTCTTATGAAATGCCGGTCATTATGTTGACCGCACGTGATGCTTTAAGTGATAAAGAAGAAGCTTATTTAACGGGTACTGATGACTATGTAACCAAACCTTTTGAAGTACAAGAACTCATCTTCCGGATCAAAGCTGTTTTAAGACGCTATCAAATTAATGCGGAAAATGAATTAACCATTGGTAACTTAAAACTGAACCAATCTTATTTAGAAATTGCTTGCGATACAAAAACAATGACCTTACCGAATAAGGAATTTAACTTACTCTTCTTATTAGCAAGTCATGAGAAACAAGTTTTTTCACGAGAAGAATGTATTGAACGTGTATGGGGATTTGATTATGAAGGGGATGACCGTACGGTTGATGTGCATATCAGACGCTTACGTAACCGTTTAAAGAAAATCGGCAGTAATGTCACGATTGAAACGGTCAGAGGCTTAGGTTATAAGGTGGAAGTTCATGTTTAAATCACTTTATACACGGATTGCAGTCTACACGATTGTCATTTTATTACTCAGCGCTGTCGCAAGTTTTATTTTGACCAATGTTTTGTATCACGTTGCTTTGAAACCCTCAAATGACCATAAGATTATGACCACCTTACAAGAAGCTAAAAAGTACCAAAAAGAATCCCATACAACTAATATGAAAGCCTACTTCAAACATTTAAGCGAACTGAACTTCCAGCTTGTCACTGTCGATCAAAAAGGTCATAAAACTTTTTATGGCGCAAGTTTCAGACGCGATACACTGACTCAAGAGACCATTGATAGTGTATTGAAAGGACATAATTATCACGGAATTAAAAACCATCCCTACCAACTCTTTGTGACAGGTTTCTTTGATAATGAAACCAACAATACTGTCGGCACACGCTTTAAGACACCGGAAGGTAATGTAGCAGTGTTTATGCGTCCTGATATCGGTAAATCATTCAGTGAGTTCCGTGTGTTCTTAGCAGTATTAATTGTGTTATTACTCATTATTGCGATGGTACTG
This sequence comes from Staphylococcus simulans, assembly GCF_002902285.1. Classification (GTDB taxonomy): domain Bacteria; phylum Bacillota; class Bacilli; order Staphylococcales; family Staphylococcaceae; genus Staphylococcus; species Staphylococcus simulans. Next base: position 141,586 of record NZ_PPRU01000015.1, on the reverse strand, counting down.
ATTATCAGTTCAACTTACACGTTAATCAAACCAATTACACAACTTAAAAATGCAACTAATCGTTTGATGGAGGGTGACTTTAGCACATCGATAGAAACAACACGTCACGATGAACTTGGTACACTGCAATATCGTTTCGAACAAATGCGTGTGTCACTTAAACAGCTTGATGACATGCGTCAGCACTTTGTTCAAAATGTTTCGCATGAAATCAAAACACCTTTAACGCATATCCATCAGCTATTAGATCGTCTCAGTCAAGCGAAAGACGACGAAACGAGACAGTATTATATAGATGAAATCCATGCGACAACGAGCCGTCTCAGTAATTTAACGCGAGCATTGTTATTGCTTGCAGAGTTAGATAACAACGACCACTTAGATTATGACGATGACGTTGAAATTACTCAGATGCTGCGTTTAATGGTGCGTCACGAACAGTATGCGATTGACGCCAAAGACTTATTAATTATGACTGATCTTGAACCAATTACAGTCAAAGGTAACTATCGTCTGCTTTATCAGGCATTTCATAATATATTGACCAACGCAATTAAATATACTAAACAAGAAGGCAGTATTGATATAGATGTATTCTCTGAAAATAATACATCTATGATTTGTCGCATTACTGATGATGGTCCAGGTATGTCAGAGGATGTACAAGCTCATCTTTTCGAACGTTTCTATAAAGGAAATTCTTCTGCGACAAGCAATGGCTTAGGTCTAGCCATCGCACAAATGATTATGCGTTTGCATGGTGGAGATATTAAAGTGGAAAGTACTCTAGGTGAAGGCAGTACCTTTATTTTAAGTATGCCGTTATCACAAGCAGATAACACACCTACTTTGGAACCATTAAATCAATAAAAAACAAAAAGCGCTTCAGTATCAGAATTAAATCTGACTGAAGCGCTGTTTTTATGGCTTATTTTTGATTATTTAATTTCAAATAATGTTCAACATCCGCTTTAACTTCTTTATATAACTCTGGGTTTTCCGCAAGTTTTTGACCGAATGATGGAATCATTTCTTTAATTTTTGTTTCCCACTCTGGGAATTCATGTTTATAGCTGCGTTGTAAAATATCTAACATTACATCCACCGCTGTAGAAGCACCTGGTGATGCGCCAAGTAATGCGGCAAGTGAACCGTCTTCAGAACAAATAACTTCTGTACCGAATTGTAATGTACCTTTACCTTTGTCTGTATCTTTGATGACTTGAACACGTTGGCCTGCTACGACAATATCCCAATCTTCTTTCTTCGCATTCGGGATAAATTCACGTAACTCTTCAATACGTTCATCATCTGACAACATTAATTGTGAAATCAGATATTGTGTTAATTTCATTTCTTTCGCACCTGCAGATAACATCGTCAATAAGTTGTTGGGTTTAACTGACTTGAATAAGTCCATGTTTGAACCTGTTTTTAAGAACTTAGGTGAGAATCCTGCAAATGGACCGAATAATAATGATTGTTTACCGTCAATATAACGTGTATCTAAATGCGGTACTGACATCGGCGGTGCGCCTACTTTAGCTTTACCGTACACTTTCGCATTATGTTGACTTACAATTTCAGGATCTTGGCAGACTAAGAATAAACCGCTGACTGGGAATCCACCGATATGTTTCGATTCTGGCAGATGTGTTTTTTGAAGCAATGGCAAGCTAGCGCCTCCAGCTCCGATAAATACAAAGTCAGTAATATAAGTTGTTGTTTCTTCTGTTTTTAAGTCTTTCACTTTAACTTTCCAAGTACCATCTTTACGTTGTTTTAAGTCTGTAACTTGATGCTCATACTCTACATCGACTTGGTTTTGTTGTAAGAAGTCAAATAGTTTTTGTGTTAAAGCACCAAAGTTAACATCTGTACCTGTCTCATCACGGCTGACTGCAACTGGAATATTGTTATTTCTGCCTTCCATCATTAAAGGCAACCATTTTTCAATTTGGCTTTTATCTTCTGTCATTGTCATTTCATTAAATAATGCATTTTCTTTCAATGCTTTGACACGACGTCTTAAGAAATCTACATTACGCACACCGATACAGAAACTCATATGCGGTACCGTATGAATAAATGCTTCTGGCTGTGTCAAATTACCGTGTTTTACTAAATAAGACCAGAATTCTTTAGAAACTTGGAACTGTTCATTAATTTTTAAGGCTTTAGAAATATCCAAAGAACCGTCAGGCATTTCTTTCGTATAGTTCATTTCGCATAGTGCAGAATGCCCTGTTCCCGCATTATTCCATGCATTTGAACTTTCTTGTGCAGATGCGTCCAACTTCTCAAATACTTTAATTTCTTTTTCTGGTGCAACTTTCTTTAGTAATGTACCCAATGTCGCACTCATGATTCCGCCACCAATTAAGATGACATCTGTTTTGCTATGTTGTGAACTCATAACAAATACAGCCCCCTTTTTCATAATGAAGATGACACCTTCTTAAGTATGTCGTTCTCTTCTCTCAACCCTCTCTTGAGAAAGCGCTTAATTAAACACTTAAAAAAATAACACACCTAAGTCATGCCTGGATATTGTTGCTAAATGATTTCGTTCTATTCCTATATTATATACATAAACAGATTAAGACAAAAGGGGGAAGGTGCTTAAACACGAAAATACGATTCATTTTGTTTTAAGTGCAAGTTAAAAATATATTGCAAAGCATGTACCTTTGTATTGCATAGTTTGAATTATGCTATAATTAAACAGAAATATACAGGAGGGGTGACACCACGTGAAATCTATCACTTTTTTAATGCACAACATTTATTCAATGGGCGGTACTGTCAAGGCCGTAACACAACTCGCAAATGTGTTGGCAGTGAAAGGTCATAAAGTGGAAATTATATCAGTTTTCAAAGGAAGTAAAGCACCTTATTTCAAACTGCATCAAGATATAGAAGTCAAAGCATTGGTCGATTATAATTTAAAACCTCATAACTTAGTAGATATCTTGATGAATCGTCTACGTAAATGGACACCATTCCTCAAGCCGCAACTGATCACTCAAAATGAACCTGGCTTATCGCAATTTTCAAGTCATGTTGAAAAGAAAATCGTTCATGCGATTCAACATGTAGAAACAGATGTGTTAGTCGGTACACGTGCCAGCTATAATTTGCTGCTTGCAGATTATGCACCTGACCACGTCCTAACTGTCGGCATGGAACATATGAACTGGGAAGCTTACACTAAGAGCTATCAACAAGAAATTAAATCTGCTTATGAACGCTTAAATCGTATTACAGTCTTAACGGATGCTGATCGTAAAGCATTCAAATCAATCATTGACACCCCTGTCTATGTCGTTCCAAATATGATGAATGAACCTCGTATTGAAATTCCAAAGAAACCGCAAATTATTGCGGCTGGGAGATTAGAATATGAAAAAGGTTTCGATCTTTTATTACGCAGTGTAGAAATGATTCAAGACAGTTTACGTGAAATGAATTTCACTGTACATATCTACGGTGATGGTCAACAAAAACATGATCTCGAAGAATTCATTTCACAACATCAATTAAAAGATATTGTACAGTTGCATCCTGCTACATTGCATCTGCCATTACGTTTGGCTGAAAGTATGATTACAGTAGTACCATCTCGTAATGAAGGGTTTGGTTTAGTCATTTTAGAAGCCATGAATCAAGGCAGCATCGTAATCAGCTTTAAAGGTAATACAGGACCTGAAACTTTAATTCAATCTAACCAAAATGGATTCCTGGCTGAGTATCAAAATATATCTTCCCTTTCAGAACACATTTTAAATGTAATGTCTGCACCACCTTCTGAACAAGGAAAGATTATCGAAAATGCTTTTGCGACTGTTGAAACTTATTCAGCAGATAGTGTCTATCAAGATTTTGCGAAAGCATTAGAAACATCTGAATAATTAGTTATTGTGATAAATATAGAAGCGGAGCCGAAATAATTTCGACTCCGCTTCTTTTATTTTCCTTGTTACCTATTACAAAATTAAAGATAAGATTAATGTCCAGACACAGATGAAGATTAACATGCCTACACTGTAACGTAATGACATTTTTAAGAGTTCAGACTCTTTACCTACTTGTTTAACGGCTGCTGTCGCAATCGCAATAGATTGTGGAGAAATAATTTTTGCTGCTACCCCACCTACTGTATTTGCTGCAACTAATAAGCCGCCGCTAACGCCAATTTGACTAGCAACTGAAGCTTGAATTGGTGTGAACAATGAGTTGTTGTTAACTACTGAACCTGTCATGAATACACCGATCCAACCTAATACTGGTGAGAATAATGGGAAGATACCGCCTGCTTTAGAAATACCTTGTCCCATTGCAGCACTTAAACCGCCATAAGTTGTTAATTTTGAAACAGCTAAGATGAAACAGATTGTGACAACTGAAATCCATAATTCTTTAAATGTTTCACCTAATAAACTAAATGCATCTTTAAAGCCAGTTGTTTTAGATAATAATACAGTAATAATAATTGTTAATAAAATTGCTGTACCTGTATAACCTAAGATATTCAAGTTCAGCACAATAGCTTTTTTAGTCACTTCACTATAAGTACCTGGCACTGTAAAATTAGCTGCTAAAAAACTTAATGGTTTGCCTGGTAAGAATAAGCCTTTAAAGAATGGCATACTCCAAAACATAATTAAGATTGTCAAAATGTAGAATGGACTCCATGCATACATAATTTGTTTAAAGTTTAATTTTTGTGTAACCGGTGGTTTCACATTTTCATCAATACGGAAGATATGTTTCGGTTGCATTTTACGACTCATAATAGCTAAAGCACCCATTGCTGCTAAAGGTGGTAACACGTCTGCTAACTCTGGACCTTGGAAGAATGTTAACACACCTTGGAAACCAGCATATACCACTGAAACCGTTAAGATAAATGGTAGTGTTTCTTTAATACCTTTGAAACCATCAATGATAAAGACAATTAAAAACGGAACAAAGAAGTTGATGAATACTAAAGTTAATGTTGAATAAGTTGAAACTTCATGTGCAGTAATACCGCCATGTAAATTCAAAGTATCAATAACGGCAACAGGTAAACCAATAGCCCCGAATGCTCCTGCTGCTGAGTTAGCGACCAAACATAACATCGCTGCTTGTAATGGTTTAAAACCAAGATAAATTAATAAAATCGCACATATTGCAATCGGTACACCGAAACCTGCAACCCCTTCTAAGAACGCGTTAAAACAAAAACCGATTAACAATAATTGCACACGTTGGTCTTGAGAGATTGTAGCGATACTATCTTGAATCATACTGAACTGACCAGTTTTTGTTGAGAGTTTATAAAGCCAAACTGCCATAATAACGATATAACCAATTGGGAACCAACCTTGGAAGAATCCCTCGATAACCGCCCCAGTGGCCATCGCTCCAGGAAGTTTAAAGATAAATACTGCAACAACCATTGTGATGATTAATGTTGTTAATGCAGCATAAATTCCTTTCATTTTGAAGATTGTCAAACATAGCAAGAATAAGATAATTGGCACACCTGCTACGAGACTTGAAATAAGTAAATTGTAGAATGGATCAAATGAAGATACTAACATTTCTGTCGCTTCTTTCTGTAGTTTATTTTGTGTTTATATTTATTTGCAAAATCAAATTTAGTCTTGTGATTTATTTCACATATAATATAACACGATTTATGGAGCTGTTCAATTAGTTTTTCATAATTTTTTCAAACTGTTTTCTACTTGGAAACCCTTACATATCAATGTATTCGCTTACATCATAAAATGTTATGAATCATCTGTATTAGTCAAAATTTAAATTATAATAGTACAGTTTAATTAATAACGTATACGTCTTGTCATTCACAGTTTGCAGTCAAAATGTTAAAATATAGTTTAATATAATCAAACTGAGGTCATAATATGAAAATATTAACAACAGAATATCAATCAAATGAAAAAATGCGCATTAACCTTCAAGAAGCTTTAGCTAAAGGTTACACGCATTTTATTCCTTCTGATTTAAATATAGATATTTATCCTGATCAATTAGAAGCATTGAAACACCATGAAACACCAAACTCAATCGTTGTTGACTACACCATCGATCAGTACTATCAAAATGATTGTCGCTATTTTGGAGATCAGACAATCAACTTTAATACTTGGATGAATAATATTAATCACTTTCCTAATCTTATTTTCAGTATTCAGCAAGTATTAGACGTTATAGATGAAGTACACTGTGAAACGGCTTTTGATTTAGCAATTGGCCTGTTATTAAATCAAAACGTAGAAACAAATGGTCACGTAATCTTTGATTTTAAACATACAATCCGTACTTCCCAAACATTCTATCAAAGTATTAAACAACATGAATATAACGCAATTACACAATTTAATTTAAATAAATTAGCTTACTTACATCATCAAAAACCACCGTTTAAGTTCCGCAATTTAGCTTTACCTGAGCCTGAACGATTTGTCGATTCACTACTTTGGAAGACACATTTTATGTTGCCGCACTTTATAACACGTTCAGTACTCAGTCGCAGTATTGAAAAGCATCAAAGCATGAGCAATATTTATGAAAAACAAGCAGTGGAATTAAACGGTGCTGTCGTTTTCTTAGGATTTGATTATGGCTTTAGAGGCAACTCTCGCTATTTATTTAATTATTTTGCTAAGCATTACTCTAAATATCCTGCTTTCTTTATCACAAATGATGCCACAGGCCCGCACTTTGTATCACCAGAACATGAAGAAGCACAAGAACTAATTGAAAATGCGGAAGTTGTCGTCGCTGAAAGTTATATACCCGATCACATCAAACCGAACGGTACAATCATTCAATTGTGGCATGGCACGCCTTTAAAACAGTTATTCTTAGACAGCTCAGAACCTTATCAAAATAAAGAAATTTATAATTATCGTGCACGAAAATACAACAAGTGGCTACATCAAAATTACTTTATATGCGATAGTTCTCATGCAGCTGATTTGTTTAAATCAGCCTTCCCTATGCAATATACAGAAGTTGTCGCATGCGGTTACCCACGTGTCAGATATTTATTAGATAAATATAAAGAACAAACTTATGTTCAATATATGAAACAACAACTTAAATTAGACCCTAACAAACCGACGTTACTTTACTTGCCGACATGGAAAACAGATCCACAACCAAACGATATGTTACCACTTTCTGAGTCATTGCTTGACCATTATAATGTGATTTATCGTGGCCATATCGAAAGTAAAGAAGCTGAAACACAATTACCGCAAGCAGTCATTCAACCTGCTGCTCAAATTGAGACACAAGATTTATTACTTGCTTGTGATGTATTAGTCAGTGACTATTCGTCAGTTGTCTTTGATGCATTAACTATTGATAAAACCGTTGCGCTTTATACTCCAAACCTTGAACACTATCAAACAGAACGCGGTTTATACCTAGAAGTTTGGCAAGACTTTGATAAAGTCACGTATCGAGATGCTGAATCATTAACCAAAGCACTCATAAACCAAGAAATTCCTTATATTGCAAGTGCATATATTAATCGAGATAATCATTCATTTGAAACTATCGCAAGCTTGATTGTGCAACATTTACCTAAACGTCAAAAAAGACGTAAAAACTAAAAATAATATTAAAAAGGCTCAGCATATTTTGTGCTGAGCCTTTTGCATGATTATCTTATGTTCCAATTATTTGAACTTAAAACTAAATACTATATTATTGACCTGCTTGATATGCTGGATCTAAAATTGCTGCTTTACCTTGTTGGTCGACTCTAACTAATGCATATGTGCCAGGTTGTGCTTGATTTGCGAAACTGAACACATAAGAATAGCTGCCGTCACCATTATCTTGTACGCCAAAGTCATTGTAAGGGTTAGATTGACCATTTAAGTTGTTGATTTCATTTTGTGCAGTTTGTAGTGATTGCGGGAAGTTCGGCAATACTTTTAAAGTAGATTGATCTACTGGTGCTTTACCAATTGTACGTGCTGCAGGTGCTGTATTTTGACCTTGATAAGGTGCTACATAACCTGTTTGATTTGTACCTTGGTTTGATGCTTGGTTAGCATTTGTTTGATTTGATGTTTGCTGTGTTGCTTGTTGGTTATTGCTGCTATTTTGACCATCATTGGCACCTGATGTTTGAGAAGCTTGTTGATTGTTATTTGATTGTTCAGAAGTCGCATTTTGATTGCTGTCATTGTTTTGCGCATCTGTTGATTGTGACTCGTCTTGTTGCGCTTTGTCATTGCTTTGTTCATCATTTGCTTGTTCATTGTTTTCTTTTTCTTTATTGCTGTCTTTATCTTTGCTGCTTTCGTTGTCTTTGTTCTTTTCTTTGTCTTGATTAGATTTGCTTTCTTGTGTTGTTTGATCTTTGTCTTTGTTGTCTTCCTCTTTCTTGCTGTCATCATTTCCACAAGCTGCTAGCACTAAAGATAGCGTTAAAACGCTGGCAAATAACTTTTTCATTCTGTTCTCCTCCTTGAGTGGCTTTCAATCTTTTAAATGTATTATCCCTTAACTTATACACTTCCATTATATTCTATAAACATCAAAATTGTAAAAATTCTTTTAAGAAAATATTATTATGACAGATATTTATCATTTAGCTACAGCAACCTGTTTGTTGTTCTGGCTACTTCGTGATACTATCGCTTTAGTTTATTTATTTGAAAGGGTTGATAAAGATGCCTGAGACATTTAAAGCATATTATGCAGAAAAAGAAGGCAAAGAAATCCATACTGAACTTAAAGATTTACCCATGGATACAATAGATGAAGGAAATGTATTAATCAAAGTTGCTTACTCCAGCATCAACTATAAAGATGCGCTAGCAGCTAAAAAAGGTGCGGGAGTCGTTAAAAACTATCCGATTATTCCAGGTATAGATTTAGCAGGTACAGTTGTAGAGTCTGAGACTTCTACTTATAAAGAAGGCGATCAAGTTATTGTGACAAGCTATGATCTAGGTGTATCTCATCATGGAGGACTTAGTGAATACGCACGTGTCAAAGAAGAATGGATTGTACCGCTTCCTAAAGACTTAACATTAGAAGAAGCCATGATTTACGGTACTGCGGGCTATACTGCAGCATTAGCCATCCAAAAATTAGAAGACAATGGCTTAACAGTAGAAGGTTCACCTGTACTTGTACGTGGCGCCAGTGGCGGTGTCGGCAGTTTAGCTGTCATGATGCTAAGTAATATCGGTTACAAAGTCATCGCAAGCACAGGCAATAAACAAAATGCAGATTACTTAAAATCTATCGGCGCAACAGATGTGGTCCCACGTGTCGAAGATACCTCAGACAAACCATTAGACAAAAGAGAATGGCAAGCAGTGATTGATCCTGTCGGCGGCAAACATGTCGGTGACATTGTGAAACGACTGCAAAATAGAGGCAGTATTGCGTTAATCGGCAATACAGCAGGTCTGGCATTTGAGACGACAGTCTTACCATTCATTTTACGTGGTAACAGTATTTTAGGTGTGGATTCAGCAGAAACACCTATGAAAGTCCGCAAACAAATTTGGCGCAGATTAGCTACTGACTTAAAACCAGAAGCACTGCACTCTATTAAACAAGTCATTGATTTCAATGACGTGCCAGAAGCAATGGATAATTTATTAAATAATCATAGTGCTGGTCGTTATCTCGTGAAGATTAACGAAAAATAATTTAAATACTCAATCAGACAACTCTTATTTTGGAGTTGTCTTTTTTTACTAAAATGGTAATTACATTTAATTCTATTTTACTTTATTGTACTAATGGAAATATATTGATATTTACTTTAATTTTATGAAAGCGTATACTGAATTTACGATAAAAATAACCAGGAGGACTCATAATGAGTAAAACGTTTAACAAAAACCTCATCTTTTTCATTGGTGCACTAGGCGGATTACTATATGGCTATGATATGGGTATTATTTCAGGTGCCCTGCTTTATATTCCAGATGAAATCCCGCTAAACGGTACCACACAAGGACTTGTCGTTTCATCAATGTTGATTGGCGCAATCTTCGGTTCAGGTTTAAGTGGACCTTCATCAGATAAATTAGGTCGACGTCGCGTCGTCTTTATTATCGCAATTATTTACATAGTAGGTGCATTAGCTCTAGCACTTGCGCCTAACTTAACTATGTTAGTCATCGGTCGTTTAGTAATTGGTTTAGCAGTCGGCGGTTCAACAGCTATTGTGCCAGTTTATCTATCCGAAATGGCACCGACAGAATCACGTGGTTCTTTAAGTTCATTAAACCAATTAATGATTACAATCGGTATTTTAGCTTCATACTTAACAAGTTACGCTTTCGCAGGTGTCGAAGGCTGGAGATGGATGTTAGGACTTGCGGTTGTCCCTTCTGTCATCTTATTAGTCGGTGTTATCTTTATGCCGGAAAGTCCAAGATGGCTGCTTGAACATCGCGGTGAAAATGCGGCACGTAAAGTAATGGCTTTAACGTTCCCTAAAAATGAGATTGATCATGAAATCTCAGAAATGAAAGAAATCAATGCGATTTCAGAAAGTACATGGAAAGTATTAAACTCACCATGGTTACGTCCAACGATTATCATCGGTTGTGTCTTCGCATTGTTCCAACAAATCATCGGTATTAACGCAATTATTTACTACGCACCGACTATTTTTGTTAAAGCCGGTTTAGGTGACTCTGCTTCTATCTTAGGTTCAGTCGGTATCGGTACAGTCAACGTACTTGTGACAATTGTAGCGATTATGATTATTGATAAAGTAGACCGTAAGAAATTATTAATTATCGGTAATATCGGTATGGTCGCATCATTAGTCATTATGGCGTTACTAATTTGGATGATGGGTATCCAATCAGCAGCTTGGATCAGCATTGTTTGTCTTACAATCTTTATTATTTTCTTCGGCTTCTCTTGGGGCCCTGTACTTTGGGTCATGTTGCCGGAATTATTCCCAATGCGTGCACGTGGTGCCGCAACAGGGATCGCTGCTTTAACACTTTCAATCGGAAGTTTAGCAGTCGCACAATTCTTCCCAATGTTAACTGATGTCTTACCAACACATGGTGTCTTCTTAATCTTCGCAGTAATTGGTGTGTTTGCTTTATTCTTCGTAGCAAAATACTTACCAGAAACTCGCGGACGCAGCTTAGAAGAAATTGAAGCAGAATTACGTGAACGTACTTCAGCTACAACACCAGATTTAAATAAATAGATATAAACATTTAAAGGGATGTCCTCTCACGTTCGAGAAGACATCCCTTTTCTTCTGTTATGATTCATTATATTGTTTAATAATTTCTTTGTTTTCTTCTTTAAATGCCTCATTATGACTTGAGACATAGCCTTCTTTCGCTGCCTCAGGTTCAATATATTGTTTTGCGAGGTTTGCGGCGTTCCCTGCATCACTGAAGGCACTCGCAATCAAGTGTGCTTTGGCATCATGATGAATAATATCACCACAAGCGAAAATACCCGCTTCACTCGTTTGTGCGTTACCTTGTCCTTTAATTTGATAATCATTCATCATTTCTAGTTTAGTTGAAGCATCTTCTAACAATGGATTTTCAATATCAAAGCCATGACTGATAATGACATCATCGACTTCTAAAGTTTCCGCTTCTCCTGTCGCACTATTTTCAATGACTACTGATGCAATATTCTCTTGTGCTTCATCCCCGATTAACGCAGTGATTTGACTATTTGGATGTTGAATCACACCAAATGTTGCGAGCTTATCTTGCATCGCTTCAAAGCCTTTTAACTGATCCTTACGATATATCAAATGCACACTTTCTGCATAAGGCGCTATTTCACACGCCCAATCTATCGCAGAATTGCCAGAGCCGGAAATTAATACACGTTTATTTCTAAAGCGTGATAATTTTTGTACAACATAATGCAAGTTTGAGATTTGATAACGACTCGCATCTTTAATATCTAAGGGTTTCGGATGGATAATTCCTCCACCAATAGCAATAATGACTGCTTTAGATTCATATACATTGCCTTGATCTGTTGTCACTTCAAAATGACGTTCTGCAACTTTATGAATATCCATCACACGCTCTTGTAAGCGTACTTCTGGATTGAAATGCAGGCCTTGATCAATAATATCTTTCGTAATTTCAAAACAAGGTTTCGGTGCGACACCACCGATATCCCAAATGATTTTTTCAGGATATAAACACATCTTGCCACCTAACTCTTGTTGTACATCTACTAAACGCACACTCATGCCGCGCATACCTGCATAAAAGCTTGCATATAAACCGGCAGGTCCTCCGCCGATAATAGTTAAATCTTTCATAGTTATGCTTGCCTCCTAGTTTTTCTCTGTGCTGCATAATCATTAATTGAAAATTGTTCTCACTTATATTTTACATGATTTAGTTGTATGAGGAAAACTTTAGCTATAAAAAAAGAGACACAGCACAAATAGTCGTATCTCTTTTAAAAATAAAGATTAAAGCTTTTTATTTTGGTTGGTTTGTCCTTCAATCGGATGTGTTAAAATTGCTTTTTTCAATAGGAAGAACAAGATAATAAAGCCGGCTGATAACGTCATGTGACCTAGTCCTGCAATTCCAGCAATACCTGGTGAAACACTTGCGCCAGTCACTTGCATTGTCCCTTTAATGCCTTGTAGTGCGACTGTCACAATCAAGCCGATATTATAAACATAATAGAACCAGTTAAATAAGTAGTATTTACTAATTGAGAACAGTTTTTCAAAGACTAATAAGATTAGGAACATAAACATACCAAGCATTAGTATGTGTGTATGCACAATCGCAAGTTGTGTTTTGCCTGTAAACTCAAAGGCTTTTGTCAATTCACGATAATAAACACCTGATAATAAGCCTATAATTGTATAAGTTAAAAATGTATACAGAATTCTACGCATACCTAAAAACCCTCCTTTTTGCATCACTCATTATTATAACTGACAGCAACGCTTTCAGAAAGTATCGCACTATTATTCACGAATTATACACAACTAGAATTCTTTATCTTCTTCATTTAAGGTATTTAGATTATCTTTCATTTTAAATAATATCTCTTTTAATGCCGCTTGGTCAGCTTTTGGAATGTCTAAAAATAAAGTAGATTCCACTTCATCTAAGATTTCAATAATTTCTCTGACATCTTTTTTTGCGACTGCAGTTAAGACGACATCTTTTTTACGTGTATCATTTTTATCACTGATACGTTCTATTAAGTTTTTATTTTCTAAACTTCTCAATGCGCTGCTCACTGTTGGGCCTTTACGATTAAAAATATGAATTAAATCATTTTGCGGAATGACGCCTGTGTCACTTTCAAAAATATAACGTAACGTTTGCGCTTGTTCTAACGTAATATCGTATACACCTAACAATTGGTCAGCTTTTACTTTCATTTCATTTGTAATCATACGTAATAAGTATTGGATTGTCGTTGCCATGTGTCGCATCTCTCCTTATTTAGACTACACAAATCATTAAATTATGGTACTATAATTAAGCACATATCAAATAAATCGAGCAAAGCGTTCTCTATAGTTTTAACTTAAACGATAGATGTTAAACCTTGCATGTTTGATTTACACACAGAAAGGAAGCTTCAGAATGATTACAGCTTATAAACATAATGTTCATCAAGATATTCATACCACTTCCTTAGAGGAAGCTTTATGGATTAATATTACCGAGCCCTCGAGAGAAGAAGTAGAATCTTTGATTGAGCGCTTTAATATTCCAGAAGACTTCTTAAAAGACCCCTTGGATGCGGATGAAAGCGCACGTGTCGAATTTGATGACGAAACAGGTTATTCTTTAATCATCATCGACTTTCCAATCGTCAATAATACGAACAATAAAATTATTTCGTTTATGACAATTCCACTGGGTATTATTATTGGACACAGACGCATTATGACGATTTGCGATCATGAAGTTGATTTCTTAGATCACTTTGCGAAATCTAGTCAAAATCTGCATTATCGCAGTCAATTTGCGTTGAATATCTTATTAACCATTTCAAACCACTACAACCGTAATTTGCGTTTATTGAATAAATCAAGATTACGCATCGAACGTGAATTGAAGAAAAAAGTAACGAACAAACAACTTTATAACTTGATGGAAGTTGAAAAGAGTTTGGTTTATTTCTTAGCTGCATTGAAAGGTAATGAAGATGTCTTCAATAAACTTTTCAAACTGCCGCCGATTAAACGTTTCGAAGAAGATGAAGACTTGATTGAAGACTTATTTGTCGAAACAAACCAAGCCATTGAAACAACAGAGTTGCATACACGTATCTTAGAAAGTATCACGACTTCATATGAATCTCTGCTTTCAAATGATATGAACAATATCATGAAGACTTTGACACTCTTTACAGTCTTCTTGACGTTACCGACTTTAGTATTCAGTTTCTTCGGTATGAACGTACCGCTTCCGCTTAACGATCATAGCCCGACTTCTTGGATTGCGACACTCGGTATCTCTATGATTATCGTTGCGATTGTCTTTTTACTTTTATGGCGCAAAGGCAAAATCTGACCTAGTTTCAAACTAAAAGATAGACATCATGTATCAAAGTAATCATTATTTTGATACACGATGTCTATTTTATTTATATTGACGTATATGCGGTGGCTGATAGTCTCTCAAAAAGGCTGCTAATGTTTCAAAATCATTTGTGAATAAAATCAAATCTCTGTCTGCCTGACTTAAAAAACCTTCCTCAACCATTTGGTCATAAAACGCTTCGATTTTGTCATAATAACCATTCACGTTCCAAAAGATACATGGATTAGCATTTTGACCGATTCTTGCCCAAGAAACCATTTCCGTAATTTCTTCTAACGTTCCTGGTCCCCCAGGTAAAGCTAAACAAGCATCCCCTTTATCTAACATAGCTGCTTTACGCTCAGCCATGGTATCAACAATTATCAATTCATCTAAACCTTGATGCGCAATTTCTTTTTCTTCTAAGAATTTCGGCATGACACCTACCACATGGCCTTGATGTTGTTTAACCGTATCTGCGAGATGTCCCATCAAACCGACATTGCCGCCGCCATAGACTAAGCCATAATTGTGTTGTGCCATCCATGTACCTAACGCTTCTGCTGCCTTTAAATACACTGGATTTTGTCCTGTGCTTGCACCGCAATAAACAATTATATGCATCGTACTCTCTCCTTTTGACTAAGTTACATTTCATTATAACAAATATAACCATGTTGTTATTCATTGCTTTTTTTATCATTTTTCGGTATATCTATTAACAGATAAAGAAAGGAGTTTCACACATATGAAAAAGAATGGCAAAACATTAGGTATATCACTGATTGCGCTTTTAACAATCGCATGTATCGTATTAGTTATTATGATCTTTGCTTCTGGCGAAAAAGAAACATATTACGGGATTATGAAAGATAATCAAACGGTTGAAAAAATGATCAGTGAAAAAGATAATCACATTGAGAAGAATGTTAAAGTTGATTCTGACGATCAATTCAAGCCTAAAAAAGGCGACTTTGTGGTACTTGTTAAAAAAGTAGGTACTGATGAGTTCAGTAAGAAAAAAGTAGTAGAACATGATGATATTCCACATGGTTTAATGATGAAGATTCATGATATGCATCATTAAGCATACGAAAACACCGACGTTTTTACGCCGGTGTTTTTTTTAATAGTTTTACAAATATTATGTCAGAAAATTTAAATTTAGAGTCAGGTTTTAACAACCTCTCTATACGTGTGTATTGCTTAAATAGATTTTAAGTAGTCTTCAGATTTTTGTTTATCGAAGACATTTTCCCATTTCGCAATAACGACTGTTGATAATGCGTTACCGACTACGTTAACGCATGTACGAACCATATCTAGAATACGGTCCACACCGATGATTAATGCAAGACCGGCTGCTGGTAAGCCCATAGAACCTAATGTTGTTAAAAGTACAACGATTGAAGTTCCCGGCACCGCTGCCATACCTTTTGATGTAATCATCAATGTAAAGATTAATACAAGTTGTTCACCTAAACTTAAGTGAATACCATACATTTGTGCAACGAACAATGCGGCGATTGATTGATACAGTGCTGAACCATCTAAGTTGAATGTGTAGCCGATTGGAATTACAAATGATGTCACGTCTCTCGGAGAACCGAAGTTTTCCATTTTTTTCATCATAACTGGCAATACTGCTTCTGAACTCGAAGTTGAGAATGCCAATAAAATTTCACTTTTCAATACTTTTATAATATCAAATACACTGATGCCGCATAATTTAGCTACAATGCCCAATACTACTACTACAAAGAAGACCATTGCGCCGATAACAACAGCCACTAATTTCAATAGTGGAACCAATGCTGAAGCACCAAATGTCATAATTGTTACACAAATAAATGCAAATACGCCTAGAGGCGCGAGTTTCAAGATTTTATTGATCATCCAGAATGTCGCTTCTAACACTCCGCTTAAGAAAGCTTTAACAGGCTCTCCTTTTTCTCCGATAGCTGCAATTCCTAATCCAAAGAATACAGCGAAGAAGATAATCGGAAGCAATTCGCCTTTAGCTAATGCTTCGAAAAAGTTCGTCGGAATGATATTAACAATGGTATCAATAAAATGATTGCCATATGTAGAATGTTCAGCTGCATGTGCTGATGATTCATATTTAGTAATATCACCTTTTGGTAATTTGTTCGGATCTAGTCCCGTCCCCGGTTTAAAGATATTCGCGAACAAAACACCTAATGCAATTGCGATAGTTGTAATCACTTCAAAGTAAATAATTGTTTTAAGTCCATAACGTCCAACTGTTTTAGATTCACCTACACCTGAAATAGATAAGGCAAGCGAACAGAAAACGACTGGAATAACAATCATTTTAATTAAGTTTAAAAATATATCACCAAGCGGTTGTATATAATTCGCGATGTCTTTTTGTCCATAAAGCAATAGTCCTACAACAACACCAAGAACAAGCGCGATCATAACCTGCACTGGTAAACTTATTTTTCTCTTAAATATAGCCATTGATGCATCTCCCCTTTTTCTGACATTGTTTAATTATATCAGAAAATAAATAATTAGGATAGAAAAATTTAAAACTTCAAGATGATTTTACACTAAATGTTCAAAATTATATTAAATAACAGTGTAAAATAACATATTTTGAAGCAATTATCTTTCTATCCTAATTATACCGCTAGTCTTTGACGACTGCTAAGAAGATTACCATTAATACGATTAATGCGACACCCATAACTTGCCAAGCACCGAATGATACGCCTAGCCATACAACCGATAATAAAATCGCTGTTAACGGTTCGATCGTACCAAGTACACTGGCTTCTTGCGGGAATAAGAATTTCAAACTGGAAATAAATAGCCAGAATGCAAACATCGTACCAATAATCACTGAAATGAATAAATACACAATGACTTTTACATCCCAATTTGATGTATCAACTTTCCAAATCGGATGTAAGAAGTTTAAGAATATACCTGCGATTAACATCGCCCAACCTACAACATTGACCGTTCCCCACTTAGCAAGCAATTGTACGGGGAAGATGGTATAGAATGCCATCGCAAAAGCTGACATTACACCCCAAATAATTGCTGGCATCGGAACAGATAATGTCGCAAGCGAACCATTCGTTAATAGGAAGAATGTACCACTCAGTGCCAATGTGACTGCGATACCTTCTTTCCATCTGAAACGGATGACTTTAGCTGCAACTAAATACAAGATAATAATGACAGGACCTAAATATTGGAGCAACGTCGCTACTGCTGCGTTACCATAATGAATGGTCGCCATAAAGCAGTATTGCACACCTAACATACCAATGAGTGAGTAAATAAATAATTTGAGCGTATCTTTTTTATCTGCCCAAATGGTGATTGTCTTCTTACCTTCTAAAAAGAATGACATTATAACTAAAAGTAATCCAGATACTAATAAACGAACACCCACGAACCACGTGACCGGTAATTGTTTATTTTCAAACAACCATTGTGATACTGTACCGCCGACGCCCCAGAAGATAGAGCCAATAATCACGAGTACAAAGCCCGGCCAACGTTTTTGATTTCTGTGTGTCATGCCGTCCCTCCTATCATGTTTTTTCTCTATGCTGATACTAAAGGTGTTATATCCATTTTTGATGATAATAATCAATTTTTGATAAGTTGTGATAGAGTTTTCATACTCACACAACTATCCTTGTAACGCAAATAAGACACTAAACACTATTCATCGTGTTTAATGTCTTAATCACATTTATTCTAACATACTTAATCGGTTATTTAAGCTTATAATTGTCATCAAAGAAATTATGTTTAGCTTTTTTGATATGCTTTCTTGTTTGCGTATCAAATGCTTGTGCAAATAATCCCTTTGAAGTCCCCATCGGTTGAATCACATACGTTAATTGCGGTTCATCTTTAAAGACAACCTCTTTATAATAAACGCCGTCTTTCGCATTGAATTTTTTCTTTTCTGATTTGATATCATCTTGTAATTGATGTTCAGCAATATACTGATCCACCAATTTTAAATTTTGCTTACCTTGATAGGTTTTCAAACCAAAGAAGAATACTGTTGCGATAATTAAGGAACCGATAATAATTAAAATCAAATGAAAAACTTTTTTACTCATAGCCAGACTCCTTTAGCCTTTAAACTTCATCCATATAAAAATATATTATCTATATAATTATGAATGAAGTTTCCCTTACTTGTCACACGTTTAATTATATTGTAACAAATTTGTCGATGATTACATTAGAAATAACGTCTGAAAGCATCTACATCTAAACGATACGTATGATGTGCTGCTTGATCTGCCTTACCTACAGCAACCACCATTACTGGAACATAGCGTTCAGGATCTAAACCTAAAATAGAAGCAATATTTTCTCTATCGAAACCGCCGATTGGATTAGTATCATAGCCATGCGCTTTTGCGACAAGCATGAACTGCATCGCAAACAAGCTGCAGTCGATATTTACGATAGATGTCATTTGCGGCAAGCTTAACCCTTTATAAAATGGTAGAAACTTAGATAATAAGTCATCTTTAGTTTCTTGAGGCATATAGCCTTTATCAACGTTACCTTGATAGATTTGTTCACCATACTCGTAGTTGCGTAAATCACCGAAAATAACAACCATCGCTGCAGATGTATCGTTTTGTCTTGTATTGAATTGCATAGCAGGACGGACTTTTTCTTTTCCTTCTTCACTATCTACTACAACAACTCTCCATGGCTGCATATTAATTGAAGAAGGTGCTAGTGCTGCTTTCCCTAACATTTCATCCATTTCTTCATGTGAAATCTTCACATTCGGGTCATAAACCTTTACTGATTTACGTGCTCTCAGCACATCATCAAACCATTGTTTTTCCATTATATTTTTTGCTCCTTTATCTATTATGTTTATTTTTCGAACAAAACGGAATCTATTTGAATATTTTCATACTACAAAGTTTAAACATAGTAAATTATAGGCACGAAATTTATTCTTGACAAGTGATTGCGTTCATAATATCGTTATTTTAAATAAGGAGTGATTTAATTGCATGAACCTAACAACTTTTTAGATAAACAATTATGTTTTTTATTCTATGTGTCGTCTAAAGAGATAATTAAGCGTTACACCCCGCATCTTAAGAAATATGGGCTGACATATACTGGCTATATTGTTCTACTCGCTATAGAAGACGATGAATCTATCAACATCAAATCTTTAGGGGAAAGATTATATTTAGATTCCGGAACATTAACACCTATGATTAAAAAGTTAGAAAAACAAGGACTTGTCAAACGCCTTAGACAGCCATCAGACGAAAGAAATCTCCTTGTCTCTTTAACTGAAGAAGGTGTTAACACTCGCCACGAAATCTCACATATTGCGATAGAAGTTTTCAATGATTTAGACATTTCAATGGAAGATGCGAAAACAATTAAATCTATCCTATCGAAATTTATCGTTAATAACTTTTCTGAAGCCTAACACTACAATCCTCTGATTATCTATCAGCTCCTGGACGTGATATAATTAAAGTCAGAACTCGCTGAATACTCAGTAAGATTGCCTTACAAGAATTCGGGTATGAATGACTAAAGCGAGCTTTAATTAAACAATGAAAAGGAGCGATTTTATATGCCTTTCGAAAGTAAACCCACTGACATTTTCAAAGAATTCGGACGCCAATTTATAGATCAAATCCCAACAGTAAATGCTGTAAAAACAGATATTAAAGAAAAAGATAACCAATATATTGTTGAAGCAGATTTACCAGGATTTGATAAAAAGAATATCAACCTTTCTTATAATGAAGGTACACTGAAAATCAGCGCAAAACGCTCAATTGAAAGTCGTACTGAAAATGAAGAAGGTCGCGTAATCCAAAGAGAACGTAGCACTGACAGTGTCAGCCGTGAATTCTCTTTCAGTAATATCGACAGCGACAAGATTTCAGCATCTTACAAAGATGGTGTCTTAACTGTTGTATTGCCTAAGAAAGATGAACAAGACTTAGCAGGTTCTAATATCACAATCGACTAATAATTATTTTTCGCAGCATTCCTTTAAGGGATGCTGTTTTTTTACGTCAAAAAAGCGAGTCCTCTTTAAGAACCCGC
Source organism: Staphylococcus simulans (assembly GCF_002902285.1). Taxonomy (GTDB): domain Bacteria; phylum Bacillota; class Bacilli; order Staphylococcales; family Staphylococcaceae; genus Staphylococcus; species Staphylococcus simulans. The sequence goes on along the minus strand of NZ_PPRU01000015.1, from coordinate 120,911 downwards.
TTCTCTCATCAAAATGACATCTCATATTGATTTATAACATTTATTTTTAGTTACTACGTAATTCAGCTAACACTTTTTCCGCTTCAGCCATATTCGCAGTGTCTGCTTGTTTTAAAGCATCGGCTACCTGTTCAATTTCTGCACCTTTCGCACCTGCGACAATCGCCAATGATTTATACTGCAGACTCATATGACCTTCTTGAATACCTTCAGATACTAAAGCACGACACGCTGAGAAGTTTTGAGCCAAGCCGACTGCTGCCACAACTTCACCTAATTCTTGTGCAGAATCCACATGCAAGATTTCTTGTGCTAAACGTGCAATCGGAACCACTTTTGTACCGCCACCGACAGTTGCGAGTGTCATCGGAATTTCAATCGTTCCTCTTAAACGACCTTTATCTTCTAAGTACTCCCATTTTGTCATACTGCGATATTGTCCTTCTTTACATGCATATGCGTGTGCACTGGCTTCAGCACTGCGTGTGTCATTGCCTGTTGCTAATACTACTGCATGAATACCATTCATAACACCTTTATTATGTGTCACTGCACGGTATGGATCGACATAAGCTAAAACTGAAGCAGCTTCCAAACGTTTCGCAACTGTTTCACCGCTCATCTCACCACATGCTAAAGCTGAAACATCAATTTCTCCTGAGACGCACACAAGTGACGCTGTAGCGTGATTAGACAAAATACTCATTAGGACATTGATTTCTGGCCATTCGCCTTTCAGGAAGCCAGAAATGCCTTCTAAGATGGTATTCATCATATTAGCGCCCATCGCATCTTTTGTATCAACATAAACTTTTAAAGAAACCAGTTTTTCTTTTTCAAACGTATCGACATCAATTTTACGATAACCGCCGCCACGTTTTAAAATCGATGGATAACTTGCATCTGCGACTTGATGAATTTGTGATTCTTTCTCAATTAATTGTTCAGCTAATTGTGCTGGATCTTCTACTTCCATAAAGACAATTTGTCCAATCATCAAACGTTCACTCGATTCAACTTTGAATCCGCCAGTTTGATTGACTAACTTCGAACCATAACTTGCGGCAGCTACGACTGATGGTTCTTCTACCATCATCGGCACCGCATAATGTTTACCGTCTACAATAATGTCTGGTAATAATCCGACAGGCAATGCACCTTGTGTAATCACATTTTCAATCAGACTATCAGCCACTTCTTCAGAAAGCAGCGGTATATCTAACAATTCTTGATGACTTTCTTGTGAAATCCAACCATTGTCTTCTAAACGCTGTAATTTATCTTGACGTGATAAGTGTCTGAAATCTTTCCCCAATGCTTTCATGTTGCTTACTCTCCTTTTTCAACTTCTAATGCGATACCTAAACCGCCACCGATACATGCTGTTGCAATACCGTTGTGTTTATTTTCTTGATGCAGTTCATGAACTAATGATGTCACTAAACGTGCCCCTGAAGCACCGATTGGATGACCGATTGCGACTGCGCCGCCGTAGATGTTCAATTTCTCATCTGGAATGTTCAAATTCTCTTTAACCGCAATACTTTGAACTGAAAATGCTTCTGTCATTTCTACTAAATCAATATCATCAATTGTTTGATTTGTTTTCTCTAATAATTTAGATACAGCATAGTAAGGTGCGATACCCATAATTTCAGGATCACAACCGACTTCTGCGTAATCACCTAAAATCCCCATAATTTCATAGCCGTTTTCACGTGCATAGTCTGCATCCATTAAGATTAAGGCTGATGCACCGTCATTGATACTTGAAGCATTTCCTGCTGTTACTGTACCGTCTTCTTTGAAGATAGTATCTAAAGTCGCAAGTTTCTCTACATTACTGTTACCGCGGATTCCTTCGTCCATTGTCATTTCTTCGCCATCTGCATCTGTTAATGGAATCATTTCTGCTTGGTATTTACCAGCTTGAGATGCTTCGTACGCTTTTTGATGTGAATTGACCGCAAACGCATCTTGTTGTTCACGTGTCACTTCATATTTATCCGCAATACGTTCAGCCGTAATCCCCATCGGTACATTTTCAAACGCATCTGTCAAACCGTCATGCATAAAGCTTGGTACAGGTTTTTCTTGTCCAGGTAATACCAGTTTCGGTGCATTTGTCATACTTTCAACACCGCCAACTGCGACAACTTTTGCTTCCCCTAATTGAATCAGTTGTTTACCTAAGATTACAGCTTTTAAACCAGATCCGCATACTTCGTTGATAGTCATTCCAGGAGTTGATGTCGGCAATCCGGCATTCACCAAGATTTGGCGTGCTGGATTCTGACCGTTGCCTGCTTGCAATACGTTACCAAAAATTACATTCTCGATTTTATCTTTCGGCAGATTGATAGCATCAATTGCTGCTTCTAAAGCGATGGTGCCAAGTTGTACTGCAGAATAATCTCTTAATTTCCCTCTGAATTTTCCTACTGGTGTACGTTTTGCACTAACAATTGCGATTTTGCTCATAATTTAGTCTCCTTTTTTATCACTAGCTACTAATTTAAAATTGTATTTTTGTACCCTCTTTTGATATGATTTAAAGTGATTTAACATATCAAGAAAGGATGTTGGTTATTTATGACAATTGGTATCGACCAACTTAATTTTTATATTCCGAACTTTTACGTAGATATGGCTGATTTAGCCGAAGCACGCAATGTAGATCCAAACAAGTTTCTGATTGGTATCGGTCAGACTGAAATGGCTGTAAGCCCAGTCAGTCAAGACATTGTAACAATGGGTGCGAACGCTGCTCAACCTATCTTGACAGAACAAGACAAGAAAGATATTACGATGGTTATTGTCGCAACTGAATCAGCAATTGATTCAGCGAAAGCGTCTGCTGTACAGATTCATCATCTACTAGGAATTCAACCTTTTGCACGCTGTTTCGAAATGAAAGAAGCATGCTATGCAGCGACTCCTGCGATTCAAATGGCAAAAGATTATTTAGTACCACGTCCTAATGAAAAAGTATTAGTTATCGCAAGTGATACTGCGCGTTACGGACTTAACAGTGGCGGTGAACCGACACAAGGTGCTGGTGCAGTCGCTATGGTAATCAGTCATAACCCGCGTATTGCTGAGTTGCATGATGATTCAGTTGCATTTACAGAAGACGTTTACGATTTCTGGAGACCATCTGGTGAAATTTATCCGCTTGTTGACGGTAAATTATCTAAAGATGCTTATATCCATTCTTTCCAAGAAAGTTGGAACGAGTACGCGAAACGTTATCATAAATCATTGTCTGACTTTGCTGCGTTATGCTTCCATGTACCATTCACAAAGATGGGTCAAAAAGCACTTGATTCTATTTTAACAGATACAGCCTCAGAAGATACACAAGCAAGATTAAATGACAGTTACAAATCTGCTACGGATTATAACCGCTATGTCGGAAATATCTATACAGGTTCACTTTATTTAAGCTTGATTTCTTTACTTGAAAACCATGATTTAAATAGCGGAGACCGTATCGGTCTATTCAGCTATGGTTCTGGTTCAGTAGGTGAATTCTTCACAGCTACACTTGCAGACGGCTTCAAAGATGCACTTGATGTTGAAGCTCACCAAGCAATGTTGAAAAACCGAAAAGCATTATCTGTTGAAGAGTACGAATCATTCTTCAAACGCTTCGACAACCTTGAATTTGATGCTGAAACTGAGTTAGCAGTTGAACCAAAAGGCAACTTCTACCTTAAAGAAATCTCAGACAACATTCGTTACTATGATACCGTAAAATAATAGATAAAGCTTGTGTGAAGCAATGCTTGTTCTGGAAGTCTTGAAGTCATTTCAAGGCTTCTTTTTTATTTGTACATACTCTATTTTTTTATTTGTGTTTCATTCAATTTTCTTTTACCTATAAAAGGTGGATAGTTGTAAACAAAATCTATATAATAGATATTTAATGCATTATATTTCACATCGCGTTTAAGGAAAAACAGACAATCGTAGAGGTGACTAAAATTGAAGAAATTTCTCAGAACGTTGCGTAACGCAACTAAAGGTGTGGATCTGAGTTTGATCATAACCTTTATCCTGCTTGGTTTTATTGGGATTGTCATGGTTTATAGTGCTAGTATGGTACCCGCTTCAAAAGGTTCTTTAACAGGCGGCTACCCTGTCGCAAGCAACCATTTCATGAAACGCCAAGCTATTTATTTCGTGATTGGACTTATCATAATCTTTTTCTCTCTTTTTGTCAGAATCGATTTCTTTAAATCTCCAAATGTTCAATTGATCATGCTGTTAGTTACCTTTGGACTTTTAGCTTTAACCTTATTAATAGGTAAAGAAATCAACGGTTCCAAAAACTGGCTGAACTTAGGATTTTTCAGTCTCCAATCTTCCGAGTTTTTAAAACTCGCTTCTATATTTTATTTCTCATACATCATTGATCGACGATTAAGCAGACAGCGTGACTATCAAATTAATCATTTAATTCCACCGTTACTCTTATTAGGCTTTGGTCTGGTCCTTGTACTCTTACAAGGTGACTTAGGAGGAACCATGTTAACCGTCGTCATTATAGGATGCATTTTACTTTATTCTGATATTAAGAATAAAATTAAAGTACAAATCTTTGGTATCGCACTCTTGCCTGTAGCAATGTATCTGATTTATACATTACTCTTTGATACGAAGAACATTTACAGAATCAAACGTATTGCTGTTTTCTTAAATCCTTTCAAATATGAAAATAATGAAGGGTATCAGCTGACAAGTGCTTTAATTTCAATCGGTAATGGCGGTTTATTCGGTAAAGGACTCGGCAATGGAGTTTCAAAACTTGGGTACCTGCCAGAGCCGCATACAGACTTTATTTTCACTGTCTTGTCTGAAGAGTTAGGCTTAATCGGGGTACTGATTGTCTTAGGACTCTATGGACTCATTGTGGTGAAAAGTTTAATCTATGCTAACCGTACTTCAAATCACTTCTACAAGCTGATATGTATCGGTATCGGCAGTTACATCTTTATCCAAGCCTTCGTTAATATCGGCGGTGTTTCAGGTACCATTCCTTTAACAGGTGTAACCTTACCGTTGCTCAGCTATGGCGGTTCATCGATGTTAAGTGTCAGTATTGCATTTGCGGCATTGATTATGACGACACGTAAAATTAATCGTGAACGTACCGCGCACACTAAACTTCAAGCAATTAAATAACATTCAAAGCAGGACAAATGTAAGTCTATCACCTTTCTCTTGTCCTGCTTTTTAATATGACTAAGGACCACTAACATTCATCTATTAGTGGTCCTTACGTCTTCAATATTTACATGTTCATTCATCCATACCGTTCTTATTTAGCTGCAAGCGAACGGTTTCTCTTGCCTAAATGCCACATTGTGATAAACGCAATCACTCCGAATAATGCTAAGAAGATGAAAGCTAAGTGGCTTGTTCCTGTTAAGCTTGTCACATACGTAATCACTAATGGTGGGAAGAATCCTCCAAGACCACCCATCATTGATACGATACCGTTTGCGACACCTGCTTCTTTGTGGAAGTAATGCGGTACTAATTTGAATACTAAACCGTTACCGATACCTGCACATGCACTGATTGTTAAGCATCCGATTGTAAATAATAAGATACCATCAGAAATACCTAATAAGACAGCACCGATAATCATAATAATAAAGTCGACTTTTAATGCCATCACCGCATCAATTTTGTCCCCGATGATACCACCAAGCGGTCTAAGTAATGTCGCAATCGCGATGAAGACCCCTGCTCTGATTCCTGCGTCTACTGAAGTCAAATTGAAATGATCAACTAAGTATTTAGGTAAGAAGATACCAAATGCTACGAAAGAACCGAACGTAATGAAATACCATAAGCTTAAGTAATATAAACGTAAGTCTTTTAATAAATCTTTCGCTTGTGCTACAAATGGAACCTTAACTTTAGGTTCTTTAGCATCTCCTAAGAAGAACATTATGATTGCGAATACTGCCATTAAGATTAAGTATAATCTCACTGTTGATTGCCAACCGATAACACCTGCTAATGGTGGTGCTAAGAATGAAGATACGGCTGTCCCTAAGTTACCCATACCGTAAATACCATTCGCTAAACCAACTTTTTCTTTAGGAAAATATTTAGGTAATGACGTTACCCCAACTGAGAAAGTCGCACCTGCTACCCCTAAGAAGAAGCCTGCAATCATTAACATGTTAACTGATGTTGCTGAACTTAATAAAAAGATAGGTACTAATAGAATAATAAAACTTGCGAAGAAGACCCATTTTGCGCCAATAACGTTTGTTAAATAACCGAATGGGATACGAAGAATAGATCCTAAAATAACTGGTATTGCGAGTACAATTGAAACTTGTCCGCTCGTAATTTTAATGTCTTCTGAAATCAGCGGCATCAATGGTGCAATGATACTCCATACCATGAAGCCGGCAACCAAACTCAACGTTTGGATGGTTAACTGTAAACCGCCTCTAGATTTGTTCATTTTTTTCACCCTAACATTACATTTTCATATCATATTTAATAAGAGCAGCAGTATCCCCCTGATGTGTTTTTTGAGTCGAAGTTATTTTATTCATCAGTTAAAGATACTGCTTACACTTAATAGTGTATTATTTAGGTGAATTATTGAACATAAGGGCATTCCCTTAAAACATTCGGCTTTTCCCTAATCCCTCTATTTTAGTTGAAATCAGCATGTTAAAGGCTTTTTTCATCACAATTTTTTCACATATTAGTCACATACTATTCAAATTGTTCGACTTTAAATTAAAAAAAGAACTCATCTATTTTGATGAGTTCAATGTCATTCCTATTTAAAAATCAAGCAATTTTTTCTTTAAGGCATACTCCACTAATTCTGGTTTAGATTTTAATTCTAACTTCTGCATAATATGTGTTTTATGTGCTTCTACAGTTTTCACTGAAATAAATAATTTTTCTGCGATGTCTTTATTTCCATAACCTTTGGCAATTAAAGGCAATACTTCTAACTCGCGTTTAGATAAAATCCGAAACGGATCATTCGTATTTTTGCCATCTTGGTCAGAATTATTCACAAATTCATTGACCAATGATGTCGTCATTTTAGGGTCAATATAAGTGTCGCCGCGATAAACCGTACGCACAGCTGAAATTAATTGTTCATCTGGTGCGTTCTTTAGAATATAGCCTTTCGCGCCATTTCTTAAGACATGGAACAGATATTCATCATCATCATACATCGTTAAAATAAGTATTTTTGTTTCAGGAAAACTTTCCATAATTTTACTTGTCGCAATCAAACCTGACTCCCCTGGCGGCATGCTTAAATCCATAATTAACACGTCAGGGCGATGCTGCATCACTTTTTGGTATGCTTCAACACCCTCAGCAGCAGTATCTACGACTTCCATATCCTCTTGAAAATTCAAGATCATAGAGAAGCCCGTTCTCACCACTGCGTGATCATCTGCAATAACAATTCTCAACATCAAGTCTCCTATCGTTTATCAGTTATTGGAACTTCTAACGTCACTATTGTACCACGTCCCACTTGTGAATCAATATTAACCGAACCATTGACTAATTCAGCACGTTCATTCATGCCGAATAATCCTAGGCCGGTTCCTTTGGCTTTATCACCTATATTGAATCCTGTACCGTGATCGCTCACTTCAGCGATAATGGACGCTTCTCCTAAGTGTAAGGAAACGTAAACTGTGTCTACTTGTGCATATTTCAGCGCATTGAATAATGCTTCTTGTACCACACGATAAACTACCGTTTCGATTTCGCTGTCAAAACGTTGTGCCGAAAAATCAGTATGATACGCAATATGCACACCATAGTTCTTTTCGAACTGTTTAAAGTAAGAGCGGAAAGCAGCGTCTAGTCCTAAGTCATCTAATGAAGATGGGCGCAACTCTACAGATAAATTACGGACATCATCGATTAAACGTGACATAATGCCTTCAATACGCTTAGAATTATCAACCATTTCATCTTTATCTTGTTGATACTTCAATAAACGTAATTCAACGTCTACATTAATCAATTCTTGGACAATACCATCATGTAATTCTCTGGAAATCCGCTTACGTTCATTTTCTTGTGCTGAAATTGTTTTTTGCATCATCAAACGCTGATAACGTTTATCTTGTCGTTCAATCTGAGGAGAAACATTGTGTAGTGTAAATGCATAGATTTCATTGGCTGTATCGATGATTTCGTATGAAGCAGTGTATGGTTCAATTTTATTGTCTCGTGTGCGCATAAAGACTTGGAAGCTGCCTTTGCCGATTTCTAACGCTTCTAAGAAACAGTTTTCACATGACATAATATCAAACTCATTTGAATAACCTTCGCATCTTCTGCAAATCGCATTCGTCATTTGACTATAGTCATTTTCTTCAGAAAAGACCTCTTCCGCCGCTTCATTCAACGCGATCACTTGACCTTCCTTATTTAAAAACACCATTTTTTCATTGGTATTTAAATAATACTTGGTCAATAATTCTTGTATTTTTTCACGGTTATCAATTGATTTCATCTCTAAAACTCCCTAACCTGTGATTAATGCGAATCTCTTCACTGCCTTCAGGCAATGGACGCCCATTACGTTGACCTAGCAACAATGCGCCATACACACGATTATCATGCCATAAAGGAATGGCAACCATTGCTGTCAGTGATTCACTTAAAACAATCGGATAACTGAGCTTGTCGTTTGGACTCAGCACAGTATTGACATCATCGATAATCATTCTAGAGCCAGTTCGGATAACAAGACCAGCCAACCCCTTGCCAGGGCGCAAGACAATCAGCTGATAGCGGTTATTGAGATTGCCTGACGCATGTCTCCATTTGATGACTGCACTATGTGAGTCATCTTCAGGCAAAGCAATCGCCGCAAAATCAAACTGTTCTTCTTCTCTGATTTCTTCCAAAGCAACTTGATAGTTAAAGTAACCCGTCGCAACTACACTATTCAAATTGTCTCCTCCTATCTATGTTTGACTTTGTTTCTGCGGTAAATAATGTAACTTCTGCTCGCATAAGTCAATGGTACACTCCACACATGAACCAATCTTGTGAATGGCCATAACGCAAAGATACCAAAACCAAGTAATACATGAAGTTTAAATGACCATGGCACATCTGTCATTAAATTTGCATCTGGTCCAAATGTGAATAATTGTCTGAACCATACAGAAATTGATGATCTATAATCAAAATCTGGCATAACCGCATTTGTTACTAACGTTGCATAGCACCCCATAAATACAAGAATCAACAAGAAAAAGTTTACAACCATATCTGATGCAGAACTAAGATGTCTGATATTCTTAACTGATACACGGCGTGACGTTAATAAAAACATTCCAATTAATGTTATTATACCAAAAATACTACCGATATATACAGCCCCGAAATGGTACATCTCATGGCTGACTCCCATTGCGCTGATCCATGATGGCGGGATTACTAAACCCACAAAGTGTCCGATTGCTACCGGGATAATCCCTAAGTGGAATAATAAACTGCCCCATTTCAAACGTTTCTTTTCAATAAATTCACTGGACTTTGCTGTCCAAGAGAATTGGTCATATCTAAAGCGAGCAATATGACCGAGAATAAAAATGGCGATACATAAATATGGGTATATGACCCACAAAAATTGATTAAGCATGCGGTGTCACCTCTTCACTTGGTTGTAAACATAATTTGAGTGTTTCTCTTAAGCCTTTAATTAAAGGTGCATACGGACTATCCATTTCTCTTAATTGATTCAGCATCGCAAATGTTCCATCTTCAATCACCATAATAATGAATTCGATATTGCCTTCTGCACGATCATCGTTTTGCCATTGTGCAGCGTATAAGAATTCAAGCATTAACGGTAAGAAGTCTGAAAGTTCATTATCGACCATATCGAGTCCGAACATTTCATAGAGTACTTTGAGTTTCGCTAACATTTGTCCGCGTTCTTTCTGCGTATCAAATTTATTGTAAGTCATATACAGCGGTGCTTCTTTATTAAAATCAAATGTATCTGTATACAGTTGTTTAATTTCAGTCAACGGATAACTTAGAATACGTTCACGATATTCCACCATCTCAGCATATGCTGGATGGTGACTATCGAAAACATCTTCAAACGTCTTAGGATGGAAAGTTAACTTTTCTGGAAAGTTCAATTGTTGCGCAAAATAACCGATTGACTCTTGATATTTATAAAAGTTATTCAGGTTAATCACGGAAAATCCCTCCATAGAAGCTTTCGTTATAAGCTTCTTGTCCAGTTTGTCCCGGTTTCATTGCTACTGGTGCGCCACAGCCGTCACAACCGCTTCCGCCGATTGTGTTATCGCTGAATTCATAACCTTGACTGCCTTGTGCAGCGTAAGTGTCCATATATTGTTCTTTGTGAGATGTTGGGATTACGAAACGATCTTCATATTTCGCAATCGCTAATAGACGATACATATCTTTAGTTTGACGTTCTGTTAAACCAAGACGGTCTAAACGATCTAAATCGAAGTCTTTACCTGTCACTTGTGCACGCATGTAACTTCTCATCATTGCCATACGTTGTAATGCTTCTTTAACTGCTTTTGTATCACCAGCAGTCAATAAGCTTGCAAGGTATTCAATCGGTAAACGCATTTCTTCAATTGCAGGGAAGATTGCATCTGGGTTCTTGATTGAATCTTTACCTTCGAAGTAGTTCATGATTGGGCTTAATGGTGGGCAATACCAAACCATTGGTAATGTACGGTATTCAGGGTGTAATGGGAAAGCTAATTTGTACTCGATTGCCAATTTATAAACTGGTGAGTTTTGTGCAGCTTCGATCCATTCCATTGATACGCCGTCTTTTAATGCTTGTTCAATAACTTCTTCATCATATGGATTTAAGAATAAATCACATTGTTTTTCGTATAAATCTTGTTCATTTTCAGTTGATGCAACTTCATGTACACGGTCAGCGTCATACAGTAATACACCTAAATAACGCATACGGCCAGTACAAGTTTCTGAACATACTGTTGGTAAACCAGCTTCAACACGTGGGAAACAGAAAGTACATTTTTCAGCTTTGTTAGTTTTCCAGTTGAAGTAAACTTTTTTGTATGGGCATCCTGTCATACAGTAACGCCATCCACGACAAGCTTCTTGGTCAACAAGCACGATACCATCTTCGTCACGTTTGTACATTGCACCTGATGGACATGATGCTACACAGCTTGGGTTTAAGCAGTGTTCACATAAACGTGGTAAATACATCATGAATGTTTGGTCAAAGTCGAATTGGATTTTTTCTTCAATACGTTGGATGTTCGGATCTTCTGGCCCAGTTACGTGTCCGCCTGCTAAGTCATCTTCCCAGTTAGGACCCCAATGTAAATCCATTTTGTCACCAGAAATGACTGAGTGTGCAGTCGCAACTGGAGAATGTTTGCCTGCTTTTGCAGTTGTCAGATGTTCGTAGTTGTAAGTCCAAGGCTCGTAGTAATCTTTAATGACTGGCATATCTGGGTTGTAGAAGATTTTACCGAAAGCAATCTTAGACCAGCGGCTGCCCGCTTTAAGGTCTAATTTGCCTTTCTTGTTCAGTGTCCATCCACCTTTATATTTCTCTTGGTCTTCCCAGCGTTTCGGATAACCGACACCTGGTTTTGTTTCTACGTTATTAAACCAAATATATTCTGCACCCGGACGGTTTGTCCAAGTGTTCTTACAAGTGACACTACATGTGTGACACCCGATACATTTGTCTAAGTTCAATACCATGGCTACTTGTGCTTTAATCTTCAAGCCAATCTACCTCCTTCATCTTTCTCACTGCTACATAAACATCTCTTTGGTTACCAATTGGACCATAATAGTTAAAGCTATAGCTGATTTGGGCATAGCCCCCAACTACTTGCGTAGGTTTCAAGTGAATACGAGTCGGTGCGTTATGTGAACCGCCGCGCATTCCTGTAATTTCAGAACCCGGTGTTTGGATATGTTTATCTTGTGCGTGGTACATAAACATTGTTCCTTTCGGCATTCTGTGTGATGTAACGGCTCTTGCTGTAACAACACCGTTACGGTTATATACTTCTAACCAATCGTTATCGTTAATATCGTGTGCTTCTGCATCTTCTTTAGAAATCCAAACAACCGGACCACCACGGAATAACGTCAACATGTGTTGGTTATCTTGATATGTTGAGTGAATATTCCATTTACCATGCGGTGTTAAATATCTTAAGACTAAGTTATCTTGACCGCCGATGACTTTCTTATCTTTTGTACCGAAGACCATCGGTGGTAATGTCGGTTTATAAACCGGTAAGCTTTCACCGAATTGCTGGAAGATTTCATGATCTAAATAGTAACTTTGACGTCCAGTCAATGTTCTGAACGGTACTAAACGTTCAATATTTGTTGTGAATGGTGAATAACGTTTCTTACCTTTATTTGAACCAGAGAATACTGCAGTCGGAATCACTTCACGTGGTTGTGATGTAATGTTTAAGAATGTAATCTTTTCAGCACTGCGGTCACTGGAAATATCTGTTAAAGGCATACCTGTTTTATCTTCTAAGTCTTTATATGACGCTTGAGATAATTCACCGTTTGTTGCTGATGAAATATTTAAGATGACATCTGCTGCACGTCTTGCTGTATCAATACGTGGCAAGCCGTTTTTCACTGTATCGTCATTCCATGTACCAACGATATCTTTAGCTTCTTCGTATTGTTTTTTAACTGGGAAGCTGACACCGTGCGCACCTATCTTCGCATTTTCTAGTAAAGGTCCGACAGAAATGAATTTGTCATAGATTTCTGTATAGTTACGGTCTACAACTGAGAAGCCAGGCATTGTTTTACCAGGAATCGCTTCAACTTCGCCTTTTGTCCAGTCTTTAACTTTACCGTAAGGTGTCGCAATCTCTTGTTTAGAGTCATGCGCTAATGGTGAAGTCACCACATCTTTGAATGTACCTGGCATATGCACTTTCGCTAAATCAGAGAATGTCTTACTTAATGATTTGAAGATATCCCAGTCTGAACGTGATTCCCATAATGGGTCAATCGCTGGATTGAATGGGTGAACGAATGGGTGCATATCTGTTGATGATAAGTCGTGTTTTTCATACCAAGTTGCAGCTGGTAAGACGATATCTGCTTTTAATGGTGTTGAAGTCATACGGAAATCTAATGCGACAATCAAGTCTAATTTACCTTGTACTTCATCACGCCAGATCATTTCTTCAGGTTTATCTGTTTCGTTCGCTTCAGCAAGTAATCCAGAACTTGTTCCTAACATATGTTTCATGAAGTACTCTTGTCCTTTTGCTGAACTTGATAATAAGTTTGAACGCCAGATAAATAATGATTTCGGATGGTTCTTACGTAAATCCGGATCTTCAATCGCAAATTTCGTTTCGCGATTTTTTACAGAGTCAACAGCACGTTTTAAAATTGCTTCGTTGTTGAATTCTCCAGCATCTCTTGCTTCTTCACCGAACTTCAAGCTGTTTGTATCGAACTGCGGATAAGACGGTAGCCATCCTAAACGTGCAGCTGTTACGTTATAGTCAGCTGGATGTTGGTGTTTAATATTTTCTGCTAATGGTGATGCTAATTTATCGACACCAGACTCTTCATATTTCCATTGGTCTGTTGTGAAGTAAAACCAGCTTGTACCATTTTGTAAACGTGGCGGGCCTTGCCAGTCTTTCGCGAAGGCAATTGTGCTCCAGCCTTCAATCGGACGACATTTTTCTTGTCCTACATAGTGTGCCCAGCCGCCGCCGTTTACACCTTGACAACCGCACAGCATAACTAAGTTTAAGACTGCACGATAAATTGTGTCTGAGTTGAACCAGTGGTTGATACCTGCACCCATGATAATCATTGAGCGGCCACCTGTATCAATTGCGTTTTGGGCAAACTCTTCAGCAACTTGAGTGACTACTTTTTGTTTCACACCTGTTACTTTTTCTTGCCATGCTGGTGTGTATTCTGTATCCGCATCGTTATAACCTTTTGCTTCTAATTCATGTCCGAAACGACGTACACCGTATTGACTTGTCATTAAGTCGAAAACAGTCGCCACATATGTTGTTTCGCCGTTTGCTAATGTTACTTTACGTGCTGCAATCGGACGTTCGAAAATGCTGTTGCCAGCGTTATCGAAGTAAGGGAATTTCATAATTTTAATTTCATGTTCATCGTCAGCTACTGTTAACGCTGGATCGATTTTAGAACCGTCTTCATTTTCAAGCTTCAAGTTCCATTGCTTGCCTTCTTCCCAACGTTGACCCATTGTGCCGTTAGGTACGATAATTTGACTTGATTCTTTATCAAATACAACAGGTTTCCATTCGTTGTTTTCAGATTCCATACCTAAGTCGCTTGCACGTAAGAAACGACCTGCTTTGAAGCCATCTTCATGTTTATCGAACATGATTAAGAATGGCATATCTGTATATTGTTTAGCGTAGTTAACGAACATTTCAGAAGGTTCATCTACGTAATATTTTTGCAAGATAACGTGTGTCATACCTTGTGCAATCGCTGCGTCTGAACCAGGGTTTGGTGCTAACCAGTTGTCAGCGAATTTCACGTTTTCAGCATAGTCAGGTGCAACTGAAACCACTTTTGTTCCTTTATAACGAACTTCTGTCATAAAGTGAGCATCTGGTGTACGTGTTAACGGTACGTTTGAACCCCACATAATGATGTAGCTTGAGTTGTACCAGTCACTTGATTCAGGTACGTCTGTTTGTTCACCCCAGATTTGCGGTGACGCTGGTGGTAAATCGGCATACCAATCATAGAAACTTAACATTTCTCCACCTAATAGATTGATGAAACGTGCACCTGATGCATAACTGATCATTGACATCGCTGGAATCGGTGTGAAGCCTGCGATACGGTCAGGACCGTCTTTTTTGATTGTGTATAGAAGTTGTGCTGCAATCAGTTGTAAAACATCTTTCCATGCGACACGGATGTGTCCACCTTTACCACGTGCACTTTTATAAATTTCTGCTTTTTCTTTGTCTTCAACGATAGAAGCCCAAGCTTTAATCATATTACCTTCATTTTCTTCTAATGCTGTTGTCCAAAGTTCCCATAATTTCCCTCTGATGTATGGGTAGCGTACGCGAAGCGGGCTGTATTCATACCAAGAGAATGAAGCACCACGAGGACATCCACGCGGTTCGAATTCCGGCATGTCTGGACCGCAGCTTGGGTAGTCGATTTGTTGGTTCTCCCAAGTAATGACACCGTTTTTAACGAATACTTTCCAAGAACATGAACCTGTACAGTTCACCCCATGAGTTGTTCTGACTACTTTATCGTGACTCCAACGTTCACGATACATTTTTTCCCATTCTCTACTTTTATCTTGTAAAACAGACCAATTACCATTAAATCTTTCAGTCGGCTTAAAGAAGTTTAATCCAAATTTTGCCATCTCTAACATCCTCTCATCTCAATTACTTTGCTCACTAGGCTGTTAACTTCGTAAATACTGTTTACTATTTTTTCAACTTACTCTTATTGTACGATTTCTATTATGTAAGATGTATTAGGGATTCACCTATAACCTAGAGGGGATTCCCTATGTTTTTTGAACAACACAAAAAAGCAGCACCCTCTTAGTAAGTGGCACTGCTTATACTTAAGATATTTTTTCTATGCTTTCACAATTTCTGTAATGTCATCCATCTGCATAAAGCGATAGATTAAATCTAATTGACTTTGATGATAAGTGTCTCCGCTATTCGGATCAATCATGGCCCAACCGCCAGCATCATAAATTTCAAATGCTTTTTCAATAGCCGCTTCTCTCTCACCTGTAACGATACATTGTTTACCGAAATACTCAGGCAAGTGATCAGACTCAATATATGTGGCACCTTCTGTTAAGCCCATCGCATCTCCGACTAGTAAAATACCTGGTGCATCTTCAGGTGCAGCATCTCGTACATCTTCTTCAATCGTAGACAGATGTCCGCGAATAATCACTTGATTCGCGTAAGAAACGTTGAAAATGGCACAAATCGGATAATCTTTGCCGACTTGTCGATAAATTTGTTCAATAATCTTATGAAGACGCTTAATACCCATGTAAATAGCTAAAGTTCCGCCATCAATCAATGAAGCAATATCAATATCTTCTTCTTTTGAATCTTTAAAGCTTCCAGTTGTGAATGTCACACTCTTAGAGACGTTACGACTTGTTAAACCAATACCTAAAACAGCTGATGCTGCACTGGCTGTCGTAATCCCCGGAACAATTTCACAAGGAATATCATGTGCTTTTAAAGTTTCCACTTCTTCTTGTACACGCCCAAAAATCGCAGGGTCGCCTCCCTTTAGACGAACGACCCTTTGATGTTTGTATGCTGAATCTACAATGATGTCATTGATTTCACCTTGTTGAATATGTCGGCTGTACGGCTTTTTACCTACATCGACAATTTCAATACCAGGAGGTGCGAGTTGCAAGATAAAGGGATTAACTAATCGATCGTAAAGGACAATATCCGCAGTACGGATTAAATGTTCTGCTTTACGTGTCAATAAATTAGGATTCCCTGGCCCAGCACCGACCAAGTACACATGCCCGGTCGTGCTTACAGCCATAAATACACATCTCCATCTTCAACTTCTACTGTATAGACCTCAACGCAACCTTCATCAGGGTCTTGGACAAGACCCGTTTTTAGGTCGATTTGAGAGTCGTGAAGCGGACAGAATACAGTATGACCTGCTACTGTCCCTTCAGATAATGGTCCTTGTTTATGCGGACACACATTATTAATCGCATGAATTGTACCGTCTTCTGTTAAGAACAATCCAATTTGTTTATCTTTCACAATGACTTTTTTACCGATTAAGGGTGTTAAGTCATCTAACGCCGCTACTTTAATTTTTTCTAACGTATGCATACTTACACCTTCTCTACTTCAAAGATTTTTTGATCTTCGCGATCATTTACAATTTCAGACCATGGCTCTTGTTCAACTGCACGTTTTGCTTCCATGATACGCTCATATAATGCATCTTGGTTTTCAGGGTTTAAGACATATTCTTTAACCACATCGAAGCCCATTCTTTCTAACCAAGGTGCTGTACGTTCAGTATAAATACCTGTTTCACGGTAATACTGCATGTACGCGCCGCATAGTTTGATTACATCATCTTCAGTTTCTACTGTAGTTAAGAATTGACCTTTCACAACTTCAGTACCGCCGTTACCGCCGACATAGATTTGGAATCCATTTTCTACACCGATAACACCGAAGTCTTTTACGCCTGATTCTACACAGCTTCTTGGACAACCAGATACACCCATTTTGAATTTGTGCGGTGTATCGATATATTCGAATGTTTTCTCTAAGCGGATACCAAGACGTGTTGTATATTGTGTACCGAAACGACAGAATTCTTTACCGACACAGCTCTTAACAGAACGTGTTTTCTTCGCGTAAGCAGATGCTGAACGCATGCCTAAATCTTTCCATACTTTCGGTAAGTCTTCTTTCTTAATACCATATAACCCAATACGTTGTGAACCTGTTACTTTAACTAGAGGTACATCATATTTCTTCGCAACTTCACCTAAACGGATTAATTGATCAGGGTTCGTCACACCACCACGCATTTGTGGGATAACTGAGAATGTACCGTCATTTTGGATGTTTGCGTGGTAACGTTCGTTTGCGAAACGAGATGCTTTTTCATCTTCGTGTTCATTTGGATAAATCATATTTAAGTAGTAGTTGACTGCTGGACGACACTTAGGACAACCGCCTTCAGTTTTCCATCCAAGCACATTACGTACTTCTTTAGATGTTTTCAGGCCTTTAGCACGGATTTGTGTCACGATTTGATCACGTGTTAAATCTGTACACTCACAAATACCAGCAGGTCTTGATGCGACAAACGCGCCGCCTAATGTATGTTCTAATAATTCACCGATTTGCGGTTTACATTTACCACAAGAGTTACCTGCTTTTGTAGCTTTAGTCACTTCCGCAACAGATGTTAAACCATCTTCTACAATCGCATTGACGATTGTACCTTTAGTTACACCATTACAGCCACAGATTGTTTCTTCATTATCCATGTCCGCAACAGATAAACCTTCTTCTTCGCCAGCTTTGCTTAATAATGAAACTAATGTGTAGTCTTCAATAGATTCACGTTTTTTCATCATATTGAAGAAACGCGTACCATCATCTGTATCACCGTATAATACTGCACCTACAACACGTTCACCTTTTAAGAAGATTTTTTTGTAGATATGATCTTGACTGTTGTAGATTTCAACACCTTCTACTTCTTCATCTTCTTGAATTTGACCCGCACTGTATAAGTCACAGCCTGATACTTTCAATGATGTGAATGTTGTTGAACCTTTATAGCCGTCTGTATCACGGTCAGTTAAGTAGTCAGCTAATACTTTACCTTGTTCATATAAAGGAGCGACTAAACCATAAACTTTGCCGTTATGTTGCGCACATTCACCTACTGCGTAAATGTTTTCATCACTTGTACGCATGAAGTCATCCACAACAATACCGCGTTCTACATCTAAACCAGAGTCTTTCGCTTCTTGAACGAATGGACGAATACCAACAGCCATAACAACTAAGTCAGCTGGTAATTCTCTGCCGTCTGCTAAACGGATACCTTCAACGTCGTTTTCACCTAGAATTTCTTTTGTATTCGCACCTAATTCAAAGCGCATGCCTTGTTTTTCTAAGTCTTCACGTAACATTTCACCTGCTTGACGGTCTAACTGCATTTCCATTAACCATTCAGCTAAGTGAACAACAGTAACGTTCATACCTTGGTCAAGTAAACCTCTTGCACATTCCAAACCAAGCAAGCCGCCACCGATAACGATTGCTTCTTTTTTCGTTTGCGCAATTTCAATCATACGTTCTGTGTCTTCAATCGTACGCCATCCGATTACACTTGGCAATTCATGACCTGGAATCGGTAAGACAAACGCATTTGAACCTGTCGCAAAGATACAAATATCATATGGAATCTCTTGTCCTGATTCAGTTTCCACTAATTTTTGTTCACGATTAACGCGTGTCGCACGTTCTCCTGTAATAAGTGAAATGTTATTTTCCTCATACCATGAGTAAGGATTCATGATTGTTTCATCAACCGACATTTTCTTTTGCAAAATGTTTGATAACATAATGCGGTTATAGTTTGGATAAGGTTCTTTCCCTATAATTGTGATTTCATATTTATCTTTGTCTCTCTCTAAAATCTCTTCAATTGTTCTGACGCCGGCCATACCGTTACCGATCATGACTAACTTAGTTTTTGGCATCCTTATTCCCTCCCGTATTCTTTAGCTAAAAATTGTTGAATCGCTTGTGCCACATGTTTCGCTTTTTTATAATCTCCGCCATTTGAACGGACACTGATGGATAAATCTTCAAACTCAAATTCCTTCATATTAAAAAAGTCAGATCGTTCTTTATCCCCTGTATGGTTAACCAACTGTGTCGGTTTAGTATCTTTCTTGATCTGATCATTGATTTCTGGTGAGTCTGTTGCGATAATCACGACATCTGCGTTTTCAATATCTTCCTTCGCATAGTCCTTTGTGATTAATTTCATATTGGGGTAAGACTCTTCAAAAAATTCTGGCAAAAAAGATTTGGAAATAACTGTAACATCTCCGCAATTGGCTTTTGCCAGTTGTTTAAACTTACGGTATCCGATTCTGCCTCCGCCGACTAATACTGCATGTTTCTTTGACAAATCCAGTTGTATAGGATACATATCAAACCGCCTCTTTCTGATTCAATCTATCAATTAACATCTCATCTAACTCCGGTTCAAAATTCAACGCTGAAGCGATTGTAATATTGGAATCTCCTTTTATTTTCTCGATTTTTTTCTTAATCTTATTGACCAAGAAACCATCGTAAAAGAAAATTGGAATCACATAGATTTGGTCATAATCCTCTTTCATTTCAGGGAGTAACCCCTCAAATTGTTTATCCCCATAAAACATCATGGTGTAGACCGGTAAATCTGTAGTGATTCGTGTCGCAATATCATCGATTTCGGCATCAGGCTCTGTCACAATCGGACTGCCGTGCCCAATCAAAACAATTGCGGAACCAGGTGTATGTGCATCTGGCCATGCTTCGATACGTTGATTGATCCATTTAGTTAAACTTGGATGGTCGCAAAGGGGCTGACGTATTTCATACGTAATACTTGGAAACATCAGTTGCATCTGACGCATCACTTCAGGCAAATCTTGTAAGTAATGTCTGCCAGAAAATAATAAAAGCGGCACAATCACAAAGGAAGTTTCACCCTCCCATAAATGTTTACGTATTACCTGAGGTAATGAAAGTTCATCACTCTCGATAAACGCAACATCAAATGTGCCTTCTATTTGTTGTGCAACACTGTCAAGCTCCTCCATCAATAATTGATTTTGTTTGCCACGTCTCATTCCATGCATAACGACAATGGTTTGTGTCATATGCATTTCCCCCCTTTAATTGCATTGTACCTTAAATTTTGAATTAATGTGAATGCATTCACATAATTAATATAAAAATAGGGAATCCCCTTAGCTCTATCTTGAGGGGATTCCCTGACGTATTCAACTATTTATATGTGAAAACATAAAAAATTAAAAAACATTACATCATCTGCTGCATATTCTTTTATTATTTTTGTTGATCTAAGTAGTGATTACGTTTTCCGTTAAAGAATGCATAAAGCAGACCTACGAAAATACCGCCGCCGATATAGTTTCCGATAAATGCGAAAACAATATTTTTTAAGACATCTAACCAAGCTAATGCGCCGATATTGTAGAACATCATACCTGAGAATAAGTTAGCGTTGTAAACAACGTGTTCATAACCCATGAATACGAAGACTACAACACCACATGCGATAAAGAAGCCTTTTGATAAGCCGTCTTTAAACTGCATAGATACGTAAATACCAATATTGATAAAGAAGTTTGCGAAGATGGCTTTCACTAAAATGCCATCCCAAGTGCCAAGGATTGTTTTCTTATCGACAATACCTGTCAACGCTTTAACCATTTCTGGAGTCATAACGCTTGTGAATTTCATTAAACCGAATAACACAAAGCCTCCGACAATGTTTCCTAAGAAACATACAAAAAACAGCCATAAGATTTTACCGATTGGTACTGATTTATAATACGCACCGGCAGTCATATACATAAAGTTACTCGTCAAAAGTTCTGAATTCGTTAATACAATTAATACTAAGGCTAAACTGAATGAAACAGCTCCGATAAAGTTGATTGTTCCTTCATTTAAACCAGTGTGTTGTGTTTTCATCGCAAGCATAAATACTGCCACAATTGATAATAAGAAACCTGACATCATAGATTTTAAAAAGTAACGTGCAGGGGTTTTGCTTAACATTACTGATTTCATTTGTGATGAACTGACTACGCTATCCATCGTTTCGCGTGAAGTATATGTATCTTCAACCGTTTTATGATTTTGCATAACCATAAAAAACTTTCCCTCCCATAATCTAATCAAGATGTATCTAGTATATTATTAATTTAAGCCGATGCCTACCCTTTATTTAAATTTTCCTATATCTAATATTTAAATAATCTGTTCAGACCAATCAATTTTAAAATTATGTAAATGCTTCTTTGAAATTATGGGAAATTAGAAAAGAAAAAATACTGGAACAAAAACGCTCCAGTATTTCCATATCAATTATTTAGCTTGTTTTTGTGTTTTACGTTTAACCATCCATTTTAAGCCAGCTGAGAAGATACCACAGCCTGCGATTGTTCTTAATGTCCATTTCAATCCGCTATTTGAAACGCATTTTGATGGGAAAATTAAGGATGGAAGTAATGTACTGATAACGTAAAGAATCACAACTTTTACGTAACGCTCGTTCATTCATCTCACCTCTTTTGTGTTAACAATTATAGTTTAGCACTTTCAAATGAGATTGAATATCGCTTAGCGCAGAAATCGGGGAATCCCCTATCACTGTTTCAGGAGTTCTTCTAACTGATCCAATGTACTCTCCATACCTTGTTCGACACCCATTTCCATCAGTTGTTTCGCTGCTTCTTCTGAAGGCATCACTGACACAGAACGTACTTCTGTCTGATGAGTTCCTTGTGATGTTAAATAGATTTCCACACGCATACCATGCATCTTTGTATCCACATGACCTTTTTCATCTGCGAAATAATCACGATAAATAATTTTGCGTGGAGCTTCTATCATTTCATAGTGTTGTACAGTATAACTTTGAGCGTCTGGCATCGTTATTTTAAAGAAATTCTTTCCACCTGCTTTTGGATTAAATTCAAAGACTTGTATCTCTCCGCCTTTAGGAAAGAACCATTGTTCAAATTTTTCTTTTGTAGTATAAGCATTGAATACCTGTTGTATCGGCGCATCAAATGTACGCTTGCCGATAATTTCATTACCTTCTCTTGTGACTGTCACATTTACACTTCCTTTAACGTTGATTTGAATGTCTTGATAATCTTTTCCCAAATAACAGGCATATCATACCATTTCAAAAGCAAAAAATGCGCATAAAAAAACTGGAATACAGCATTCCGCCATATTCCAGTGAGTAGGAAAAGATTAGTCTTCTACGATAAATTCTACGTCAGCTTCGAATTTAACGTCTTTACCGATTAATACGCCGCCAGTTTCTAATGTTTGGTTGAATGTCATACCGTATTTTTCACGGTCAACTTTACCTGAAACTGTGAATCCAGCTACGTTAGTATCGTTTAATGGGTTTTTACTTACGCCTTCAAAGTCAACATCGAAAGTTTCTTCATGTGTTTCGCCTTTGATTGTTAAGTCTCCTGTTACTTTGTCTTCAGAAGCTTCTTTGATTACGAATTTGATTTCTGGGTGCTCATCCGCTGCGAAGAAATCATTTGTGCGTAAGTGGTTGTCTCTGTCTTCTTGGTTAGTGTTGATTGATTTTACATCGATTGTTGCTTCACCTTTAAGTGTGCTGAAATCGTTTAAATCACCTGATAGTTCTACGTTAAATTGATCGAAGGCACCTTTCACTTTAGAAACCATTAAGTGTTTCACTTGGAAAGCTACAGATGAATGTGCTGCGTCAAAAGTAAATTTAGTCATAAAACAAACCTCCAATTTTTATTTGTATACTTAGTATACCACATATATTTAATATATCAACGGTTTTGTCTAAATATTTTCGTTCTATTTTTCGCCTACCCGATTTCTATTAAGATATCCTTAACTTTAAAATAAAAAAACACGCTATTCGCTGTGAATAGCGTGACGTTTTAAAACTGTGGCACTTTGATTTTATCTAATTGATTGCCGATAACTACAAGATATTGTTCTGTCTGATTTTGTAAATCTATCGGTTCTATTTCCAATTGACCTTCGGCATATTGTACTAATTGTAATTGAGGATGTTCTGCAAGTTGTATAAAGCCTTTTGCGCGATACGTCGATTGAGGTAAAGTTTCAAACCATTTAACTAAATCTTCAAGTTTAACCGAATGTTTAAACGCAAAATAACGATGACCGATACCAGAATGTGCATGACCTAAGTCACAAGCTTGAGGTATAGTTTCTGCTTTAACTTGTACTTCATTAGAAAAGACTGTGCTCGTTTCAAATTGACCAAAACTGCCGACAGATATTTCTGCATCTTGATTAAGAATCGTTAAATCAGAAAGGATAGGGGCAATATCTTCAGGCTCACATCGATCGATTTTGTTGATAAAGAGATGTGAGCAATACGACAATTGATCATAATACAGCTTATGCATATCGCCTGGATAACTTTCAACACGTTGATATAATGTCGCATCTACTACACCGATCACACTGCGGATAGTAGAAATAGGTGCAAGCACAGGCGTCAAACAGGCATCTATCACTGACTGTGTATGCGCAATACCGCTACATTCCACAAAAACTACATCTGGCTGATAATCTAAATAAATCTGATGTAATTGTTTTGATACATCTGCTTTCATCGCACAACAGATACAACCTTCAATAATTTCGTCCATCGGTACTGAACCTTCAACCAGTTGACTGTCGACACTGGCTTGACCGAAATCATTCATAATCACAGCAGGTTGCAACTCTTGTTGAAGTGCAGCTTTAATTAAATGATTTAAAGTGGTTGTCTTACCGCCGCCTAGAAATCCGCCAATAATAATAATATCCATGTAATTGCCTCTTTCCATTTAAAGATAGAAATTAAATTAAAACACCTGCTAATAAAGCAATGGCTAATGTTAAAACGATTGATGTGATCATTTGTTTACCAATAATCGCTCCGCCTTGTTTTAAACCTAAATGTTTCGCCATCATTGAAACAGTCACCATACATGATGAAAATGTAGAACTGAAGAAAACTAAAACCAATAAACTGGCTGGTGATAATGATTGTAAAACTGCACCATTACCGAAATTAAATAACAACATACCGTCTTTTCGTATCATTGAGAATAAGATCCCTGGTGCCATACTATCTGGAATATGAAGTAAGTAAAGTAATGGCGTGAAGATTGTAGAAATCACCGTTAAAATTGGTGTCAAAGCTAATAAGCTCACAACAATACAGATACCAATAAAGATCGGTAATGCCTGCATCAGGAACATCTCAATCGTACCCCAAATTTGTTTCAGCAAGGGTTTTAGACTCGGCCACTTCAATTGATTGCGATACACCGGTGGTGTTACATGAAAACTATTTTGTTTACGATACCATAATTTATTATGCAGAATACCCCCTGCAAAAACGAGCAATAAATAAGGTGCAAACAACCATGAATGTTGGGCAGCGCTGAAGATAGATAGTGTCGCACCAATTTGATAACTGCACGATGAACCAAAACTGATAATACTCATACAGCTTGTTTTAGTACAAGCGCTACATTGACTATTTGCTTGTGTAATAGCTGCCGCATTACAACCAAAACCTTCTAAAACCGGAATTATATCTTGACCATCCAACCCTACTTTACGCATCGTGGGTTCAATCGACCACACCACAAACTGTTTTAATTGTGTTTGATCAATCACCGCAGTGGAAATTCCAATCATTACGACCACAGGCAATGCCCATACTAAGGAATAAATACCTAATGACAATACACCGTAATCACCGTACAATACTTGGTTCAACCATTGAAATGATGTGTGCGCATGCGTGGTCATCATTTCTATCCAATGGGAAACATATTGATTTTGAAGCCAATCCGAAAAGTGATACGCCAAATAAATCGGTAAAGCAAACATAAGGAAGATAATTAACCAACCTAGTAAAGTATCATAGAACTTTGGATGATGTTGACGACTAGCTTCTACATACGCTTTTAATTTCTGTATATCGTATTGTGTTTGTGTATTGTCTGAAACGACCGCTTGATATGGTGAAGCGTGAATATGTTCCTTCGTAATAAACTGGCGCAGCAAAAATTGCTGCGCAGTTGTTAAATGTTTGAAGCCGATCAACTTCAACTGATGTGTGCCATCTGGTATATCAGTGGTTTGCCCGTTTGCTAAGTTGAATTTAACTTCTAGCATGAGCAGTCCACTTCACAGCAGCTGTAGTCATCTAAATACATATTATTGTTTTTATAAACTTCAACCGCTTCCTCATTAATTTCTAATGCTTCTCTTTCTAACACTGTTGTCGCAAGTACCGCAAAACGTGCACGGAATTTATAGATATAACATAAAATCGCATCCGCATGACGTACAGTTGGGCCGATTAAGAAGACATTTGGATAGCGTGTTGATTCATCATTATCTGTTAACTCAATGTCACCATCTTGTGTACTGAATAGTTGTTGGACTAATGGATTCGTTGTCGCATCAAAACCAGTTGCTAAAATCGGTTCATTTTTTGATGTTGCTTGCTTACCATTATTAAACTGGATCACATATTTACGGTCTACATCAGAAAATGAAATTTTAGATGCAGTGTAACCCACATTCAATTCAATCATAGCGCCTTGTTGGACTGCTTTACGTAAGCGTTGATGCGTATATGGTGATAAACGAATACTTGGATCAGCATGTTCATCTTCTAAACCTGTTGAATTCGTATAGATAGAAACTTGCTTTCCTTGTTCAGCCATACAAATCGCCGCATCAAAGGCACTTTCATTACCGCCGATAATGATATATTCATCACCCGGCATTTTCGTAAAGTCTTCTACTTCACTATAATGCTGACCATACTTAAATGGTTTACGCGCAAATGAGAAATCTCCTGTCGCTACAAAGATATATTCACTTGTAATTAAACCTTGATTTGTTTCAATTTCATAATGTCCGTCGACAAACTCAACTTTTTCAACGGCAGTATCTTCTTGTATCGGAAGTTCATAGTGTTGGGCTACTGTTTGTAAGTAATCTGCGTACGTTTCACCTGAAACGTGTTCTTCATTAAATGTATAAGCTGGAGAAGTTTCAGTAGACACGGCATTAATGTCCGGCATACCAAAACCATTTGTTGTGAATGAAGGGGTAATTGTTCTTGTAGACTTCGGCCAATTTAAGAAAGATTGTCCGACCTTACCTTTATCAATCACAATCATATCATTATCATCTAAACCTATTTGTTGGAACGCAATTGCCATGCCGACACCTGCTGCACCTGCACCTATAATTGCTACACGGTAATGTTGCATTATTTATTACTTCCTTTCCTTATCTCTCTATCAATCTCTATATAAACTTAAATCGTAATCGTTACGTTTTATATCAAAGTATTTTATCACTTACACATACTAAAGACAAGAATAGGAAATCAGATTAAATATAAAAAGACAGTTTGCATCGTGACGCCTCACCACACAAACTGTCTTTTGAACTTATTCTTCTAGTAATTTTTTATAGTCTTTAAATTGATACGGGTCTTTTACAATCTGTCCATCAATATAAACTACTGGTACTG
Source organism: Staphylococcus simulans (assembly GCF_002902285.1). Classification (GTDB taxonomy): domain Bacteria; phylum Bacillota; class Bacilli; order Staphylococcales; family Staphylococcaceae; genus Staphylococcus; species Staphylococcus simulans. The sequence goes on along the minus strand of NZ_PPRU01000015.1, from coordinate 93,914 downwards.
TGTCTATCTTTTTCTCTTTCGCTAAAGCTTTATCTTTTTCAGCTGCTTTATATGACTTGCTGTCTTTGGTTTTATAATCTTTTTTAATCTCTGCTTTTGTTTGTTTTGAGATATTGAGTTCATCAATCAGACCATCTAGTAATTTTTCATTAATCCATGGTTTTTTATGATCTTTTGTTTCAGGTTGTTCTGTATAGATTTTTTGTTGGAAATTTAAATATTGTTTCGGCGCATAAATTTTAACCGCATGTCCGGCACGTGAACCGATAATTGAATCCTTACCTAAGAAAGCCACATTAACCATTTGATAATCAGCTTTACCTTTATCGATATAATCTTTCTTCAGTGTCGGCATGATATGGTCTTCTACTTTCTTGCAGTAAGGACATTTATAGTCCGCGAATTCTACAATTTTAATTTTATTGCCTTTACCTGCTAAATCAGGATCTTTTTGAGAACAGCCTTGAACAATGACTGCCAAAATAACAGTACTAATAAATAATAACCATTTTTTCATTTCATTTACGCCTCGATTCATGAGTTTTACTTCTTTGATGCGAATCGACTTCTTGTCTTATATTTTTTCTACTCACTCTATTTTTATACTCACAAACCTCATCATACACCTGAAAGCATCACCTTTCTAGTTTGAAACGACTTAAATAAAAATAAAAAGCCTTCGATTATGAATTAACCGAAGACTTCCTATTATTATTGTTCTTGAATTACATTTAAGAAGCGTTGTAATGCTTCTGTTTTAGGATGTTCAAACAACTCAGATGGAGGACCTTGTTCACCAATCTGACCTTCATTGATAAAGACAGTTTTATCTGAGACTTCCTTCGCAAATCTCATTTCATGCGTGACGATAACCATCGTCATACCTTCTTGAGCAAGTTCTTTGATAACACGTAAGACTTCAACCACTAACTCTGGATCCAGTGCTGAAGTCGGTTCATCAAACAACATCACTTTAGGGTTCATCGCTAATGCTCTCGCAATCGCCACACGTTGTTGTTGACCACCAGATAAAGCAATAGGATACTGATCTTTCACATGCGTCAAACCCACTTTTTCTAGTAAGTGTTCAGCACGGGCTTTCGCTTCACTTTTAGCCATTTTCTTTACGACAATCAAGCCTTCCATGACATTTTCAACTGCTGTTTTATGGGGGAATAAATTATAGTTTTGGAATACCATGCCAGATTGTTTACGTACACGAATTTGTGATTTCTTATCCTCATTCGTATAAGTTTCACCATTTACAAAGACTTGACCTTCTGTCGGTAATTCGAGCGCATTCATCATACGTAATAAAGTTGTCTTTCCTGAACCAGAACGTCCGATTAATGTTACAACTTCACCTTCAGCGACTTCTAAGTCGACACCTTTAATCACTGTTTTATCTCCAAATGCCTTTTTGATTCCTTTTAATTCAATCATGCGCGATACCCTCTTTCTAAGTAAGCTTCATAGTATGACTGAATCACTGAGATAATAAAACATACTACCCAGTACATTAAAGCAACCAGAATATAAATTGTTAAATATTCATAAGTTGTTGATGCAACTTCTTGTGCTTTTCTGAACATTTCAGCTACTAAGATAAACCCAACTAATGATGTATCTTTCAATAAATTTAAGAAAGTATTACCTAATGACGGTACCGACACTCTGATTGCTTGAGGCAAAATAATACGTCTGATTGTTTGACTGTAATTCATACCAATTGAATATGCCGCTTCTGTCTGACCTTTCGGAATAGACATAATACCACCACGAATTATCTCAGATGCATAAGCACCTACGTTTAAAGATAATCCTATAATCGCAGCCACAACTGAAGGCAGTGTCCACTGGGTATCTGGATTATTCGTAATCAATCTGCCAAGTTCCGGCAAACCATAGAATATGATAAAGAGTTGTACAATCATCGGTGTGCCTCGAATAATTGAAACATAAACACGTGCAATACTACGCAATATCTTACTTGTAGAAATACGCATTAAAGCTGTAAATAATGCGATAAGTAAACCTAATACAAACGTTACCAGCGTAATGGGAATAGAATATTTTAATAAACCGCCAAGCATCGGCAAGAATGCTTGTTGTGCTGCGTCCCATGCGTGTTGCTGCTGGTCATTTAGCACAATCGCATTAAGGTTTAGAAACATCTTGACCAAACCATTTCTTACCTATTTTAGCTAACTCACCATTTTTCTCTAATTTATCTAAAGCTTTGTTAACTTCTTTAATTGTTTTGTCATCTGTTTTCTTAGAGAACGTGAATGCTGTTTTACTTTTTTCTGCATTGCCTTCAATCACTTTAATTTTCGCATTAGGTTTTTGCTTAATATAGTCTAAGTAAGATAAATTATCGTTAAATGTACCGTCTGCACGATGAGACTGAATCAAATCTACAGATTGGTTAAAACCATCTACTTTTACTAATTCAGCACCTTTTTTCTTCGCTAACTCACCGAAGTTAGATGTGAATGTTTGTGCCATTTTCTTACCTTTGACATCATCAAAACTTTTGATGTCTGTATTATCTTTGTTCACAACCAAAACACCTTTAGAGAATGTGTATGGTTTCGAGAATTTATATTTTTGTTCTCTTTCTTTATTAATACCGACTTGGTTTGCGATCACATCAAAACGACCTGAATCTAGTCCAGCAAACATTGAGTCCCATTGTGTTTCTTTAAATTTAACTTTATAACCCATTTCTTTCGCTACTGCTTTTGTAACATCAATATCATAGCCAGTCAGCTTACCTTCTTTATCATGGAAAGTAAAAGGTGCATATGTACCTTCTGTCCCAACTACAAATGTTTTATCATCTTTATCTGATGACTTTTTATCATTTGAACCATTGCCGCATGCTGCAAGTGCCACCGCAATAACTAGTGTGAATACTGCTAACAAAATTTTCTTCATAACATTTCTCCTTTTATCCTTATCAATCTAATCGGAATACTTAATATTTTAAGTCAAGTCATAACTTCCGTCAATACAAATTACTCAGACTTAACCGATTTAAAATGTGACGATATTGAGAACGTTTCTCAATTAATTTTATAAATCGTAATCATTCCTATTTACAAACATGTATTTTTCATGCATAATAGGAAATACGATTAGGAGGCGAAAGAAAATGAAACAAGATTTAGCAACAGCAAGACGTAATTTAAGTAGCCCGAATATCAAAACGCGTAAACGTGCGTTAAAGATTATCAAGGCACATAAACGTAATAATAAATAACGTTTTCCATATACTTTGCAAATGATCCTTTAACATTAATTTTCACAGATTTTATGTCCAAGACGTTTTTCACAAACACTTATTTGTGCTCTACCCATTAAGCACACCTCTGCAGCTGGATATAAACAGTATTTCAAAAAACATTCCCTTAACTTTTTATTCCTAGACAATTAATAGTTGTAGTCTATTAAACGCGATTGGTCATTTGCAAAATTATAGCCTGAGCACCCTACTTCCAAGGTTGCTCAGGCTTTTTTACATATATGAAAAAAACAGCGGTAAAATAACCGCTGCTCTTTCATGATTCATCTATTGCTTTATAAATATCTTTTAGAAACAAAGTTCAAGTTGTCATCTAATTCATAGATTAAAGGTGAACCTGTTTTAATTTCATAACCTACGATATCTTCATCAGATACCCCTTCAATATGTTTGATTAACGCACGTAATGAGTTACCGTGTGCTGAAACTAATACTGTTTTACCAGTTAAAAGTTCAGGTGCAATTTGATCATCCCAATAAGGAATAACGCGTGTTAATGTATCTTTTAAACTTTCTGAAGTCGGTACAACACGTGCATCTAAATCACTGTATTTACGATCAGCTAAATCTGCTTCACGTTGTTCTGCTGTAGCTTCTGGAGGTGCGATGTCATAAGAACGACGCCAAATATGCACTTGTTCTTCACCGAATTCTTGACGTGCAGCATCTTTGTTTAAACCTTGTAATCCACCGTAGTGTCTTTCATTTAATCTCCAAGTTTTATGAACTGGAATAAATAATTGATCAGAGCGTTCAAGTAAATAGTAAGTTGTTTTGATAGCTCTTTTTAATACGGATGTGAAGGCAACATCAATTTTGATTCCTTCTGCTTTTAAGCGATCACCTGAAGTCGTTGCTTCTTCTTTACCTTGGTCAGATAAATCAACATCTGTCCATCCAGTAAATAAATTTTCTGCGTTCCAAATACTTTGACCATGTCGGCATAATATTAATTGAGGCATATATACCCTTCCTTTCTTCTAAGAAAAGCGCTCAATTTGATATACATCACTTTTCATCTCATATTTTACCACTTTTTTATACAACATCTCATAATTTTTAGCTTAAAATGAAAAGATAGAAAATTTGTCACATTTTTACTCTATAAAAACAAAATGATGAACATATGTCGCTTGATGTTAAATCTCTTCAAATAAAAACAGCACCTAAGCAATGGCTTAAGTACTGTTTACCCTATTTATGAATGATGCACTTCATGAGATTCTTCTTCAGGATGATATGGTTCTGGATGTACGTAAACCGAAGATACACCTTTACTATGCATATGTGTTTCAACTCGGTCACAAATAGCATGCGCTTCTTGTAATGTTAAGTCTGGTTCTACCGCAATGGTCACATCCACGAATACACTGCTGCCGTGATAACGTCCTTTAATACTGTTGACCGCAATGACATCTGACACTTCTAACACATCTTGAAGATAATTTTCTAAGTCACGTTCATTAAATCCATCACTTAATGTGAAGATTGCTTCTCTGAAAATAGAAAAGCCTGTATAAACGATTAACGCACCTAAAATCGTTGCGAGAATAATATCGACAATCGGTAAACCGAATTGTGTAAATATCAAGCCGATACCAGTTCCTAAACTGACAATACTGTCAGACATGTTGTCTACTGCCGAAGAATGGAGTGAACGGCTTTTGGTTTGTTTTGCTAAACGGAAATTATAGTAAGACACACCAAGCATGACAAACCCACTGACAATACTGACAATAATCGTAATCGGTGTCGGTGTATGATAATCATTTAAAAACAAACGCGGGAAGTTTTGCATCATAACTTGAACCCCGACGAACATAATAATGAACGAAACAAGTAATGAAGCAATGTTTTCTGATTTTAAATGACCATAAGGATGATTACGATCAGCAGGTTTGATTGAAATTTTCAAACCGACAATAACCGCAATTGAAACTAAAATATCAGTCATATTGTTTAATGCATCGGCTCTGACTGCCGCAGAATGATACAACGTACCTACAACATATTTAACAATAGATAGTACAATATAGGTTACTAAACTTAAATACGCACCTTTTTGTGCGCGTTGTAAATTAAGTGTTTGCGACATGGAATGTCCCACCTTTTCTTTAATTCATGTTTAGTATGCGGTATTTCATAACCACTTTCAATTTTTTTATTTTTAATTATTTTTTAATTTCTTGTGCTAATTTTTTAGTTAGCCTAACCTAAATATTAATTAAAACGAAACCTTGAGTTGAGACTAAAAAAACAAGATAAGCCCTTTATTAAAATGAATCTTATCTTGCTTCGTATTAGTCTCTTAATATGTATTTAGATAATACAAATGTTACAGGAATGGTAATGATTAATCCTGCAAAAGGTGCAATCACTGATGAAATGTGAAACCATTGTACAAAGACATAGAGCAACACCGTCTGCATGCCCATATTTACAACTTGCGTTAAAGGGAATTGAATAAATTTGCGCCATGTCGGTTTGACTTTATATACAAAATAACAATTCAAATAGTACGAAATAATGAAACTGACTACAAAACCTGTAATATGGCTGACAAGATAATTGATACCTATCACTTTCAACAATAATAAATATACAATGTAATAATTGAAGGTATTAATACCGCCTACTATAATAAATTTGATAATTTCAAAATGTGTTTGTGTTAACTTCATCTATCGTGCACCATCACTTTTCTTCTAAAAATCGATAATTCAACGTTATTATAGCACTTCTAAATTCTGAATTTCACTTATTTTCTGTCGCACTGAAAAAAATATACACACAAGCCGCTGATTTACGTTACAATTAACCATAATAATTGATTAACAGAATAGGAGTTATCTCAAATGGTCAAAACTGAACAATCACGGCTCCCTATTATTATGATTATAGTTTTAGGAGCTATGACCGCTTTCGGTCCGATGTTGGTAGACATGTATAACCCTGCCCTTCCTCAAGTGCGGGATGATTTCGGTGTTTCTACTTCAACATCACAACTTACTTTATCCTTTGTCATGATCGGTATGGCACTAGGACAATTTGTTTTCGGTCCACTCTCTGATGTTTATGGACGTAAGAAAACAGTGTTATCGATTTTAATCGGTATTGCGGTTGTCTCTTTAGCTTGTGTCTTTGTGTCATCTATTAATGTCTTCTTAGTCTTACGTTTTATTCAAGGGTTACTTGGAGGCGGCGCAATTGTAATCGCAAGAGCAACTGTCAGTGACCAATATGAAGGTGCAAGCTTAACGCAAATGATCGCAACTTTGCTTGTGGTTAATGGTATTATTACGATTATTGCACCATTAATCGGCGGTTATACCTTAGCATTTACATCATGGAAAATGATTTTTGCGGCATTAACACTGATTTCATTAGTGATTTTCTCAATCGCATTTATTAAGATGGAAGAAACACGTGATACGGCAAATGTACGCTTAAATTTCGGCGCAATTTTTAAAGACTTCGGTCACTTATTAAGCAAAGCACGTTTCGTCATTCCAATGTTGATGCAAGGCTTTACTTACGTGATGCTTTTCAGTTTCGCAGCCGCTTCACCTTTCATCACACAAAAAATTTACCATATGTCACCTCAAGCATTCGGTTGGATGTATGCGGTAATTGGTATTGGATTAATTGCGATGAGTCAAATTACCGCATTTGCGGTGAAGTATATTGAAAGAGAGAAATTGCTTCATATCTTAACAGGTATTCAAGTATTTGGTGTGATCCTTGTGGTCATCACAACTGGTTTCCATTTACCATTACCGTTATTATTAGCTTCTTTCTTTATTATGGTATGGCCGGTAACAGGTATTGGACCGCTTGGTTTCTCTTTAGCGATTGAAGAACGTTCTGGGGGAAGCGGTAATGCTTCAAGTTTACTTGGTTTATTCCAATTTATCATCGGCGGTATTATCGCACCATTAGTTGGTATTCAAGGTGGTACAAGCGTCGGTCCATTTATTGTGATTATCTTAATCACTAGTGTGTTAGTCATCGTCTTAAACGTTTGGTTACACAAATTAATTCAAGTTAAATAACATGAATGAGAGTGAGACACAGTCTCGCTCTTTTTTATATTTTCTGAGACAAAGTAATATACTCAGTCATGTACAACTTTTATAATAAGAGTAATGATGAACGATGGGGAGTTATCAAAAATGAAGAAAATACTAAATGTTAAACCAAAAAGTCAGCTCTCTCCAATTCCTATGGTCATGGGCTGTGAAGGCACTGCCGCATCTATGCTGCTGGATTATAATCATATATTTGTCCACCCTATTTCTTTAATGAAGCGTTGGCCGACACATCCAAGCAATCCGAATAAAGGCTACGTCGGTCATTTCTTAATGATTAAACCGGGTGCACATCAAACGATTTTCCCAAATGCATTTGTTCCCTACTTGAAACAATACGACACACGTATTAAAGATGGTACTGGTAAATCATTAGCTGAACTTGAACGTATTATCGATGCAGGTCAACCTGTGTTGATTTATCACACAGTACTGGGCCAAAAACCGCAGCGTAGAACGTTCAGAGTCGATGACACACGTAAAGAATGGGTCTCAAACATTCATATCACCTTATTAATCGGATATGACCAAAACAACTATTTTTATATTGATCCATTATGGGCACAATTTGGTCGTAAACTCTATGTTCCGGCTTTGATCCCTTCACGTTATCAAGTGATTCAAATCCCGAAAGATAAAATGCGTCAAAGCTATGACTCAGCCGGTCGTTTATGTTTGTATCATGCGACAGAAGCCACAGAAAATTTATAGAAAATGCTTACCCAAACCAGCTAAAAAATAACAAAATTTTTGATAGTTTTAAATTATGTACTTCATAAAAGTTTTTTATATTTATACATTAACAATTGCAATGTCCTGAAATTTTTTATATCATTATTAACATCATTTAACGTCAACCCCTTTGTCATATACAAATCCGAAAGGGTGCAAAAATTTTGGGACAGAAATTACAAAAAGACCTCAGCAATAGGCATATACAGTTAATCGCGATTGGTGGGGCAATTGGTACAGGTCTCTTTTTAGGATCTGGCCAAACGATTAAATTAACAGGTCCGAGTATTTTCATCGCTTATATCATCATTGGGATGTTTTTATTTGCGTTTATGCGCGGACTGGGCGAGTTACTTTTAAGCAACACACGTTTTAATTCATTTGTAGATATTGCTAATGAATATCTAGGACCATTCGGTGGTTTTGTGATTGGATGGACCTACTGGTTTTGTTGGATTGCATCAAGCATGTCTGACTTAACAGCTATCGGTCAATATATTTCATATTGGCTGCCTGATGTTCCTAACTGGATTTCAGTGCTGTTCGTGGTATTAATCTTAATTTCATTCAACTTGTTAGGCGCAAAGTTGTTTGGTGAACTAGAATTCTGGTTTGCTTTAATTAAGATTATAACTATCATCGCATTGATTGTAGTAGGACTAGTATTAATTTTCATGTCAGTAAAAACTGAACATGGTACAGCAAGCTTTTCAAACTTAGTCAGTCATGGCGGATTATTCCCTAATGGTGCTTTCGGCTTCTTAATGGCTTTCCAAATGGCAATCTATTCATTTATTGGTATAGAATTGATCGGTGTAACTGCCGGTGAAACGAAAGATCGTGCTAATACAATTCCGAAAGCCATTAATAATGTACCGATTCGTATCTTATTATTCTATGTCGGTTCATTAATCATTATCACATCTGTAGTTCCTTGGAATACTTTAAGTGAAAACTCAAGTCCATTTGTTAAAGTATTCGGCTTGATTGGTATTCCATTCGCCGCAAGTCTTGTGAACTTTGTAGTTATTACAGCTGCAGCGTCAGCTACTAACAGTGGTATTTATTCAAACAGCCGTATCTTATTCGGTTTAGCTGAACAAGGCTTAGGTCCTAAAGCATTAGGTAAAGTCAATCACCGTGGCGTACCGCATATTTCAATGTTGATTTCATCAATTTTATTACTGTTCGCAGCATTATTGAACTATGTCTTCCCTAATGCAGTACAATTATTTATCTATGTCACAACACTATCAACCGTACTTTACTTATTTGTTTGGACATTGATCATCATTTCATACATTATTTATGCCTTTAAAAACAAGCAGGAACATAAAACGAATGACTTTAAATTACCAGGTGGTCCATATGCCGGTATCGTTGTGTTACTCTTCTTCTTGTTTGCCTATGCACTATTATTCTTTACAGAAGAAACAAGAAATGCACTATTTGTATCACCGATTTGGTTTATTATCGTCATTATTTTCTATCAGAAATATAAACACAACGCACATGCGAATGTCGCAAAAATGCGTGAAACAAAAGAATAAAGCTCAAAAAGCCAAGAACGTCAGTGTTCTTGGCTTTCGTTTTATAGTCGCTTCCCTCTTTATATACCATGCGCTTGATAAATTATTTTTTCAATTTCAAAGGAATCATGGCTAAGATACAATTTTTTTGATAAAACAATGTCCATCTTAATAAAATACCTGTTTGGTTATGCAGTAAGTTCTGCCATGTTTTATTCGTAATAAACTGAGGGACAATAACGGTAATCACAAAGCGATCATTTTCAGCTTTGCTTCGAATTTTATCAATAAAGCGTGCTAAGGGTTTAACTACACTGCGATATTGCGAATGTAACATGACTAAGCGAATATTAGGATAACGTGCTTGCCATTTCTCTAGCATCTTTTGATCTTGATGTTCATCAAACGATACATGAACCGCAATAATGTGATCAGATGTCATTTTGGCGTAGGCAATAGATTTATCTACGATAGAAGATACCGAACTGACTGGTATCAAGGCTAAATTTTTATCAACATGACGCATCGCTTTAAAGAAATTGTCTGTTCGCAACTCTTCAGCAATATTGTGATAATGCGTACGAATACGTAATAATCCCATTACAACTAAAGGCAAGAAAATTAATATCGGCCATACTTGTGAGAACTTTGTAATCAGAAAAATCATAAAGACTACGAGTGTGATAGTACCGCCGATTGCATTAGCGATTAATTTAAAGAACCAACCTTTCGGACGTTCTTTAACCCACTTTACGACCATACCGTATTGCGCAAGTGTAAATGGAATGAAGACACCTGTCGCATATAAAGGAATTAAACTGTCGGTACGTCCTTTAAATAACATAATCAATACAATCGCAACACCGCCTAAGATAATCATAGAGTTTGAGTAACCTAAACGATCACCTCTGACTGTAAACATATGTGGCATGTATTTATCTTGTGCCATATTCGCCGCAAGCAATGGAAATGCGGTGAACCCTGTATTCGCAGCTAAAATCAAAATACATACTGTTGATGCTTGAATAAAGTAAAAGGCAACATTTTGTCCGAATACATGTGCCGCAAGTTGTGAAAGTACTGTAGTTTGAAGTTTCGGTACAATGCCATACCAATACGATAAACCAACAATACCTACTAACATCAACGCGAGGATAGTTCCCATCGCAATCAACGTTTTGACGGCGTTTTTAGGTGCCGGATCTTTAAAATCCATCACCGCATTCGATATTGCTTCAATACCAGTTAATGACGATGCCCCTGAAGAAAAAGCACGTAGTAATAAAAATAACGTTACTCCAGGTACTGCTGTACCAATAGACGCGTGAACTTCTGGTGTCGTTTGACCGGTCACTACTTTAAATGCACCATACCCAATCAATATCAACATTCCGAAAATGAATAAGTAAACTGGAAATGACAATACTGTCGCAGAGTCTGTCACCCCTCTTAAATTCAAAATCAAAATAATGATGACAAGCAGACAAGCTATCAATACTTTATGATGATATAAAGCAGGAAACGCAGCGATAAAAGCATCTGCTCCTGAAGAAATACTAACTGCGACCGTTAATGTATAATCTACTAACAGTGCACCGCCAGCCAACAATGATAACTTTTCTCCTAAATTATATTTCGTGACAGTATATGCGCCGCCTCCCATGAGGGTATGCATATATCACTTGTCTATAAGACAAAACTAAAGCAACTAATAAGACTAAAATACCTGCGGTTATCGGTAAGGTATACCATGTCGCCAAAACACTAAGTGCAGTCAATGTTAATAAAATCTGTTCTGGACCATAGGCAACAGATGATAACGCATCTGAAGATAAGATAGCTAAAGCTTTGACTTTACTTATTTTTTCACTCGATAACTCCCTGTTACGTTTAGGTGTTCCGATCAATATGTGTTTTATTTGTTTTATATTCATATCTAAGGACCTCTAGACTCTTCATGTTTTGAATGGCAAAAACATACTCCTATTCTTTAGAAAAGTACAGTCAATTTATTTAAATTACATAGAACTTTCACATTTTACCTACATTTTTATAAACTGTTCACAAATATTTCTCATCTCTCACATGAATCAACCCCCGTGCTATAATAATAAAAACTAAACTTACAGGAGCACACGTATTGTGAAAACAAAATCCATTTACTCTTACATATTAATTTTAGTTATTACCTCTGTTTTATTTTTAAGTATAAGTTATAGCTTGGTATTTTCTTATACAAAGTATTCAGTAAATCATTTTAAACACCAGACATTAAATCAATTGGTCGATCATCGTATTGAAAAAACCATGAAGGAAGATCACATACCTGGATTAAGTGTTGCGCTCATTAAACGTAACGAAGTCGCTTTAAATAAAGGCTATGGGTATGCCGATCTCAAACAACATACGTTAGCTGATGCGCAGACACGTTATGAAATCGCATCTAATACAAAAGCTTTCACAGGCTTAGCTATTTTAGAACTTGCTAAGCAAGGCAAAGTTAAATTAGAGGCACCTGTCTCAAATTATTTACCTTGGCTTCATTTAACCTATCAAGGACATGAACAAGATATCACTTTAAAGATGTTACTCGCTCAAACCAGCGGTATTGATGATCAAATGTCACCAGATCAAGAAGGTGAAGTGCCAACAAAGAAAGATAACTTAAAGGGACGTGTAGAAAGTCTGAATCATGAGGTTTTAAGAAGTAAACCTGGCGATGTTTTTAACTATGCTAATATGAATTACAATATCTTAGGCTTAGTTATACAAGAAGTGACAGACACTTCATATGAAGATTATATGCATAAGCATTTTCTTAAACCGCTTCACATGGATCATGCTTTCTTTAAAACAGATAAGCAGCAAGCCGAAAAAGCACAAGGTTATGTATTAGAAGGAAGAGATGTTAAAGCAAATGACCCTGATTATTTCCGTGGTGATACACCTGCCGCTTACTTAATCAGCAGTACAACTGATTTGATTCCTTTTGTGAAAATGAACTTACAACCATCCGCTTCAAATCAAGCACTCATTAAACAATCACACACACTGTTGACAGATGTGCCTGACAAATCACATATGAATGGCTATGGCGCTGGCTGGTTTATTGATCAGTACTCAAATCAAGTCTTACATCCTGGTACATTACCTAATTATTCATCAATGATTATTTTAGATACCAAGTATCAAAATGCGGTCATCCTTTTAGCAAATTTGAACGCGCCTGGTTTACCTGATTTAGCACAAACATTACTCTACCAAATTGAACATTATCAAAACTTCACAGCACTGCATCAAACAGCAGCGGATAATCTTGTGTTATTAACTATTACTTTATGGTGGGTTATTTTAATGTTCACTGTGTTATGTGCAGCTTGCATAAGAAACAGCTATCTTCTTAAACAACATAGACACTTAAACAAATCAAGTTGGCTAAATAAATTATCAACAAGTCTAACCGTACTTATCATCATCGGCTTGCTTTATAGTGCTTGGGTCATGCCTTCATGGTTATTAAAAGATGCCAGCTGGTCTATTGCCTTTAGTGTCTTCCCACCTGTTGTATTACTAATAGGTATCAGTAGTCTACTCACATTGATACTCAGTGTGCTTTATTTCAACAGTTGTATCTTACTTAAATCAAATCGACCTAAATTATAAAATTCAATACTCTTGAACATAAAAAAGAGCAGTTCTCATTGTTTAGTTTCCCTCATAAACTAAACAACAAGTACTGCTCCTTCTTTTCATTTCTATTCTGCTGTCATACGTTTCTCATTATTATTTTTTTGCGTGGAACATTTTTTATTAATAAGTTTCGCCTTGTGATTTTGGAACTAAGAACAATACTGTAACAAACGCAATAAGGCCTAATAAGATATTAAAACCGATACCTGCCATTGCGCCTACTTGCAAGTTGACACTCTCAGATACAACGGCATAAATCGTACCTGAAATCGCAATACCAAATGCGTTACCCAATGATGATGCCATTTTATAAATACCTGATGCAGTGCCGACTTTATTGTCTGGTGCACTTGTTACAGCTGTGTCTGTTGATGGTGTCGCATACATACCTAGCCCTAAACCGAATAGCAGATAGCCGATGACACTAGATACGACATAAATACCTGTCGGCAAGAATGTTAAAGCAATCAGTAACATCCCTGCTGCGTTCAATAACGATCCGTATAACATCGGACGTTTGGCCCCAAGTTTCTGCATGATTTTTTCTCCGACACGAATCATCACAAGTACTGTGATAAGATATGTGATACTCATCATACCTGATTGGTTAGATGTAAATCCGAGTCCTTGTTGGAAATACGTATTTGCGACAATTAAAGTTCCGGCTACAGCGTTCAACGCGAAGTTTGAAATCACTGCCCCAGAGTAACCTTTGTGTTTAAATAAGCCAAAGTCAATTAATGGGTTCTGTAATTTCTTCTCGTAAATTAAGAAGAAAATAACTGAAACAATAAACACAACAGTTAAGCTTAAAATCAATGGTGATAAGAATCCGAAGTGAGATGTTTGTGTAATAATCACGTTTAAACTTAACATCATAATCGCTAAAACTACTAAACCTACAACGTCAAATTTGTGACTACGCACATCACTATCTCTTGAAGCTTTTGTTTCAGGTGTATGACGTATTAGAATCATCGCTAAAATAGCGACAATAATAGATACGATAAAAATCCAACGCCAACCTACGAATGTGGCCATTAATCCGCCAAAGTATGACGTAATACCTGAACCACCCCATGAACCGATTGACCAATAACTTAATGCTCTTTGTCTATCTTTGCCTTGGTAATATTCATTAACAATGGCTAAAGTAGCAGGCATAATACAAGCTGCAGAAAAACCTTGAATGATTCGACCGATAATCAATAATGCTGATAAATTGGAAACAATAATCAACAGTGAGCCCACGACACTGAGGATTAATCCAATATACGTCATCTTGACACGCCCGATTTTATCTGCGATACTTCCGGCCCCCACAACGAACAAACCAGAGAATAACGCTGTCAAGCTGACCGCAATATTGATCGTTCCTGCATTTGAACTAAAGGATTCTTGAAGTGTCGGTACCACATTCAATACAGACTGTGCGAACAGCCAGAATGTGATGACCCCAAGAATGATACCTAACAACAATCTGTTGTCACCTTTGAACGGTCTTGTTGCTGTCATATTTAATTCCTCCTATACCCCTGCAAAAAAATCGAAAAAAATAGCGATTTAGCTTATGCTACAATAGCAATATAAACTAAACCTATCATTTTCAATATATGAAATATCTTACAACAATTTCAACTTAAATTCTATAAATACATGCTATTCCGCTTAAATATAAGTGTTACTTTACATCAATAGTATAGAATATAATTAATTATGATTATGTTGTCACAAAATTCGAACATTACAGGTGATTTCAATGCTCAACTTATTTATGCTTTTACTCGAACGTGTCGGCTTGATTATTTTGCTCGCTTACCTCTTGATGAACTTCAATTATTTCAAGAATTTGATGCATCATCGAGAAACTTGGCGTGCGAAATGGCAGCTTGCGATTATGTTTGTCATCTTTGCTTTGCTCTCTAACGTAACGGGTGTCGTGATTAGAGATTCGCAAATTTTATCAGGTCAACTCTATACTCATTTAGCTCCTGATACTTCACTCGCAAATACACGTGTGTTGACTATCGGTGTTTCAGGTCTCGTCGGCGGGCCTGGTGTCGCTTTAGTTGTAGGGATTATCTCAGGTATCTATCGATTTTATATCGGTGGTGCGAATGCTTTTACATATTTCGTATCTTCTATCTTAATTGCGCTTGTATCAGGCTATGTCGGCCGTTACTATTTAAAAGCACGACGCTACCCTCCTATTTTCTTAGGTGTCATTGTCGGTGCGTTATTAGAAGTCATTCAAATGACATGTATTCTGTTGTTTGCTGAACATTCTGGTCATGCTTGGTCGCTTGTGAGTTTCATTGCGATTCCAATGACCTTAATGAACAGTATCGGTACCGCAATTTTCTTATCTATTATTATTTCAACAATTAAACAAGAAGAACAAATGCGTGGAGTTCAAACTCATGATGTCTTACAACTAGCTAATGAAACTTTGCCTTACTTCAGAGAAGGTTTGACTGAAGCATCTGCTTTTAAAGCCGCACAAATCATTAAGGATTTAATGCAAGTCCAAGCGGTTGCGATTACCAATCGTCATGATATTTTAGCCCATGTCGGTGCAGGCAGTGATCATCATGTACCGCAAAAAGCGATTATTACAGATTTATCTAAAACGGTGATTCAAAGCGGAAAAATCAAAGAGGCACATTCACGTGAAGAAATCGGATGTCACCATCCGAATTGTCCATTAGAAGCCGCCATTGTGATTCCGCTTCATATTAAAGACAAAGTGGTCGGTACGTTAAAACTGTATTTTACAGATGCACATCGATTAACCTTTGTGGAAAAACAATTAGCCACAGGTCTAGCCAATATTTTCTCAAGTCAGCTGGAACTTGGCCAAGCAGAAACACAAAGCAAGTTATTAAAAGACGCTGAAATCAAGTCATTACAAGCGCAAGTTAATCCTCATTTCTTCTTTAATGCGATTAATACAATTTCTGCTTTAGTCAGAATTGATAGTGAAAAAGCGCGTAATTTATTACTGCAACTGAGCCAATTCTTCCGTTCTAACTTACAAGGTGCGCGCAATAACACCATTACGCTTGATAAAGAATTACAACAAGTTGAAGCTTATCTTTCATTAGAACAAGCACGCTTCCCTAATCGCTTCAACATCGACTTTGACATTGATCCAGCAGCACAACATGCACTCTTACCACCGTTTATCATTCAAGTCTTGGTCGAAAACGCTATTCGTCATGCGTTTAGAAATCGTCGTTCTAACAACAATGTCAAAGTTACAGTAAAACTCGAAGCACATTACTTATATCTCACTGTTAAAGATAATGGTATGGGCATTCCTAAAAACAAAATGCCTTATATCGGCAAAGCCATTGTACATTCTGAATCTGGCGGTACAGGCAGTGCGTTAGAAAACTTGAATTTGAGATTATCGGGTCTATATGGACCAATGTCTATGTTGAAAATTAATTCTAATGAAGATGGAACAACAGTCCGTTGTGCCATTCCATATCGCACACAAAGTGACGAAGGAGGTCAATTGATTTGAAAACTTTAATCGTAGATGATGAGCCATTAGCACGTAATGAATTAAATTACTTACTGACACAAAATGGTCAATTCGACAAAATAGAAGAAGCTGAAACAATCTCAGAAACCTTAGAAAAATTATTATACGATACGTATGATGTCATCTTTTTAGACATTCATCTGATGGATGAAAGTGGATTGGATTTAGCTGAAAAAATTAAGAAAATGCGTCAGCCTCCTTATATTATTTTTGCGACAGCACATGACAACTTTGCGGTAAAAGCCTTTGAACTGAATGCGACAGATTATATACTGAAGCCGTTTGAACAAGCGCGTATCGACGCGGCAGTTGCCCGTGTGGCTGCTCAACTGCAAACTCATACAAAAACAGAAACTGAAGTTAAATCAGAAGTGACGAACCATCAACAGCAGAAACAAAAATCCACAGACAAGGCACCTGAAGTCTTACCGATTGAAGTAGATGAACGTATCTATGTGTTGAATCAAAAAGATATTATCGCCCTAACAGTAAATAATAAAAAAACAACGCTGCACACATTAACCCATGATTATGAAACATCAGAACCTATGAATAATTACGCAAAGCGCTTAGATGAGAAACAATTTATTCGTATTCACCGTGCGACCATTATCAACAAAGCACATATTCAAACTGTAGAACCTTGGTTCAATTATACGTATCAAGTTACTATGACCAATGATCTCAAAGTACAAGTCAGTCGTTCTTATATGAAAGCATTTAAACAAACTATTGGGTTAGAGTAACTCTAATCAATCAAACGACAAAAGCCTAGTTTCCACTTTACAAGAAACTAGGCTTTTTTGTATTTCAATTCTACTTTTCAGCAACTCAGATTGCTTCGCTTACATTCTAGAAATATTACTCTGAATTTCAACTTCTGATTAGTGCAACTCGCATACGAATACTCGCATCTCATCGTGAAAACGCACACAATCTCGTTTTTTCGTCTTAAACTAGAGACAAGATAAAGAAACGAACGGAGGCAATCCACGATGGAAAAAGCACAAGCAAACGTTAAAAAAACAAGCAAAACAGCAAAAGCGTATTCATTCTTACATCAAGTCCTTGTCATCAGTATCATTTTATTAATTTCAAAAATTATCGAAAGTTTCATCCCTATTCCAATGCCGGCATCAGTGATTGGTTTAGTATTGATGTTCATCGCACTTTCAACAGGCATCATTAAACTCGGTGAAGTTGAAGGCGTGGGAACTGCGCTGACAAACAATATCGGTTTCCTATTCGTACCGGCTGGTATTTCAGTCATCAACTCACTTGGTATTTTAAGCAAGAGTCCGATATTAATTATCTTGTTGATTATTATTTCAACTGTTTTATTACTACTTTGTACTGGATTTGTTTCTCAAATATTAGTAAAGGGTTCACCTATTAAACGTAAATCTGAACAACATTCAGTCAAACATCACAATAGAGTTGCGGAGGATCATGTATGATTGAACATTTAGGCATTAACACACCGTATTTTGGTATCTTGTTATCTGTGATTCCTTTCTTAGTTGCCACATACTTCTTTAAAAAGACCAATGGTTTCTTCTTATTAGCACCATTATTTGTCAGTATGGTCTTTGGGATTGCGTTTTTAAAGGTAACTGGGATCAGTTATGAAAACTATAAAATCGGCGGAGACATTATCAACTTCTTCTTAGAACCTGCAACTATCTGTTTTGCGATTCCGTTGTATAAAAAACGTGACGTACTTAAAAAATATTGGGTTAAAATTTTCAGCGGTATTGCATTAGGTACAGTCATCGCAATCTTCGGTATCTATGCATTCGCTAAATTATTCCAATTCGGAAGCGGTATTGTGGCATCAATGATTCCGCAAGCTGCGACAACTGCCATCGCATTACCTGTATCAGATGGTATCGGCGGCGTAAAAGAATTAACATCTTTAGCAGTGATTTTAAACGCAGTCATTATTTATGCATTAGGTAATAAACTATTACGCTTCTTCCACATTGATAATCCGATTGCACGTGGACTAGCGTTAGGAACAAGTGGCCATACACTCGGTGTTTCTGCAGCACAAGAACTTGGTGAAACAGAAACTTCAATGGCGAGCATCGCGGTTGTATTAGTGGGTGTCATCGTTGTCGCAATCGTTCCTTTCTTAGCAACAATTTTATTGTAAGACCTCTTACCTACCACAGCTTTAATTTTCCATTCGTTTAGAGACAGGATGACCTGTCTCTATTTTTTTGATTTATTAACATGAATTAAATGTAAGCGTTTTAATTTAAAGTTTTCATTAAATGTTCAATTATGAAGAGTTGTATCCTGTTTACAAGAAAATATGTGCGTATTACACTATTAGTAAACGATACGTTTCGTTTTAAAACTATATAGATTGGGATGAATTTTCATTATGTTCGGCATTTCATTAATAAGCTTGATCATCCGCTTTATATTCGGTGGATTGGCTGTTACTTTGGCGACTGTTATCGCGTCAAAACTCGGCGGCAAATTGGGTGGTATCTTTTCTACTTTCCCAGCTGTTTATTTAGCTGCCTTAGTCACATTATCTGTTGACTTTTCCGGCAATAAATTAGTTTATGAATCTATCCACTTAAGTGCTGGTGCTGTTATCGGTATTATCGGCTGTATTATCAGTGTCGCTTTAACAGCAATCGCGGTAAAACATATCGGATATAGAAAAGGCGCAGTATTCTCTATCGCCTGCTGGTTTGTTTTATCTTGTATCATCCTAGCACTGAAACATATTTAATCGGAGGTTTGAATAAAAAATGAAAATGCTATTGGTTAAATTTTTAGCCGGCGGCATGTCCGTCTGCTTGAGTTATATAGTATCTGTTATTATTCCATGGAAAGAATTCGGCGGCATCTTCGCAGTATTTCCAGCTGTATTCTTAATCGCTTTAATTGCTTCTGGTATCCAATATGGTGACAAAGTTGCAGCTCATGTCAGTAATGGTGCAGTATTCGGTATGACAGGTGTTTTATTCAACATCTTAGCTACTTGGTTGATGTTAGTTTGGACAAACAACTGGATTCTCAGTATTTTCGTTGGTTTAATTGCATGGTTCTTGAGCGCAATCATCATTTTTGAGATAGTAGAGAAATTAGCACATTTGAAACGAGGTCATTAATATGGCAGGCAGACCAAAAGATCCGAAGATAAATATAAGGATTTTTGATGAGTTAGGCAAAATGTTAGAACGTGAATCCTATAATTCTATTACTATAGATGAATTAGCTGAAAATACACAGATTTCAAAGGCGACTATTTATCGTCGTTGGAAAGATAAAGACAGTATGATTATTGATATGTTTTTAAACAAGGCACATTCTGATGTCACAATTCAAGGTGACTTCTTTGAAGATTTATATGCCACTTTGATTAAAATCACACGTCTTTATAAAACACCATTAGGTAAAGCAGTCATTCAAATCTTATTAACCAATGAAGAGAATGACTTGCGCAATCACTTTATGGAAGATTATTTCAACCAATATCGTCAGATGTTAAAACAAGTCAGCGCACCTTATATACCAGAGGAACATCAAGATATGTTTATTGATTTAATCTTCTCACCGATTTATTTTAATATCTTAATTAAACCTGAAGTGCTTACAGATGAATATATCTATAACATGTTAAATACTGTGATTGATGCCTATCGTCCTTCTTAACCTTTCAGCTGTTTAACAAGAATAGAAAATGATATAAAAAATCCCCTCAAACCTATTTTTGAGTTTGAGGGGAATTTTTTTATCACTGTGTTTCTATTTCGCTGATTTCTATATTATTTTCTATCTTTTAAGAACCAATCTAATGCATATTCAATTGCTTTATCCCAGTAAGCATAATCATGTTTACCTGGGCCATCTTCGAATTGATATGCGATTTTTTTGTCATCTAAATAGCTGATGAAATCACGGTTGTCTTGGTATAAATCATCTTCTGTACCGCACATAATCAATAATTCAGGAATATCTAATCCTTTTTCTATTGCTTGATCTACCAAGTAATAAGGGTCAAGTTCTGTTCCTCTAGCCGCTGTTTTCTCTCCTAATATCGCATGTTTAGAGAAGTCATGCCAATCTATATTCATCAACCAGTCAGGTGTAAAGACTGCAGATAACGGTGCTGCTTTAGAAAAGCGCTCTGTTTGTGTTAATGCATATTTGATTGTGCCATAACCACCCATAGAATGACCTGCGATAAAGTGGTCTTCACGACGTTTAGATAACGGTAAGATTTGAAGTGCATAATCAAATACTTCTAATACATAATCATAATAATTATGACCATAACCCATATTCGCATAACCACTGTGATCGCCTGCTGGCATAATCACTGCGATTTGACGTTCTTTCGCATAACGTTCTAAACTTGTAAATCTTAAATAAGATGTTTCATCGCTTGATAAACCATGTAGTAATAAAAGCACAGGTAATTCTTTTGCGAGTTTACCTGTTTCAAATTGTGAAGGTTCTTCTGGTAAAAATGCATTAAAGCGTTGTTCTTTACCTAATGTGATTGAATCATAATTAACTTGTAACCATGCCATAATAAGTTCCTCCTTATGATTAGTTTCAATACCAATGATAAAGGTATCGCATATCAGATGAAATCATCTTGCATGCGATACCTTCTAATTTAATTACCCATCTACACCTTGAGGTAGTGGACCTTTCGGTTTTCTTTTCTTCACAGGATCGAGACGTTTTTCTAAGAATCTTAAAACAATATCGATGATGACTGCGATTAAAGCAATTGGAATCGCACCTGCAAGAATGAATGTTGTGCCGTCTGTCGCGTTTGTACCACGGATGATAATATCACCCAGTGTCGGTGCACCGATGAATGAACCAACCGCTACAACACCAATTGCGACAACTAATGCGATACGTAAGCCACCGATAATCACTGATAAAGCTAGTGGTAATTCAATCATACGCAATACTTGATTACCTGTCATACCCATACCTTTACCAGCATCTTTGATATTGGCATCGACACCGATAATACCTGAGTATGTGTTCTGAATAATCGGTAATAAGGCATATAAGAATACAGTGACTACAACTGTTGTTGGACCTAATCCCATGACTAACATCAGAATGGCTAACATTGCGATAACAGGAACTGTTTGAATGATGTTCGCAATAGTAATGACAGTCTTAGATAATTTGCCGAATCTTGAAATCAGAATACCAATTGGAATTCCGACAATCGCAGCAAAGATGACGCCATAAACTGACATGAGTAAGTGTTGGAAGAAAAGTCCCCACAGATAACCGGCGTTCAATGAATAGTATTCAATCAGCTGTTGGAATAAATTACCTTTCATTATTTTTGCCCGCCTTTCTTATCTTCGAAATAATTATGTTTTTGTAAGAACTCTTCGGCTACGACTGCAGGTTCTTTACCTTGTCCGTCTGCTTCATAGTTCAAATGCTGCATTTCTTCTGTTGAAATTTTGCCTTCTAATTTTTTCAATGCTGTATTAATTTCAGGATGTTTCTTTAATAAATCTTTTTTAGCAACTGGACTCGCATCATATGGCGGGAAGAATTTTCTATCGTCTTTTAATACTTTCAAGTCATATGCCGCGATACGTCCATCAGTTGAATAACCTAATGCAACATCTAGTTTTTTACTTTTCAATGCATCATAAACTAAACCGATTTGCATTGGACGTACAGTATTAAAACTAATGCCGTACTCTTTTTTGAATCCTGGATAACCGTCACCTTTACGGTTCAACCAAGAACTATCTACACCTAAGCGTAACTCTTTTTCATGTTTCTTTAAGTCAGAAACTGTTTCTAAGTCATATTTTTCTGCTGTTTCTTTTGTCACCATGAAAGCGTACGTGTTATCAAAACCGTAAGAATCAAAGAATTTTTGATTGAATTTTTTATCGAATCCTTCTTGTGTCACTTTCATTGCTTTTTTAGGATCCTTAATTGGATCTTCACCTAAAGCACCGACCAAGTCCGTACCTGTATAACGTGTACCTGAAACATTCGCGTCACCGTTCATCAACGCGTTATGTTGGATGGTACTTGAACCCATATTATTAATTAATGTCGGTTTGATTTTATCTTTTGTTTCGTGCTCAATCATTAAGCGCACCATATGTGACATGATTTGAGACTCACTTGTTGCAAGTGATGTAATTTCTACTGAATCATCATCTGCACGACCACCGCCTAAACCAGGCAGACTGCATCCAGATAATACAACAAGACAAGTCACCATCAGAATCAAGTATTTTTTTATCTGTTTCATAAAGTTCCAATGTCCTCCCTATCTGGATATTTTATGCTTTTAAGCCTTTTGGTACTGCCCATTTTTCTACTGCGCGTAGTACGTAATCGACAATTAATGCTAATGCTGTAACAAGTACTGCAGCACTCACAATCATGATTGGGTTATATAAGTTCAATCCGTTGAAGACGAAGTCTCCTAAACCGCCTGCACCTACATAACTTGCAAGTGTTGCCCAACTGATAACATACACACTTGATAAGCGGATACCACTTAGAATTAACGGTAATGCTAAAGGCATCTCAACATCTTTCATCAGTTGGAATTTTGTCATTCCCATACTGATCGCTGCTTGGCGAACATCTGGGTTGATATTTTGAACACCTAATACAGTGTTATTTAAAATCGGTAATAAGATATACACAAACAATGCGATAATTGCTGGTGTTTTACCTACACCGAAAATTGGAATCATAATGGCTAATACTGCAAGTGTCGGAATCGTTTGCAGCACACCTGCTGTTGTTAATACAATACTTGCTGCTTTTTTAGTTTTAGCTAACAAAATACCGATCGGCACTGCTACGACGATAGCGATGAGAAGCGCAACAATAGAAATAAAGAAATGTTCGCCCGTCTTTTGAATCAGTTCGCCGCCATATTCTTGAAGGAATTCTTTCATTATCGCTCAACTCCTGCATCCGACGTTTTTTCGTGATCCATTTCTACCGGTGCTTCTTTAATACCTGATGCTTCAGATTCTTGTAGCGCTTCTTCAGCACCTTCACCCCAAATGCTGTCATAAACAATATCTACTAAGTTGGCACGTGTGATTAAACCGACTAATGTGTCGTGATCATCAACCACCGGCACGTTACGTACGTTACGTTTTAAAATAGTACGTACTGTGTCTTGTAATTTACTATTCACGTTTACGCGATAAATATCACGTTGCATTGTATCAATCAGTTCTTTACCTGCACGTAATCCTTGGTTGATATCTTCAATATCCATGTAACCTAAGAATCTGTCTTGGTTAGTTACTACAAAGATTGTATCGATACGATGACGACGCATCACATCAACCGCATGGTTTAATGAATCGTCTGCACGAACTGTAATTGGTTTAATCATCGCATCTTCTACTGTACGCATATTCGGACGGTCTTGAATCAAGCGGTTTTGACCGATGAAATCACGTACGAAGTCATTCGCTGGATGACGTAAAATATTATCTGGTGTGTCGAATTGAACGACTTTACCTTCAGACATAATACAAATCTTATCTGCAAGTTTGATTGCTTCATCCATATCATGTGTAACGAAAACAAATGTTTTACCTAGTTTTTGTTGTAACTCTTTAACTAAGTCTTGTAATGTATCACGTGTAATCGGGTCTAAAGCACCGAACGGTTCATCCATTAAGATAATGTCTTGTTCAGCTGCTAAAGCACGTACAACCCCGATACGTTGTTGTTGTCCGCCTGATAATTCAGATGGATAACGATCTAAGTATTCTTCTGGTAAGTCAACTAATTTAATTAACTCACGTGCTTTTTTATCTTTCTTTTCTTCTGGCCATTTTAATAATTTTGGAACCAGTACAATGTTTTCTTTGATTGTCATGTGCGGCATTAAACCGATTTGTTGAATCACATAACCAATACTGCGGCGTAATTCTACCGCATTCATCTTTCTGACATCTTTGCCATCAATCGTAATTTGTCCTTTCGTTGCTTCAATCATACGATTGATCATACGTAAAGCAGTTGTTTTACCACTACCACTTGTACCAATAAATGCAACAAATTCCCCTGATTGAATATCAAGCGAGATATCATCTACCGCTTTTTTACCTCCAGGGTAAACCTTAGATAAGTTCTTAATACTAAGCATTAAAGTAATTCCTTTCTTTATCGAATTTGTTTAAGCCTAAAGTAAGTTCTAAGTTGTGAGTAAAGAACAGTCTGTCTATTGTTCTCTGTACACACCCTAAAAGCAGTCAATAAAAAAATCACTTGCCCAATGTTTCAATAACTTAACGGATAAGTTCCTAAACAAAGTCGCAAATGACTTGTTAATTGCTTTAGATTCGGTTGCGCTGCAACCTTCACCTCAACTACGTTATAATACAGCGCTGTTCAACAGTGTCTGTTCTTTTGTTCAATACAATAAATTAAAAATTGTATCTTCGACTTACTTGATTAATAGTGTACTTTATAACTATAACACAAACTAAACCATTTGGTCGGATTAATCGCGAATTTTTTTGAAAAAAATTGACATATTTTCAAAATTTCATAATTTAGAGTGGATTAAATCAATATTTAATCCCTACCGCGTAACTAAATTACTTAAAACGACTAATCATTCATACCTTTACCTGCTAAAATTTGAGCTTTGTATTTTTCAACACGCGCTTTTCTTGTAGCTTCCCGTTTGGCTTGGCCGATAAAATACATATACTGACGCTGACGCCCAGGAGTAAGATTGTTAAATGCTTCATTTAACTGTTCATCCGCTTCCAACGCTGCTTGTAATTCTTGCGGCATGTCATACTCCTCAGTCTTTTTCATTTCGACCTTTTTACCAGAATGCTCAATTTCCACTGCTTCATCCACATAAGCTGCAATCATTTCTGATTCTGCTTCGATTTGAGCAAGTGATGTAAAACGTAATTGTCTTGCTGCTTGTACATTTTTAGTTTGTTGAATCAACTTATGTTCTGGATCCTTCATTAAAGCACCCTTATGAAACAATAATGCACAATAATCTTTGAAACCATGAATCAACACCACATTTTTATCATTCAAGATATAACATGGGTGCATCCATTTGTAATCCTCTGTTAAGTCTTCATTTTTCAAGATAATAGCACGTAGTGCTTTATATTCATCATGCCACTCCTGCGCACGTGTGAAATATGCTTCTGCTTTATCATTTAATCTGTTCTTTGTCATTGTTGTGCTCCTTTTTTTACAGGCTTAATATACCATAGCCATTTATCTATTTTTCTAATCCTCAATTTTACACTTTTTGTATTCTAAAACACTCATTCACTTATTTTTCTCTTTTTCTTTCTCATTCCAGAGTTGTCATTGATTGTCTTGATTATAAGCGATGATTTTCTTGCATTTTAATTTGTTTTCTACTTTTTCTCTATGCATAATCATTAAATATATTAAAACAAGAAAATGCGCCACGACAGTTTTTTTACGTATTATCACCATTAATGAATATACAAAAACCACCGTTATATCGTATTTTCATGCGTTTTCATTCATAAAATATAAACCTGTCCTTTTCCTGTTGACGTCATCTGAATTTTCCGTATAATGTTCTATCATGAGTTAGGTTTGCCTGATATAAAAATGAAGCAAGCTTATTTTGCTTTACAAATAAAGAGAGCATGTTCTCTGAAACTTAGGAGTTTTACTATGAAACAAACTAATAGTGGTAAAATCAGCCTGTCACAGCTTGTGTTACTTGGACTTGGTTCATTAATCGGTTCAGGTTGGCTGTTCGGGGCATGGGAAGCTTCATCTGTTGCAGGTCCTGCAGCAATCTTTTCATGGGTGATTGGTTTCATCATCATCAGTTTAGTCGCATATAACTATATAGAAGTCGCGACAATGCTGCCGCAATCTGGCGGGATGAGCAACTATGCACAATATACACACGGTTCATTACTCGGCTTTATCGCCTCTTGGGCGAACTGGGTTGCTTTAGTTACGATTATCCCGATTGAAGCCGTATCTGCTGTACAATACATGAGTTCTTGGCCTTGGGAGTGGGCAAAGTTCACAAGTGTTCTGATGAAAGACGGTACAATCAGTAATATTGGTTTATTCGCTGTATATGTCATTATTATTATCTTTTCACTGTTGAACTATTGGTCAGTGAAAGTTCTTACATCTTTTACAAGTTTAATCTCATTCTTTAAATTAGGTGTACCGACGTTAACAGTCATCTTATTATTACTATCAGGTTTCCATCCAGGAAACTATGGTCATTCATTAAGCAGTTTCATTCCTTATGGTACTGCACCGATATTTGCGGCAGTTACAGTATCAGGAATTATCTTTTCATTCAACGCGTTCCAAACCATAATTAACATGGGTGCTGAAATTGAAAAACCAGAGAAAAACATTTTACGCGGTATCGTGATTTGTTTATCATTAACTGCGTTATTATATGTCGTTCTACAAAGTGTGTTTATTACATCTATGCCTGAAAATATGGTCGCTGATAAAGGTTGGAAAGGTATTCAATTCAATTCACCTTTCGCTGACTTAGCTATCTTATTAAACTTGAATTGGCTAGCGATTTTACTATACATTGAAGCATTCGTTTCACCATTTGGAACTGGGGTCTCATTCGTTGCTTCAACAGGTCGTGTATTAAACGCTATGGAGAAAAATGGACATATTCCTAAAATTTTAGGCCGTATCAACAAACAATATAATATTCCAAGAGTCGCAATTATTGTCAATGCCATTCTAGCAATGGTTATGGTGACGTTATTCAGATCTTGGGGTACACTCGCAACCGTGATTGCAACCTCAACATTAGTTGCGTATTTAACAGGACCGACAACAGCGATGGCTTTAAGAAAGATGGGTCCAAAACTTCATCGTCCATTTAAAGCACGCTTCTTGAAAATAGCAGCACCTTTATCGTTCGCCTTAACGTCACTTGCGATTTATTGGGCAATGTGGCCGACGACTGCGAAAGTTATCTTTATCATTATTCTAGGTTTACCGATGTACTTCTTCTATGAATACAAATTAAACTGGGAAAACACTCGCAATCAATTGCGTGGCAGTCTATGGTTGATTATCTATTTACTTGTACTTTCTGGACTATCCTTTATCGGCAGTAAAGACTTTAACGGTATTAACTGGATTCATTATCCATATGACTTTATAGTCATTATTATCGTCGCTTTAGTCTTCTATAAAATCGGTATCGGCAGTTACTTTGAAAGTAAGTACTATAAGAACGCAGTAGAAATCAACCAAACTTTAGAAAAAGATATTTCTAGCCAAGCAGAAGCTAAAACTTCATCACAATAAATGATATGAAACAGCTGAACAGATGTTATGTCTCTCAGCTGTTTCTTTTTTTATGCTATGTTAGAGGAAAGGAGCGAGTATGATGACATCTATTACAAGACACACAAAAGCAGGCACGATTATCGGACAAATTAAACAACACTGTGAAACGTATTTTGGTATTCCTTACGCTTATCCGCCCATTAACGAAAGACGCTTTAAACATGCTGAACTTAAAACAACATGGTCAGAGCCTTTACATGCTGATCAATTTAAAGCCATTCCGCCCCAACCCTTTAATAAACTTGAAGCGTTTTTCTCTACACATCCTGAAGACACACAAGTGCCTAAGATTAAACACCAAAGCGAAGATTGCTTATATTTAAATATTTGGAAACCCATCGCCGCTTCTTTCAATCAAAAATTACCAGTTATGATTTGGTTTTATGGCGGCGGTTATCTCAATGGTCACGGTTCAGCTGAACTTTATAACCCACAAGCCTTCGCTGAACATGCGCAAGTCATTGTCATTACGTTCAACTATCGTTTAGGTGCACTCGGCTATTTGAATTTTAATGCGATTCATGAAGATTACGATATGAACTGCGGCTTATCCGATCAATTCACCGCATTATTGTGGGTCAACCAATTCATCGAAGACTTCGGTGGAGATTCTAACAACATCACTTTGTGTGGACAGTCTGCAGGTGCCATGAGTATTCAAGCATTAATGCATCTAAAAGCAGCACAACTTCTTTTTCATAAAGCGGTCTTAATGAGTGGCCCATTACGTTTTGATGAGGTACAACACAGTCAAAACACTGCGCAACATTTTCTGAACACAGTCACAAAACTTTATGACACTACCAACTTAGCAGCACTCTCAACACATCAAATGATGCATGCGCTAGAAGAAGATTTAGCGCAGTACAGACCTTCTAAAGGTTTAGAATTAATTTACAGTCCTATCTTTGATGAATCCACTATGGTAGATACAACCCCTGACAAGTGGCCTGTGTTAGTGGGTTTCACTGAACAAGAAGGTGATTGTTATATCCGTAATGAATCACGCAAGTTAGCACCTGAGCGCTTTTTAGAAATCATGAAAAATAATGATGTAACCGTAAATACAGCTGCCTTTGATATCACAACGGGCAAAGGCCAATCAGAAGCAATCACCTATTATGAATTTAAACAACCATCCTTACGTTGGTTAGATCATTATCAATATAAGAAGAAATGGCTCTACTGTTTTAATTGGAGTGCACCAGCATCTCAAAATTTTAAAACACCTTATCATATTTTAGATGTCATTTTTTGGTTTGGTCATACAGATATTTTACATGCTCATCATCTTCCTATAACGCCTCATACACATACTTTGATGCAACAGATGATGGACACACTAGGCAAATTTGTGACAGAGGGTCATGTGGATTGGTCTGTTTATACAACAATTGAAGATGCTTATATTTTCGAATAAGAAAAACGCTTAACCCAAAATTGGATTAAGCGTTTTGTTTATATTTGTGGCTTTTGTGTTTGTTTAATACTTAAGACAATTAATACAATCACAATGCCTAAGATACTTGAACTATAAGCAACCGCATGTACACCGATATTTGAGACGATTAAGCCACCAATCATACCGCCCGCTGCAATACCTGCGTTTAAACTAGACATATTCCAGCTGAGCACTTGGCTCGCATCGCCTTTCACGTGGTCGATCAAACCACTTTGTACGGCTGGGTTAGTACTCCATTCCATGATATTCCAAATAAAGATGATTAATACAATGATGATAGAATTCGTAATAAACCAGTTAACTGCGGCTAAAGATAACGTAAACGCAATTGCGGCAATTAATAACCAAGTCTTACTAGTTAATTTATCTGCAAGGAAACCACCCATGGATGTCCCTAATGTTCCGGCAATTCCATTTACTAATAATATAATAGAGACAAATTGAATGTCATAACCATTTGTCAGCATCAACGGATTAATGTAGACAAACGTAATTGAATTCGCAGTCAGCAACATAAAGGTCACTGCTAAATATTTAATGATTTCTGCACGGTTTAAAATTTTGTATTGTGACGACGTATCAGATGTATCACCTGACACAGCTGACAGTTCAGCAGGTGTCGGTAAGTAACGCATCATTAAGAAAGCAGCTACAACACTAACCACGATAATAAAAACGAACGTCGCGCGCCAACCGAGCCATCCTCCAAGCATCGTTCCGATCGGTACGCCGAAGACATTCGCACCACTGAATCCTGAATACACAATACCAATCATTTTACCGCGGTTCTGTGGTGCCGTCAGCATAGCTGTCAGCGCTAAAATTTTAACAATAATCAAAGCTGCGGCAGCTGAAGAAATAATACGTCCGATAATCAGTAATGTGAAATTCGGTGATACCGCAATTAACGCATTACCGAAGACAAAGACTGCAATGGTCCAAAGTAATACTGTTTTCGCACTGAAACGATTAGTAACTTTGACTAGAATCGGGCCGCAAACGGCGAAAGTAACTGCGTATAACGTCACTAATTGGCCAATCCACGCTTCTGAAACATGTAAATCCGCGCTCATTAAATTCATTATCCCAGCAACCATCATTTCGACCATGCCGACAATAAACACACTGATAATAAACGTCACTATTCTCATAACTGACATTCTCTTTGCCTCCTCTCTTTTGTATGTAAAATTAATATTTTCAACCTTTCCATTATAGTTGAATTGAAATCAAAATGTAAGTGGATGAATTTATTTTTCAATATTCGCTAAAAAAACAGAGCTGTAAAGCAGAAATAGTTTCCCAGCTTTACAGCTCTGTTTATTGTAGATTTAGTTATCATCGTCTTCATCTTCCATCATACTGCCGATGAGTTGATGACGATGGTTAAAGAATTGTTTATAACTTAGATATGTTGCGATGAGTGCTGTTGTGATTGTCGCAGTGGTATGGATAAAGACAACTAAGAGTTGGAATTTGATGGCTTGAAGCGGATCCACGCCACTAATAATCATACCTGTCATCATCCCTGGAATAGAAACTAAACCATATGTTTTCACTGAATCAATCGTTGGGACAATCGCAAGTTTAATACTTTCTCTTACTGCTGATTTAGACGCTAACTTCGGTGTTGCGGCTAATGCAAGTTTACATTCGATTGTACCGTATTCTTTTACAAAAGCACGATCTAAGTTTTGATACGCAAGGTTAATCGCAATTAATCCATTATTCGCAAGCATCCCTGCGATGGGGATCAATTCATTACCGGTAAATTTAATAGCGCCCACAAAGACAATCACGGCTAATGGAATTGCGGTACCGATAAAGATAGATACAAATGAAATCCAAAAGACATGGTGCATCACTTTAGATGCACGACTGATTGTATTCCATGACGCGTTAATAATAATGATTAAGACGAATAAAATTAAAATCCACGGTTCATCCAAATCAAATATGAAATGCAGAATGTAACCTAAGATGACTAACTGAATCACTGCACGAATCGATGCGATGATTAAATCTTTTGCTATGTTTAATTTCTCTTTAATAGAGACTGCAATCGGGATAATTAATAACAGTGCCGTCAGAGCTAAGGCTGTTGTACTCATACATCAATTACCCCTTTCTTATCCTTATTGACTTTACCATCGACAATATCCACACGACGGTCAAAGTGTGACATACTTTGGTCATAGCTATGGGTAATCCACATAATTGATACCCCTTCATCTTTCGCTAAGCCAAAAATAACATCTTCTGCTTTCTCGGTATTATCCGCATCTAAAGCACTTGTGGCCTCATCTAATAATAAAACATCTGGTATGTACATCAACTGACGTGCTAAACAGATACGCTGACGTTCTCCTCCAGATAAAAATTCAACGTTAGTGTCTAAATCATAATGACCTAAACCAAATTCCGATAATAGTTTTAACGCTCTGTCTTTATCGAATTTGTCATTTCGCGCAATAGAAGGAAACGCTAAATTTTCTCCGATTGTACGATCAAATAAATCTGTTTCTTGCGGCATATAACTGATACGTTGACGTAATGTTTCCGGCTCATACGCATCGTATTCCTTGCCGTTATAATACATATGACCGCTCGTCGGACTGATTAAATCACACAACAAATGAAACAGCGTACTTTTCCCGCTGCCGGACGGTCCTACAACTGCGATTTTTTCGCCTTTTTTAACCGTTAAGTCTAAATGGTCAATAATCAGACGTTTATCCGCTTTGTAGCACACATCTTTTAATTCTAAAATCGCCATACTACTGCTCCTTTTCTTCAATCTAGAGAGATGACATTATCCATCACCTTACTATTCCCTTTCTTATACAATTTAACATATTTCAATTTTGAAAAATATGACAATTATCTAAGTATAGAATAAAAACACTGACTTTATACTTAGCCAGTGTTCATGCATATCTATGACTTAAGAAAATAACATCAAAATAAAGCCGATTGCGTTGTTGAAGGCATGAAGCAAAATCGCAACCGCTAAGTTTTTTCGACTCATCAAATAAACAATAGAAAAGACCGTACCCATCATCACATAAGGTAAAGCTTCATATATAGAAGTCGCATACATCATATGTATACCCGCGAACAAAATAATGGATAATAGTGTTGCTAGAACATTGCCGATTTTCTTACCGAGCTCATGAATAATCACATGTCTGTATAAAAGCTCCTCTACAATTGGCGCGAGGACAACAATGCTGATAAATAAGAATGGCCATAACCATTGATGTTCAAACATAGCTTCAATCATAGCTTGGTTTTGCGTATTATCAAGGTGTAACACATGTTCCATAAGGTATCCTATACCGGCATTTAAAGTGAAAACCACAAT
Organism: Staphylococcus simulans; assembly: GCF_002902285.1. GTDB lineage: Bacteria > Bacillota > Bacilli > Staphylococcales > Staphylococcaceae > Staphylococcus > Staphylococcus simulans. Next base: position 60,813 of record NZ_PPRU01000015.1, on the reverse strand, counting down.
ACCTCCGCCAATAATTAGATACCATAGTTTAAATGCACGCCTGATCCTCTCTTTCGCGATAGGTATCAGATAACGTCTATGCATTAAGTAGAAAATGAATAACAAACCTAAACTTGATACATCTTGTGCGATACCGCCAAACTCTTCATACTTTATCATTGGAACTTCTCTATTAGTGGCACCATAATAAAGACCAAGCACAAGTTGCAGTAGTACTGCCGTACCAAATAATAAGAAGAAAGATAACGGAAATAGGAAGAAATCACGTTTCATAACTTTAGTTGAGTCAAAAGGATTTTCTAGTGTCTTTGTTGTTTGTGTCATGTTGTCACCTCTTGTTGTTTTCTTTATTGTACAAAACTGAACCAGATTTGCATAAATAAATCATAAAACGTTAAAAACTTATCTTAACCATCAAAGTCTATATAATGCGCGATTTAATTTAATTATTTCCTAGGAAATGAAAAAGACTGCATATGCAGCCTTTAGAGTGTTTGATTATGCTTTTATATTATGAAAATTTATCCATAATGAACTGACCGACAATGCCGATAAAGCCAATACCATTAATAATCATATGAAAAGTAATAGATACCGCTAAATTACGACGTGAATACATATAAACAAAGACTAATGCACCTGCCATGATCGCATATACACCGAATTCAAATGGCGAGACAGCCCCTGTTACATGAATACCCGCAAATATAATAATGGATAAAATAGCACCAGCTGTATATCCGATTTTCTTACCAAGTTCATGGATAATTAAATGACGGAATATCAATTCTTCTATAATCGGTGTCAAAATCACAATATCAATAAATAAAACTGGCCATGCCCAAGGATTATCAAAGAGTTGAAGAAGAATCATTTGGTTTTGTGTGTTATCAAATTGCAGATGCTTTGGCAGTAATAACATCAATCCACCATAGATTGCTTGTGCGACAGACATCGCTAAGTATGTAAGGAGTAACACCCAAGCATAGCGTTTTACTTTCGCAAAACGTGCTTTCGCAATTGGTATGATATATTTTCGATGCATCAAGTAATAAATCAGTACTACCACTATTTGACCTACTAAACTGCCGATCACATTCAACAATATAAATGTATGCCTTGTTAAATCACCAAATTGGCTTTCATATATTAAACGTAATGGAAACATCACTAGTGCAGTAATTAATGGAATCACAAGGAAGAACAGCGGAATCAACCAAAAATCTCGTTTCATTACACGATTTGACTGATAAGGATTATCTTGTGTTTGAGCTAATGGACGTTGTTCGTTTTCATTCACGATATCACCTTTTCTAAGCAGCTACTTATACGTTAACTGCTTGCTTTCGTTTCAAAACAAGATTATAACATATCACTCGTTTATTTAATGTGATTTTTGTGTATATTTTCAAAAATTCATTCTTAATGTTCAACAAAAATCAGACAAAAATATCATCCTAATGCCGACTATTAAAATATAGCAACATTGTCTTTAAGTGAAAAGATTATATATGAAATCTGTGAAGTATGTTTCTAAAAACGCTGCGAGTATGTATAAAGGTAAAGCAACTAGAAGATATACTTTTAGCAAATTACTTAAAGCTAGTTTAAATGAAAAATTTTGCTTTTTATTACTTCTAAATAAATTGCTTATCTTTCTGACGATTGCTTGATTTAATTTATATAAACCACTAATAACGATGCACATGGCAAATATCTCTATAATTGCATGGGGAATTGCGGATCCGACCATAATAATCCCTTTATTAAAATCAAAATGAATTGCAAATCCAAACATGATACCTGTAACTATGCTTGTAGAAATTATATTTAAACAGTACAAAAATGGTATTGGAATTAAGGAAAATATAAACATTTGAAGCGGAACGCGGCCACCATTATTTAATATATATTCCCATACTTTATTTAATCCTTGTGCATCCTCAAGGTTAGAAGGTAAACCACTTGATATACTTTTAAAAGTTTCAATTGATGGGCTAAAGATAAGCGATAACACAAAAGCAATTAAAATAAGAGTCATTGCTACGACGAAAATTTTAATAATTCTCTTAAAATAATTTGAATCTTGGATATTTAACATAGTTAGCCTCTCTTTTTAAATTATCAAATTAATTGATTACTTTAGGAAGAATCGAAAGCTCTCCATCATTACCAATTTGATTATAACAATTATTCTTATTTAATCACGTTAAAATCTATATTTAGTATTATATTTAATGTTTAGTATCTGATTAAAAGCAACAAAAAACAACAAATCACACTGAAGTGACTTGCTGTTTTTATGATGAGATTATTCTTCGCTGAGTGGTTTTTTAACAGTTAAACCAGATTTTTTCAATGATCGTTCTACAGATTTAACATCGACGTAGTCATTGCCTTCTTTTGGCCCTGTCACACCGACTCTATGTGATAACTGTTTTAAATCTGCTTCTTTATAATCAATGTCTACTTTTTGAACTGCTTTGTCTTCTTTGATATCTTTTTTGTATTTAACACCTTTTAAACCTTCGAACACTTTTTCTTGTTTAGCTAAAATATTTTCAGCATCACTTTTCGAAAGTCCATTTTCGTCGTACTTAATTGTCATAATCATTGATTGTTTAACCATTTTATCGCCTTTATAAGTTAAAGTATCAATGACATCTGCCCCCGCTAATTCGCCTTGATATGTTTTGGATTGTTCTTTTTCACAAGCTGCTAAGACGAAAAGACTCAACATAATTATCCCCATAAAGAGAAGGCTGCGTTTCATATCGTTCCCTCTTTTCTTATCCATTTAATAAAATTATTATACCACCTTTTTTCATTTCCACGTATCTCTATTATCTATTTTTTATGTCCTATTTGAAAATTTAAAGTGTACGCGATTGCTTGTTCAAAATAATGAATATTACTATCATTTTAGTCTATACAGTTAATGTAGAATGTAATGTTTTGTGATAAAATTAAAGTGAGTAAAGAATGTGACTCTTGTTGTCATATCAGGCATTAAGCGTTCTCATTTTTTCTAAAAGAAGGAGTTAGTCATATGATTTTACCAGGACAGAAATTGATTAATCGTCTGCTGACTGCTTCTAAGCAATCAGAGGGGGTTCTCATGAAACGCATTGGATTAATCGATATCGGTTCAAACACCATTAGATTAGTTGTGTTTGAATACGATAGTAAAACAGGCCTTACGGAAATACAAAATATAAAAACACCTGCACGTTTAAGTCAATATTTAGAAGATGACTTAACAATGAACGATGAAGGTGTTCATGTCTTAATTTCAGCATTACAAAGCTTTAAGAAAGTCGCAGATGAATATAAAGTAGACGAACTGCATCCGATTGCGACAGCTGCAATTCGTCAGTCGAAAAACAGAGACGACATTTTAAAACAAGTGAAGAAAAAAATCGGTATGAAACTATCTATTGTTCCAGAATTAGATGAAGCTTATTACGGTTTCTATGCGATTATTAACTCTACTGCCATTGTAGATGGACTTTCTGTCGATATCGGTGGTGGTTCTACTGAAGTTACGTTATTTAAAGGAAAAGAGTTAATTCATTCTCACAGTTTCCCATTCGGTGTCGTTACTTTATCTCGTAAATTCTTTGAAGGTAAAGATCATAATGACAAAGATGCGATTAAAAAAATGCAGAAATTCTTAGACAAAGCCTTTGGTTCACTTGATTGGATCAATAACCAAAAAGTAGCTTTAGTCGGTGTCGGCGGTTCTGCACGTAACGTAGCACGTATCCATCAATCTGAAGTCGCTTACCCTATTGGCGGCGTGCATTGTTATACCATGACGGGTGATGACTTAAATCAAGTTTTTGATTTAATTGAAGACAGTTCACGTGACGACTTAACAAACTTAGACGGCTTAAGTCGTGACCGTGTAGATATCATTCTACCTGCTGTCGCTGTCTTTAAAGCATTATTCAAACAAGTAGATGCGACACAATTCACTTTCTCTAGAAAAGGTTTACGTGAAGGTTATGTGATGTATCAACTCAACCAAAAGATCAAAGATGCTTTTGATCGTTTTAACGTTCGTAACCGTGCATTATATCAATTGTCTAACACCTATAAACATGAAGGTGTAGGTGCCAAACAACGTGTCGTTTTAGCTGGTGACTTATTAGATCAATTAAAAGAACAGGACATTATCAAGTTATCTGAGAAAGACCAACGCCTTTTTAAACAAGCGGCTTATATTTATTATTTAGGTCGTTTTATCGATGCCGATTCAGCATCACAACATACGTATTACATTATCTCAAACTCAATGATTGATGGTTTTAGTCACCATGATCGTGTTCAATTAGCGTTAATGGCAAGCTTTAAAAATAAAAGCTTATTAAAATTCTATAATGATGAAACCGGTTGGTTGAACAGTGACCAACTAAGCGACTTACAATCTCTTGGCGGTATTTTAAAATTCATCGATGCCTTGAATGTGTCACATACCAATCCAATCAAACGTATTGAACTCGTGAAAAATGATAAAGAGCATTATACTTTAAATGCCTATTACACCGGTCATCCGATTGCAGAAGAATATCAAGCAAACCGTCAAAAGAAACACTTAGAAAAAGTATTAAAAGGAAAAGTATCAATAAACTTTACAAAATCTTAACATTAATATGTTAAGTTACAAATGGATGTTTCTGTGGATTTAAGCATTTGTATACAATGAAATAAGTTATACAACAAGTTGCACTTGAGCGTTCAATATAAAATTTAAATTGCAATTACTGACATCTCTGAATGACATCACAGAACATAGTCATTTCAATTTTTTTATTTAAATAAAGTCTATTTACTTACCATGGGGTGGTCATTATGGAAAATCAAGTCGTTGAAAAAGATCTCAACAAACCAGAGTTTTACAATAACCGAGAATTAAGCTGGCTCGACTTCAACTATCGTGTCTTACAAGAAGCGAGCGACAAAACAAATCCTTTATTAGAACAATTAAATTTTATTGCGATTTTCGCATCTAACTTAGACGAGTTCTTTATGGTCCGTGTAGCTGGGCTGCAAGACCAAGTTAAAATGAACTTCAACAAACCCGAGAACAAATCTCAAATGACACCTAAACAACAACTGGCTGCTATAAAAGAAAAAAATACGCCACTTGTTGATTTACAGTACGAACGCTATAACGAATTGACGAATCGTTTACGCGAATATAATGTGATTACTACCAAACCACAAGATTTAAATGAAACGTTACAAAATGAATTAGAACAAGAATTCAAAAATAATATTTTACCGACGTTAACACCACTGGGCATTGATGCATATCATCCATTCCCGAAGCTTGTTAATAAAAGTTTGAATATCTTTGTAGAATTAGATACTGATGAAACAACAAATACAGCAATTGTTCAAATTCCATCACTAATTGATCGTTTCATGATTTTAAAAGATGAAGATAAACAATACGTTTTAATGGTTGAGGATGTTATCGATTATTTCATTGAATTCCTCTTCCAAGGCTATGACATCAGAAAAACTTTCACATTCCGTATTACACGTAATGCTGACTTAACAATTCATGAAGACGGTGCTGAAGATTTATTAATCGAAATCGAACGCTTCTTGAAAATGCGTAAAAGCGGTTCAGCTGTACGTCTAGAAGTTGATTCACGTAATACAAATGAATTAGACATTGAAGGTCTAAAAGAACAATTAGAAATTCATGACGATGATGTTTACTTTGTGGATGGTCCATTAGATTTAACAATGGTATTTGGTTTAGTTGGTTATTTAACACCACAACTGCCAAACTTACGTTATGACCGTTATACGCCGCAAATTCCTGAATCATTAGGTTACAATGATGTCTATGATTTAGCGTTAAAACGTGACATTTTCTTCCATCACCCATACGAATCATTTGAACCGATTGTCGACTTCATCCGTGAAGCTGCTGAAGATCCTGATACAATTGCGATTAAACAAACATTGTATCGTGTCAGCAAAGATTCACCGATTATCAAAAGTTTGAAATATGCGGCTGAACAAGGTAAACAAGTCACTGTTCTTGTTGAATTGAAAGCCCGCTTCGATGAAGAAAACAACGTCCATTGGGCACGTATGTTAGAAGATGCAGGTTGTCATGTAATTTACGGTATGACACATCTGAAAACACACAGTAAAATTACATTAGTGGTTAAACGCTTAAAAGGTCGTCTTGTACCCTTTGTACACTTAGGTACTGGTAACTATAACGATAAAACAGCGGAAATCTATACAGATATGGGTATCATCACAACACATAAAGGTATTGCTGAAGATGCGATTAACTTCTTCAACTACTTAAGCGGTTATTCAATCAAACCTCACTACAATGAATTGATTGTAGCACCGTTTGATATTCGTGATGTATTCGTAGAACGTATCGAAACTGAAATCAAAAATCATCAAGAATATGGCAATGGTCATATCATTATGAAAATGAACTCTTTAACAGATAAAACGATTATCAAAAAGTTATTTGAAGCATCACAAGCAGGTGTTAAAATTCAATTGATTATCCGTGGTATCTGCTGTTTGAAACCTGGTGTTCCAGGCGTGAGCGACAATATCGAAGTTGTAAGTATTGTAGGTCGTTTCTTAGAGCATTCTCGTATCTACTACTTCCATAACAATGGAGATGAAAAAATCTATTTATCATCAGCAGATGCGATGACACGTAACATGATTAAACGTGTAGAAATTTTATTCCCTGTTCATGATGCGAAAATCAGAGAACGCTTATTAAACTTTGTGAACTTACAATTATCTGATAACCAAAAAGGTCGTTATCAAGATAAGAATGGCGTCTACCATTACGTTAACAACAATCAACTGCCTTTAAATTCACAACTTTACTTGATGCATCAAGCAGTTGAATTAGCGAAAGCTATCAAACACAAAACACCATTTACTGAGGCGCGTCCCAAGGGTACGTCTCAACCAAGACGTAATTGGATTTCACGTTTAAAAAATACATTTAAATCTTAAGATAAGTCTCATATCAATAAAGTGTGAGAAATAAGCAAAGACCCGCAAGCCGCGGGTCTTTTCATTTATTCATTTCTATTTTCCATTTTCTTCTGCCTACTGCTTTTTCATGGTTGATGCTGACTGAGGATGTTGATACCAATCTTTTAAGAATTCCAATAATACCGCACTATACTCCGTTAAATCTTGTTTATTGATTTTCTCATCCACACTATGTGCTTCTGTTAATAATCCCGGACCATACAATATCGTCGGAATACCGTAATCATCAAGCCAACCACCATCTGTCACTGTTGTGGACATGCCTGTCTCAAGCGGTGTGTGATGAATAGTTTCATGGGCTTTTGCTAAGGTTTTGAAACCTTCATGTTCTACTGGCAGTGTGAAGCTTGGGAAGATTTCACCTTGGTCTTCAATCATAGAAGTACCGCCCCATTCAAATTGAAGTGGATTGTCTTTTAACCAGACGTCCGCTTCAGCCACACGATTTAAATACGCTTCAATTTCTTTAATCACTTCATGATAATCTTCATCCGGTAAGAAATGAACTGTGATCCATAAACGACAAGTATCTGCGATAAAGGCAGGATTTCGACCGCCTTCAATAACCACTGGATTAATCGTATTAGCACCTGCAGGCATATCTGAATAATATTTCATAACTGCCCAATGTTGTTCTAGCTCTTTTAACGCTGTAATGATTTTAGCCATCTTTTCAATCGCACTCGCTCCATGTAGGCCACCGCCTGCATGTACCATTTGGCTACGTGCACCATCATGAATTGTCGTTTTACTTTGTATTGTAATCCAGCCGGTAATCACGCCACCTTGCCCTAACGCTTGTGAATCACTTGTATCTAATACTAATGCCAAGTCAGCTTTAGGACTTAATTCACATGCCGTCTTAGTACCTGCTTCTCCGACTTCTTCTCCCACAACCGATTGTACAATGATGTCACCTTCTGGTTTTAATCCTTGTGCATGCAGTTGTTCTAAAACATAAAAGAGCGAAGCCATGCCGCCTTTCATATCACTGACACCTCGACCATACACTGCATCATCTACTTCAGTTAATTTAAATGGCGGATATTGCCAATGTTTAGGATCTTCTACATTTGCGACATCTACATGACCGTTTAATATCAACTTCGGTGCATCCTTATTTTCACCCGCTAATACACCAACCACTATACTGTCATTCTCATATAAAGGTTCACGTTTGACTTCAAAGCCTAATCCTTCTAAGTAATTTTGTATTTCTATTTGCAACGGATCTGTATTACGTGCTGGCGGACTTTCTGTAGGATGTTCCACTAACCATTTCAACAACTCAAATAAGCGACGTTCCATGTTCCTCTTCCTTTCTAAATGTGATTGTTTGTTTTATGTTTGTTTCACTTCTCGTTACCCTGATTTAAGCGTCTTAAATAACTGCGAAATCCTCGCATCACCCATTCATGTATCACTGCTTGTGTAGATTGATAAATGCGCCAAGGTAAATGCGGCGTAAAATGCGTTAAACAGGTATATAGCGATTGTTGCTTTTGAATAAAATAAAAAACTGAGGCGTTACTTTTAGGTTGATACAACAAGCTGTTTGCTTGAAGCGTAAGTTTGACACCATGCGTTAATGGCACTTGATTCATCGCAATCAAAGGACGTTTCATATTGAGTAAGTGAATATCAAAGCGTTCAGGTTGTCCTTTCACTTGAATAAGACCTAAAGACATTTTCTTTAAGTAATGCGCATAAGCAGTAATACTTTGATGAGCTGTATAGTCTTGAGATACCGACATTTGTTGAAGTGACGCAGCTTGTTTCGTCTTCACTTTTTGATATGCGATAATGTCATGATACTCAATCACTTCAAGTGGTCCAGCCGCACATACATAATCTTTAATTAATTGACGTAGGACATGAGGCTTACCATGCCACAAACCATCTCCAAACATTTCAGGCAATGCATTCATCAGCACGATATCTTCTTTTTCTATGTATTTCTGCCAATGCGCTAAGTCTAAATAATTCATTGGTTGATAAATTATACCTGGGTATTGATCAGGTTCTCGATTTGAATCATATACAACAACAATTTCATAGTGTCCCGAATTCAAAGTCTCTAATATGTATTTTGCGGTAAGCGAAATATCTTCTATTATCACAATGCGTGTCATGGTCTTCACCTCTTCATCTTTACTATAACAAAAAAGCACGCATCTAATGAAAGACACGTGCGTTCTAAATCTATACAAATAAACTTAAGAATAAAATAAAGATAAGTCCTGAAACAGAAATAATCGTTTCAAGTAATGACCAAGTTAAGAATGTTTCTTTAATTGTTAAACCGAAGTACTCTTTAAACATCCAGAATCCTGCATCGTTAACGTGAGATAAAATCACACTGCCGGCACCAATCGCAAGCACAACTAATGCGACATTGACATCACTGGCTTGAAGCAACGGTAATACAATACCTGTTGTTGAAATTGCCGCAACTGTCGCAGAACCTAACGCAAGACGTAGAACTGCCGCAACAATCCATGCTAGTAAAATCGGAGACATCGTTGAACCTTCGAACATCTTCGCAATTGTATCACCGACACCGCCATCAATCAGTACTTGTTTAAATGTACCGCCGCCACCGATAATCAAGATCATCATACCGATTGGATAAATCGCATCTGTTACAGACTGCATAATCGCTTTGTTGTTGCGGCCTTGTCGGATACCCATTGTAACCATCGCAAAGAGTACCGCGATCAACATCGCTGTATCAGCTGTACCGATAAAGTTGATAATACCGATAAATGCATTTTTAGAATTGTCTACATTCCCTGTAATCAATTGAACAACTGTAGCGATTAACATCAAAATAACAGGAAGTGTCGCAGTTAACACACTGATACCAAAGCCCGGCATCTCTGAGTCTTTAAATTCTTTTTGTGCACCTAATGATGAAATGTCACCTTCTCTTGTATAAGCAGTCGGTGTTAATTTTTGTGCAATTTTACCGAATACCGGACCTGCAATAATCGTAACTGGAATCGCGATAATGAAACCATATAATAATACTTCTCCTAATGAAGCATGTAATTCTTTCGCGATAACGACTGGACCAGGGTGTGGTGGCAAGAAGCCATGCGTTACAGATAACGCTGTAATCATCGGCAATCCTATTTTAAGTGGAGATACTTTCGTACGTTTTGCTAGAGTAAAGACTAAAGGAATTAATAGTACAAGTCCAACTTCGAAGAACAACGCAATCCCGATCACAAAGGCAGCGACAACCATTGCCCATTGGACATGTTTCTCTCCAAATTTATCAATTAAGGTATCTGCGATACGTGTTGCACCGCCACCATCAGAGAGCAACTTACCTAAGATTGCACCTAAACCGAAGATAATTGCGATATGTCCGAGCGTGCTGCCCATACCTTTTTCGACGGTTTCAACGACTTTATCTAACGGCATACCTAACATCAACGCAGTGACCATTGATGTAATAATTAAGGAAATAAATGTGTTCAACTTCAATACAATAATGAGTGCTAATAAAATTAAAATACCAATGACCACCGTGATTAACGGCCAAATTTCTGTAAACATAACTTTTCCTCGCTTTCCTTATGAGCACCTTTACTGACAGCGTTTACATCAGTAGTCAAAGAAAAAGCCGAAGTGCTTAATAATTATGGGTAGACACTTCAACTGCTTTTTCTCAGTGGCTCATGGCTTTTTGTTTTTATAAATGTTTTCTTTGGAAATCTGCGATCTTACGATATTGCGGAGCCAAACTACGACTCAAATCAATATAAATACTAATCAATTGCTGATAAATCTCTACCGCTTCTTGGTTCGGTTGATGTGCATGTGTTGTTCCGACCATGTCTTCGATAATTGAAAAGTCTTCAATTTCTCCTAATGCTTTCAGGCCTAGAACACACGCACCAAGAGAAGAGCTCTCATAACTTTCAGGTACAATTAAATCCGTGTCAAAAATATCCGACATCATTTGGCGCCACATTTCACTCTTCGCAAAACCACCTGTTGCCTTAATGGCCGTTGGTGTTTCACCCATCATCTCAATTAACGCAAGATAAACGGTATACAGATTGTATAAAATACCTTCAAGCGCTGCACGAATCATATGTTCTTTTTGGTGTGATAACGTTAAACCAAAGTACGAACCTCTTGCATCCGCATTCCATAAAGGTGCACGTTCACCCGCAAGGTAAGGATGGAAAATCAGACCTTTCGCACCTGGTTCTACACGGCTTGCGATTTTTGTCAAAACATCATAAGGATCGACACCAAGACGTTTCGCTGTTTCTACCTCACTCGCAAGCAATTCATCACGCAACCAACGTAAAATAATACCGCCATTATTTACTGGACCGCCAATCACATACTGTCCTTCATCTAAGACATAACAGAAAATACGTTCTTTCTCATCTGTTCTTGGATGATCAATCACAGTACGAATCGCACCTGATGTACCGATAGTAACCGCTACTTCGCCTTTCTTGAAGCTGTTCACACCTAAGTTTGATAACACGCCATCACTTGCGCCGATAACTACAGGTGTTTCTTTGTTTAAACCTAATAGTGTCGCATAGCGTTGTTTCATTCCTTTTAAAATATATGTTGTCGGCACAAGTTCTGGTAATTGTTCTGGTGTAATCCCAAGCAAATCTAATGCTGGTTTATCCCATGTCAATGTTTCAAGGTCCATCATACCTGTTGCTGAAGCGATAGAATGGTCCATCACATAGCGTCCATAAAGTTGGTATAAGACATAACTTTTAATATCAATATATTTTGTCGCTTGTTGATAAATCTCTGGATGCTCATCTTTCAACCAATAGATTTTAGATAACGGAGACATTGGATGAATCGGTGTCCCTGTACGTTTATAGATTTCGTGTCCGTGATGTTGTTGACGAATTTCTTCAGCATGACGACTTGCGCGGTTATCGGCCCAAGTAATACTTTGTGTTAATGGTTTTTGTTCGTTGCCCATCGCAATTAAACTATGCATTTGTGCACTGAATGCGATTAACTTCACATCATCTGGTCCTACTTTGCCTTCTCGTATGACTGCTTTAATCGTCATTAAAACGGCATCAAAAATTTCATCTGGATTTTCTTCAGAGGTATCGACATCTGGTGTCTGCATGTCGTAACCAATATTATGTTTTAACAAATATTGACCATTTTCATTATAAAGAACAGCTTTCGTACTCGTTGTGCCAATATCGACTCCAATCATATACTGCATGGTTTGACCTCCTTATTTCTTCTCTAAAAATAATGCGCTGATATAATCTCCGACATCATCAAAATTACGATGGAATGCATCGCGTAATAATGTCGTATCGTTATGTTCAACGGCTTGTGCGTATACTTCGTGGTTGGCATGAATTCTTTCAAAATCATCAGGGTCCGTCTGCATTCTATCTCGCATCGATAACAAGATTAAACACAATAAAATAGGTTTAATATTATTCCAGCTGCTGAGTAAATAACGGTGCTTCGTCGCATGAATTAACACTTCATGGAACAAAATATCATGTTCAGTAAAAGATTCTGCATCTTCAAACTGTACCGCTACTTTCATCATCTCTAAATGCTTACGCATAGTTTTAGCTAACGCTGCACGTTCTTCATCTTTAATACGCGCAAACGCAAAAGATTCCATCATAATGCGTAAATCATACACTTCACGACGTTCAGCTTCTCCAAATGTTAAGACATCTGCCCCCATACGTTCTAAACGAATCAATTGATCTTGTTTCAATAATTTAAACGCATCACGCACAGGAGAACGACTGACATTGAATTGTTTAGCGACTTGATTTTCAGTCAAGGCATCGTCTGATGTCAATTCACCATTGATAATCTTCAAACGTAACTCAGCCGCAACTGTTTCCCCTGTTGTCATATTCGCTAACCATTGTTTCGGATATTGTTTTTCCATCACGCACCTCTTTTCGTTCTACATACTTGTATACAAGTATATTAATACAAAGTTTCGAAGATTGCAATCGCTTACAAGAAAGTAATAAAAAAGCCCTCATCCATATTTCTATAGATGAGAGCGTGAAATTTAAATGTGATTTAATTATTCAATCGTGGTGGATTATAGAGAATCTACTTTTTCACCGTTGATTAAGATGTCATCGCCATCAAGTGTTACTTCGATGTCTTTCACATCTGTGTGTTCTAGGTAGTAGTCTGTGATACGGTCACGAATTTCTCTTTCAACCACACGACGTAATGGACGTGCACCAAGTTCTGCATCGTAACCTTGATCAATTAACCAATCTTTAGCATCTTGGCTTACTTCAAGTGAGATACCTTTTTTATCAAGTGTATCAGCAACATCATCTAATAATAAGTTGATGATATCTTGTAATGCATCTTTGTCTAAATGAACGAATTCTACGATACCGTTGAAGCGGTTAAGGAATTCTGGACGGAAGAATTTTTTAAGGTCGTCCATTAATGCTTCGCGATCTTTTTCATCTTCATCACCGAAACCTGCGTTTGAAGTACAGATGATGATTGTATTTTTGAAGTTTACGACATTACCTTGACCGTCTGTTAAGTTACCGTCATCCATTACTTGTAGTAATAAAGTTAAGATTTGTGGGTTCGCTTTTTCGATTTCATCGAATAAGATGACTGAGTAAGGGTTACGTCTAACTTTTTCAGTTAAAGTATTAGAGTTATCATCATAACCTACATAACCAGCAGATGTACCAATCAATTTAGATACAGCTGTACGGTCCATGTATTCACTCATGTCTAATTTAATAAGCGCTTCTTTATTACCGAATAAGTCGATTGATAATTGTTTTGCTAATTCAGTTTTACCTACACCAGTAGGACCTACGAATAAGAAGCTACCGATTGGTCTGTTACCTTCATCGAAACCTGCACGGTTACGACGGATGGCACGAGCTACCATATCTACTGCTTTATCTTGACCAATGATTTTGCTTTTTAGTCGTTTAGAAATGTTTTTCAAACGAGCAATATCATTGTCGTCCATTTGTGATACCGGAATACCAGTCATACGTTCTACAGTGTCTGCTACATCTTGAACAGTTGCTGTTGAACCTTCACCATGACCTGATTCAAGTCTGTCTTGTAATTCTTTGATTTCTTTTTGATATTTGTCTGCATCAGAATAAGCTTCTTCACTGACTGCTTTAGATTTTTTATCTTCTAATTCTTTAATTTCTTTTTCAACTTCCACTTTGTCTACTACAGGATTTTGTGCAGCTAAATGTGCAGCTGTGATATCTAAGATATCTAATGCTTTATCCGGTAATAAACGTTGTGGCACGTATTGGATAGATAAGTCTACACAAGCTTTCAATACATCATCAGGTAATGTTACATTGTGGTGTTCTTCGAATTTTTCACGAACACCTTCTAAGATTTTGATTGTATCTTGTGCTGATGGTTCTTTAACAACTACTTCGTTGAAACGACGTGCTAAAGCTGGGTCTTTCAAGATGTTGTTTCTATATTCGTCTTGAGTAGTTGCACCGATAACTGAAATTTCACCACGGCTCAATGCTGGTTTGATAATATCAGATAAGCCTTTGCTGCCTGAATCTCCGCCAGTAGAACCTGATCCGATGATTTGGTGAATTTCGTCAAAGAATAAGATGACATTTTTTCGTTCTTTAACGCTGTCTAGCAATTGTTGAATGTTTTCTTCGAAAGCACCACGGTATTGAGTACCTGCTTCTAATGAAGAAATGTTTACTGAGATAATTTCTTTATCTTTAATTGCTGCTGGTACATTACCTTTCACAATTGCTTGTGCCAATCCTTCAACGATTGCTGATTTACCTACACCAGCTTCACCGACTAAGATTGGATTGTTTTTATTACGACGGCTTAATACTTCTGCAGTATCTTGAACTTCTTTGTCACGTCCGATTACTGGATCTAATAAGCCTTGTCTTGCTTCTTCAGTTAAGTTACGGCCTACTTTTTCTAAGTAGTCTTCGCCGCCTTGTCCACCGCCAGCTTGTCCTGGTTGTGCACTTTGTACTTGTTGTGAAGGGTGACCACCTTGATGTTGTTGTAATGCTTGTAATTGTTCAGGTGATACTTCACGACCATTAATATAATATTTTTTATTTCCATCTGCATTTTGCATATCTTGCATCATTCTTCTAAAAATTGAGTCAAATTCATTTCCGAAAAATCCGTTATTCATATATTCATAACCTCCGTTAATTGGTAAAAATCCATTATTTTAAGAATCTCTGTCTGACTTAAAATAACTGTTTTACACTTCCATTCATGTTATTTCCTGTGGCAAGTACACAATACTTTTTCGCTGTGCGTGTCATATTATTAACAGATAAGTGCTTTAAATTCAGATATTCAATTAGTTGACAAGATAAACTACTTCTTACATTTCAAATATACCCACCTTGTCAAAGATTCAAAACACTTTAATATTACATGTTCTTTTTATTTCTCTACTTCTACATTATCTATTGTGTCCTTGCAATTTCATGTCTTGTTTTCAAGTTAAAATTTGTATAATTATTATTTGGTCAATTAAAGTCAAATAACTTAATTCCTTTAGTTATCGCCTCTATCAACCTTACATATGTAATTATAACGCATATTTATGCATAAATCAAGTACTAAATATGCATTTTTCAAAGTTTTTTAAGTTTTTTTGGATTTTTTCGGTTAAATATACCAAATAACTAATTTACCAACCATCTGAGTACCTCTGTGTACATTACATTGATTTTTTCATAAAAAAAGAAGTTGAATCTTCATAGACTCAACTTCTTTCCGATTAATCTTCATGGCTGACTTGTTTTAAAATGTCTCCATGCATTTTCTGCAACTTATACTCTACTGTTTCGATCTCTTTAGCACATTCTTTTAATGTATCTTTATAAACTTCTGTATTTGTCGCATTTTTATAACGTAATTTATGTTCAAGGCTGGCCCACATATCCATACCAATCGTACGGATTTGAATTTCGACTGGTACATACTCAACCGTATCTGTTAAGAACACCGGTATTGATACTACAAGATGTAAACTGCGATAGCCATTCTCTTTAGGATTTTCTATATAATCTTTACGTTTTAATAATTTAACATCAGCTTGTCTTAATAATAAAGAAGCTACGACTTCAATATCTTCCAAATAATTACATACCACACGAATTCCAGCGATATCTGTAATATTTTGACGTGCAGAGTCAGTCGTTACTGGCAATCCCCTTGTTTCCAGCTTACGTACTAAACTGCTGATTTCTTTAACACGTCGTTCCATATGATGAATTGGATTATGTTCATATAAGATTTGGAAGTCATTATCTAAAATACTCAACTTCGTACTGACTTCTTCTAACGCTGATGCATACAAATGATGTAAGCTCACAAAGTCCACGAGTTCTTCAATTCGATAATTTTGTTCTTGAAACTTTGTGATATTACGTTTTAAATCTTCCTTAAGCGCATTAAGGTTAAGTGTTTCTCTTCTCTCTACATACATAATAATCCCCCGTTCTTCAGACATCTTTATTATAACGAAGTTTGTAGTTAAAATTAATTATTTGTAATTCACAAACGAATATTTGCGCATAATTTTTCAAAAGATACAAAACGAGTCTCTGCATATTTAATAGACAATTCTTTATTTTTAAACATTCATAGTTTAGGTTCATCACCTTGCGCACCGTTCTTTTTTTCTATACAATATAAATCGTAATAATTACGATTAAACGCGTGTATATATAAATAGGAGGATTTATTTATGGCTAAAATACCAGTAACGGTACTGAGTGGGTACCTTGGTTCAGGTAAAACAACTTTATTAAACCATATCTTACAAAATAGAGAAGGCTTACGCATTGCGGTCATTGTTAATGACATGAGTGAAGTGAATATCGATAAAGACTTAGTAATTGAAGGCGGGGGCATTTCACGTACTGATGAAAAATTAGTAGAACTTTCTAACGGTTGTATCTGCTGTACATTACGTGAAGACTTATTAAAAGAAGTTGAAAATATTGTTAAACGTGGCGGCATTGATCAAATCGTGATTGAATCAACAGGAATTTCTGAACCTGTACCTGTCGCACAAACATTCTCATATATCGATGAAGAACTTGGTATCGATTTAACAAGCATCTGCCGTTTAGACACAATGGTTACTGTTGTTGATGCGAACCGCTTCATCAACGACATCAAATCAGAAGATTTATTAGTTGACCGTGATCAAGGTACAAGTGAAGAAGATGAACGTACTATTGCTGATTTATTAATTGACCAAGTCGAATTCTGTGACGTTTTAGTCTTAAACAAAACAGACTTAGTTTCAGAAGAAGAATTAAACAAACTAGAAGGTATTTTACGCAAATTACAACCAACTGCGAAATTCATCCGTACACAAAACTCAGTAGTTGAACTGAGCGATGTGTTAAACACTGGCTTATTCGACTTTGAAGCTGCATCAAACTCTGCAGGCTGGCTTCAAGAATTAACAGAAGGCGGCCATGCGACACATACACCAGAAACAGAAGAATACGGTATTTCTTCATTTGTATATGAACGTCGTATGCCATTCCACGCAGAACGTTTCCATAAGTGGTTAGAAAATATGCCGAATACAATTGTACGTGCTAAAGGTATTGTTTGGTTAGCACAATATAATCATGTGGCGTGCTTAATGTCACAAGCAGGTTCTTCAGTCTCTATCCACCCTGTTACATTCTGGGTTGCGGCAATGTCTGAAGCACAACAACGTGAAATCTTGCATGAACGTGAAGATGTGCGTGAAAACTGGGATCCTGAGTTTGGCGACCGCCATACACAATTTGTGATTATCGGTACAGACTTAGACCAAGAAGCATTAACAAAATCATTAGATGAATGCTTACTAACAACAGAAGAATACGATCAAGATTGGTCTCAACTACCAGAACCTTATGGATGGCAAATCACACAAGCATAAACAACAGTATATTAGACAAACGAAAGCCTCTTAACGCAATTTGTTAAGAGGCTTTCTTCTATAATAACGTATCTGTTGCTCCCTTGATTCACTATGCAACGCGCTCAGTTTCTTATTATATTGCATGCTGTGAATCGGTACTTTTAAAATACCCAAGTCCTGTTTTAAATAATCATTATCGTGCACTTAATTTAAGATTTCACATGTACTTTTGTGCCACGGTTATCTGCGATTTCATTGGCACGTTTAACCGCTTCTTCTTTCTTATCATAACTATCTGCAGCTTGTTTCGCACCATGCGTTCTGACTTTCCACTCGTTATCTTCTTTATAGACTTCGACATCATTTTCATTTAATTCCGGACGCGCGTCTTTATCTTTTTGATGACTTGTAATATTTTTATTTTTCAACTCATCAAGTTCTTCTTTCGACGCATTTTTATACCATTCTTCAGCTTGCTTTGTCGCAATCGGAATCAATGTACCTTCGTCATAACCATCTTTTAACATCGCATTACCGATATCAATCGCTTTCTTGCGTTCTAACTTATCTAAGTTCTTCCAAGTATTTGGATAGTCATCTAATGTCCAAGGCATATAACGCCCTCCTCTTCAATATCACTTAATATTGCTATACCACTTATTGAGGATTTCCAATCTTGTCCGAATTTCTTAAACGTGCATACTGCTGGATATTCAACAGTGCAGTGCGAATATTCGTATATTGCGGTAAAGAAGGTAAGCCTGTGCCTTGATAAAGCGGTACATGTTGTTCAAAGTGCGTCGCGATACCTTCAAACGCAATTAAATACTGACCCATAACGACATCATCAATCGTTTGCGGTTTTGGATTGTTTTGCGCTCTTGATAACATAAAGCTGATTTCTTCTAACGCAAAGATAATTGGATAATACGCACTGATTTTTGTACTATCCGCAAATAACTCACCATGTGCGTTTTGGTACATACTATTCATATTGCTTAGTTTGATACGTAATTTTAATTCACTGAACTTCGGTGCTTGTTTTGCTAAATGTTCATTTCTTGAGAAGACATAATAGAAGAAAGACATTTCATAACGAACCACTTCAGCGATCGCATCTGGTAATGTTTGCGATGCATTTTTTCTGCCTAGTATTAAGAGACCGATGACTGCGATAATCACACCGATGACTACATCTACAACCCTTGGTAAAGCAATTAAAATAGATAACTTACCTGATGCAAGGCCGTTCAACATAATAACTTGCGTTGTAATGAAAATCATCGCTATCGCATAATTCGCACCGATAATAACTTCAGTAATCGTCGCACTTAACGCAAGTACAATAATACTAACAATCATATGCGGGTGAAGGGATAAAATAACGGTCAATAAGAGGACCCCGATAAACGTACCAATTGTTCTGGCAACGGCACGTTCCATACTATGAATCGTATTCGTTCCAATCAGTATCGTATGTGCCGTCAATGGAATCCAATACGCTTTATCAAAATCAAACATCAACGCGATAAAGATGGCGGCACCCATAATCATGCTGTAACGTAAAGTATTCATTAATACGAGTGAATCTAATGTTAAGTTATATTTTAACTGTTGTCCGTATAATGGTTGTCTTAGATTCGCTTCGTATTCAATTTGACCTGTCGGACTATGTAAGATTTCATCTGTACGATAAATCTGTTTTTCTAAACGTTGAAAGCTAACCGGCAGCTCTATTTTTTCTCTCCACTGCATGATTTCTTGTTCTTCTAACCTTGAAGAAACACTTCGTTCAATATACTGCATCATTTCAATTAAAACATCTGGTAATGTTTCGACTTCTTTAGTCTTCAACTCTAACAATTCAGCAAAGATACCTTCTGCGTTATTATGCAGTAAATATAAACGATGTAATTGTTCAGATTGTTTCTTATTAGAAGTAAAAGAAGTAATCAGCTGTTTATCTGTAGATTTAAACTGATTAACCAACTGCTCAGTATTTTTCTTGAATTTCTCACTATCTGCGTATTCTTTAACAAGTTTTAATAAGCTTTGATACTCCGCTTCAATGGCACGCTCTTGTGTATTTTTCTCTTGTAATTTTAACAGTATTGCTACAACTACTAACGCAAAGATACCGCCGATAAATACAAAAACGCCACGTGTCAATGCTTGTTCCGGCGCAATCGGCATGTTAATCGGTAACGCAAACGTTACAATGAAGAAAGTTGCTGAAGGACCAGGAATTTCTAAAGCACTGAATATGTAGTATGCTACAACAGTAACAAGCAGCAACAATATTCCAAACAGCAACGGTGTTGCAACTGTCAGTGTTCCAAATGTAATACATAACGCAAACCCGACAGCACACCACCATAAAATACGTAATTTAGATTTATCAGATCCGCCAAAGACATAAATATTAGCCAATGTCCCTGTCGCTATTAATAAACCAAATTGGAAGTAACCTAACAGATATCCTAACAGTAACGGTGTCAGCATCAATAAGCCTTGTCTTATTCCTTTACTGTAATTCACATTGTGTTTATTAAATTTAAATAGCGACTTGATATAGTGCGCCATACGATTTCTCCTCTCAAATATTAAAGTCATCTATCTTTTAACTTATCAGATGGTTATGTCCTATATGAAAATAAAAAACGCCAGAACATAATACCCGCGTATTATATCCTGACGTTAGGATGTTGTTTCGCTTATTCTGCCATTCTGATTTCTTCATCGATATTTTCGTAATCAATATCTGCTTCTAAGAATGCTTCATCTTTAGTTGGGAAGTGTTGCTCGAACGTTTCTGCATCAGAAATTTCTACACTGCCTCGTTCTAATTCAAAGCCTAAAATATGGCCGCCTACTGTACGGTCTTGGTCCACGAAATGTAAATGGAAACCTGCTGAGCCAACACCGTGGAACAGTTCAGGTGTGAAGAAACCGACAATTGTACCATTTAAATAATCATAATGGTGTTCTGGTTGGCGATTCACTGATTCCATTAATCGCGTATATGGCGGCTCTTGTTTCGGCATCATACGTACATGGACATGATTGAAACTGCCTGTGATACGGATTGCTGAGAATAAGTTGCGGCTCTTCATGCGTTCCATAATTTGATCGTACAATTCATCTTGAGTTGTAACATTCAACACTTCAAATGCCTGTGTAGGGTCAAATTTCGTAATGGTCGCAAACGGCAACATCTCATGACCGTCTAAGTGTCTGAAACCGCCGTATTCATCTGCGTGATAAGCGTTACCGTTAATAAAAATGACTTCACCGTCGCAACCTGTCAATGTACCGATGCCCATATCTCCTTGTTCAAGCATCTCATCTACAGATACTGTGCCTTGAAGCATTCCAGCCATTAACGTCGCCAAAGTTCCATGTTGGTAAATCATACTCTTCATTCTCCTTACTGATTTGACATGACAGACATTTTTATGTCTTTGTCTATTTATGTCCTATTATAGCACTAAAGTCATGCCCTGCCTTATTTGTTGCTTAATTTTCTGTGAGTGTTTCTTGGTTATCAAAGACAATAATTTCTGGCTCATCTAGACAAAGTTGTACGATTTCTTGCCAATACACTTGGAAATGATCAGATTTCTTATGATTTTCAAAGCCTTCTTCACAACTCCATTGTTCAATAATCGCAAAGGCATTTGGGATATTCGCATTTTCATAATGTTCATAGCTGATATTTGATGCTTCAGCTTGTGATGCTGCGACTAATTGTCCCATTAATTGTGTATATTTATCATAATTCATATCGTTGACTTTTGTTTTAACAATTACTGTAATCATATTTTCCCTCTCCAATTTCTATATTTTACCAGTACTTTCTTTCCCCTAAAATAATTCAACGAACCATAATAAAATTAAAAGGTCATGCTACGCTTGATAAGACCCTTTCTCTCATTCATCGTAACATGACCTGTATTTACTATCTTATTTTATACTTGTGCTTACATTTTAGAACGATTGACTACAAGCGGACTATCTGGTTTAACGAAGAACCACATTAATATAGCTATCGCAACTAAAATAATTAATGATTGTAATGTCCAAGTCCAACCGATCAAATCAGCTAAAATACCAGCGATTAATGGACTTAACATCGCACCGACGTTACCCCATAAGTTCATCCAACCTGAAACTGTACCTGAGAAGTTACGTCCGATGTCAGCAGCTGCTGCCCAGCTCATACCAGTAGTGACACCCATACCGCTTAAGCATACTGCTAACCAAGCGATATTCACTTCTAATACTTCACTGCGGATTGCGAATAATAAACCAATACTAAAGACAACCATACCTACAATCGCAATTGAACCACGAGCGACAAAACGTGATTTGCCAGCTTGTAAAATTCTATCTGAAATTGCACCAGCAATCATGATACAAATAAACATCGCAAGCCATGGCACCCCTGCCAATAAGCCTAATGCTGTATATTTAACATGATATTGTTCCATTACGTAAGTCGATAACCAAATTAAGAATAAACCAACAATAAATTGTACTACGAAATATTGAACTGCAATCGCATAGAAACTGAAATGTTTAAAGAATGCGCTCCATGGTGCAGATTGTTTTTCACCTGCATCAACCACGTCACGACCTTGAATGATATAACGTTTTTCAGCATTGTTAACCATTTTATGTTGTTCAGGTAAGTCTTTTGCGATAATCACCCACAATAACGCAATCACAAAACCAACTGCCCCGAAGATATAGAATACGGCCTGCCAGTTAAATAAACTTACAATCCATACTGTCACGATCGGTGCGATAACCGGACCGAAATATGACCCTGCAAGCAACGCACTAGATGCACGCCCTTTTTCATTTTTAGTAAACCAATATGAGTTGAATACTGCGTTTGATGGATACATCGGCGCTTCCCCTACACCGAATAAGAAACGCACAGTATATAATAAACCGTGGTTCTTAACTAAACCAGTTAAAATCGTAAATGCACTCCACCAAATCAACGCAATCGTCAACATTTTTCGCGGTCCGAATTTTTCCGCAAGAATACCGGATGGGACTTGCATCATCGCATAGCCCGCTGAGAAGAATGTTGCTAATAAACCAAACTGAGCCTTCGTCATATGTAAATCTTCCATCATTGGTGCCGCAATTAAGGAGATGTTAGATCTGTCCATATAGGCAATAACCCCAATAATAAAGAACGCAAATGCGAAGAACCATCGTACGTTACTCTTTCTTTCACTCATAGATATCCCAACTTTCTGTGTTCAAAATACATTAGGTCATCATATGACCTAAGTTGTTCTAGTAAATATTACCACTATTTGAAACCGTTCACAATAACTTTTTTACAGAAATTTGAACACTATGAATGACACAATATTATTTCGTTATTTATAAAACACCTCGAATAAACCATGATTACGCCTGACTTTTACGATTTTTAAATTTGGACATGCTTATGCTGGATATATAAATAGATGTTATTTGATTCTATTTTTAGTACAATATAGCTTGGACACAAAACCACAGGTGTTCTTTAAATAAAATTAAAACATTATAAAACTTGTACATAAAAAGGAGTCATCGCATTACCATGGAACAAATACTGACTGACTTTATTTCGCGTTGGGGATATCTCGCAATTTTCATTTTAATTCTTGCTGAGAATATCCTGCCTTTCGTGCCTTCAGAAATTGTGCTGACTTTCGCAGGTGTATTAGCCGCAAAATCACATATTTCTATTTGGCTGCTATTGATTATCGCAACAGTCGCTTCATTTATGGGGCTATTGATTCTGTATTACATCTGTAGCTTAGTTAATGAACAGAAACTTTACCGCTTCGTAGACAAATACGGTAAATGGATTAAACTTAAAGGTAAAGACGTTGAACGTGCCAACAATTGGTTTAAAAAATACGGTGCAATCGCAGTCTTTATCTGTCGCTTCGTTCCAGTCTTACGTGTATTGATTACTATTCCTGCAGGCGTCAACAAAATGAACATCGTCACATTTGCGACATTGTCATTAGTCGGCACAACAATTTGGAACTTCGGTTTAATCTATTTAGGTAAATCGTTAAGCGATAACTGGCACGATATTTTAAATGTAATGCATACATACTCATATATCATGTATGCTATTATCGCAATTGCGTTAGTATACTTTGCTTACCGTTACAATGCGAAACGCCGTCATAGACAAAACTAAACAATACGAAAACAAAGCACACTTCAAAAAAATGAAGTGTGCTTTATCTATTTGTTATGATTTATTTTGCTTTTTTAGAAATTCTGATTTTTAAACTTGTTCAAACCTATGAAGTAACCAAACAGCGCAAGTATTAGCGCAAAGACAAGGAAGATAGACATGCGTCCCAGTTCAAAACCAGTATGTTGCATGGCATCATTACCTGAGCCATACATATAACCGCCAATGATAAGTGTTACAGTGTTATACACGATATATGTAACTACTATAATTCCTGTGATAATCATTTGAATTATATTCGATTTATCTGCACCAACCACATAAGTACACGGATAAAACAATGACACTAACAAACAAATTCCTATCCCTAACATGATAGCTGAAAGGGATTCAGTAATAGTACCGAAGCCTAATAGATATCTGCCTGCAAAAATAAACAGAACAATGGCTAACCCTAATCCAGCAGACAGAAAATAATATGCATAATGTGCTTGTACAATTTCTTTGCGACTGACAGGTAATGTAATCGCATATTTATACCAACCCGCTGCTGCTTCATTTTTCAAATTATCAGTCGCAGCTGAAACAGAAAACATTAAAATGATTAAACTAATTAACGGTTGAAACCCTTCTAAATCCACAGCTGTGAACCCGATACCTAACAATAAACCGATACCTAGGTAGATCCACAATGCTTTCTGAGTTGAATAATACTGACTATAAATTAAACCCTTCATATGTCTTCACCTCTTAAGATTATTTTGTTGACTTGATCAATATACTCGATAGGTTCTAAATCAAAAGATAAAGTACGTTCATTTTTTAACACAATCGCTTGAACTTCACCTAAGTGGTGTTTTTTTGCCAACACATCTTCGTCTTCAAGTTTTTCAAATTCTGTTTCATCACATGTTAAACGTGCATAATTGTTGAATAATGCTGCTTTGTCAATTTGCGTATAAACTTGGCCATGTCTCAGAAAAACTAACTTTGTCGCTAAGCGGTCAATATCTTCTGCAATATGAGATGTCATCAACACACCACGATTGCTATCATGCACAAACTTTTCAATTTCATCTTGAATCTCATCACGACTTGCTGCGTCTAATCCTGCTGTCGCTTCGTCTAAAATCAATAATCGACTTTTGTGTGACAATGCGACTGCCATAGAGAGTTTCATAGACATACCTCTTGAAAAGAATTTAACTGCCTGTTTTTCTGGCAGTTCAAAACGCTGGATATAATCATTAAACAAAGTACTGTCAAAATGGCGGAACACCTTTTGAAACATACGATTCAACTTATCAACGGTCATATTTTTAGTGAAATTCATGGAATCAAATACAACACTTATGTCATTTTTGTAAGCTGTATCTTCAGGTGAGACACGTTGACCGAAAAAATAGATTTCTCCGCTAGTTAAAGGATAATCTCCCACAATCATACGAATTAACGTTGATTTGCCTGAACCATTTTTGCCGATTAAAGCGACAATTTCACCTGGATCAACTTGAAAGGAGACATCATTGATGGAGAAGCGGCTATTAGAAAACTGTTTCGTTAAATGATGTACTGATAATAATGGTGTCATAAGACCTCCTGATATTTTTATGTTATTTTTATTTTAACATAGCTGATTCAAATATTTAGTTTATTTCTCTATTCTCCCTCTTTCTAATCCAACCACACATTATTTTTTCAGTTTTTTAAAACGTCACCATTGAAAAATTGTTAAAAAAGTACAATAATCAAATGTAAGCGCTATTATTATTAAACCCAGGAGGCACAAATGATTACCAACGAACGTGAACTTAAAAATAAGTATTTCGATTTACTTGCAGAGAAATTCAACCATGAAGAACAACTTGCATCAGAAATTATCAGTCTAGAATCTATTTTAGAATTACCAAAAGGTACAGAACACTTTGTCAGTGACTTACATGGAGAATATGAATCTTTCCAACATGTCTTACGTAACGGTTCAGGCAATGTTCGTACGAAAGTCAACGACATCTTCAAAGATAAAATGTCGAACCAAGAAATCAGCGACTTCACTGCTTTAATTTATTATCCAGAAGATAAATTAAGAATGGTTAAAAGCAGCTTCGAAACAAAAGAGCCATTAAACCGTTGGTATGAAACACGTATTGACCAAATGATTCAAATGGTTCAATATTCCGCTTCAAAATATACACGTTCTAAATTACGTAAAGCATTACCTAAAAAGTTTGTTTATATTGTCGAAGAGTTACTTTATAAAACTAACGAACTTGAGAATAAAACACCTTACTACAATACGTTGATGCGTCAAATCATCGAAACTCAACAAGCAGACGATTTAATTATCGGTTTATCTTACACAATTCAACGTCTAGTCGTAGATCACTTACATGTTGTCGGTGATATTTATGATCGTGGTCCTGAACCTGAAAAAATTGTAGAAACATTAATCAACTATCATTCTGTTGATATCCAATGGGGCAACCACGATGCGATTTGGATTGGTGCCTATGCCGGTTCTCGTGTCTGCCTAGCTAACATCTTACGTATTTGTGCACGTTACGATAACTTGAATATCGTTGAAGATGCTTACGGTATCAACTTACGTCCATTATTAAACTTAGCTGAAAAATACTATGGTGATAACCCAGCTTTCCGTCCAAAATTACGTTCTGATTCTAACTTATCTGAACAAGAACAACTTCAAATCACTAAAATTCATCAAGCCATTGCGATGATTCAATTCAAATTAGAAATGCCGATTATCAAACGTCGTCCTTCTTTCGAAATGGAAGAACGCTTAGTCTTAGAACATGTTGACTATGATAACTTAACGTATACATTACATGGCCAAACACATGAATTAACAGATACATGTTTCGTAACGGTAGATCCAGAAGACCCAGCTAAATTATTACCAGAAGAACAAGAAGTCATTGATAAATTATTAGTTTCTGTACAAGAATCAGAAAAGCTTAAACGTCATATGACATTCTTAATGGATAAAGGTTCACTTTACTTACCTTACAACGGTAATTTATTAATTCACGGCTGTATCCCGATTGATGAACATGGCAATATGGAAGGCATGGAAATTGATGGCACATTCTATGCTGGCCGTCCATTATTAGACCAATTCGAAATGTATATGCGTAAAGCATTCCGAAATAAAGATATTACCGATGATTTAGCAACTGACTTAGTTTGGTATTTATGGACAGGTAAATATTCTTCATTATTCGGAAAACGTGCCATGACAACATTCGAACGTTATTTCATTAAAGATAAAGCAACTCATAAAGAAGAAAAGAACCCATATTATTCACTACGTGAAGACCCTAAAGTTGTAGGCAAACTCTTAGAAGACTTTGATTTAGATCCTGAACAAGGTCATATCATTAACGGGCATACACCAGTCAAAGAAATTGATGGTGAAGATCCGATTAAAGCCGACGGTAAAATGATCGTCATTGATGGCGGCTTCTCTAAAGTGTATCAATCTACAACAGGTATTGCGGGTTATACGTTACTGTACAACTCTTACGGTATGCAGCTAGTGGCACACCAACACTTCAACACGAAAGAAAACGTATTACGATACGGTGCAGATGAATTATCTACAAAACGTCTTGTCGATAAAGAACTTCAACGTAAACGTATCCGCGATACGAACACAGGACAATTCATCAAAGAAGAAATCCGCAACTTAAAAGAACTTATGTCTCATCGCTATACAGATTAATAACCATAAAGAAAAGCAGAAGGTTGACTGATTAAACGTCACCTTCTGCTTTTTTGTGGTTATATCTTATTTTTATAGCTTGTGATTTGTCTCGTGTACTAGGATTTAAGATAATGCATTGAACTGCAATGTAAAGTTTAAGTGATACTCTACATCATCCATACGATAACGTTCTGGTAATTCCGGTCCACAACTGTTTGTACCGATACCACTTTGACCGACATCGATATTAACATATGTGTAACCATCTAAGTGTAATTGATCCGCATGTTCTACTGTTGTAAGTTGCGCATCTGAATAAGGCTTCGCATTGAAACTGAATGGTGTTTCAGCGTTAAACGCAACTTGTGTTGTTGTATTGTTTAATGTCACATGTGTTGTATTATTGTGACTGCCGTCTTCTTGCGGTCTGATATGCGGCCAGAAATTATCATTGACTGTAGAAACAAAGTAACCTAAATGACTCGCAAGCTGCTTATCATCATAACTGCTGAAGGGTCCATGACCATAGTATGCTAATTTTTGATAGTCATTTGATAACTTGAATTCTAAGCCAAGTCTCGGTAAGAACGGCATACGTGCATTCTTCTCAAGTTCTAAATCCGCTTCAATCTTACCATCCGCATGCACTAACCAAGTTAAAGTACCCGTTAAGATTTTCGGCACACGTTTATGCACAATACTGATTTGGAATTGAATACTTACGCCGCCTTCAGATTCGACAATCGAATAATCATATACACGCGTATGCGCATGTTCGTAACCCATTTCTTCCCATTGCTTACGAATATTAATGTCATTATCTGTCGGTGCACGCCAAATGCGGATTGCAGTAGGTTCATGAAGCACGAGCTTACCTGCTTGTGTAACGTGCGTTAATGAAGCAGTTCGCGTATCAAACGCATAATCACTATTCTCTCCTGAAATGTGAATAGTATGTGCTGTATCATCCACTGAAACTTGATAAGCAGCTTCATGCTCTGTTACTGTTTCAAATTCCAAACGTTCTTGAACGATTTGATCATGACCTAAAATTGTTTGATCTTTAAGTGAAATATACTCTACTAAAATATCACTGATTTGGTTTAAAATCGCTTCATCAATAAACGTCTGCAGTTCCACAGAAATTTCAGTATGTGGTTCAAATCCTGTTAAATCTGCATACTCTTCATATTGTTCACCTGATAATGTCGTAATCGTAAAACGTAATTGCAAGACTTCATCTGCATCAATAAAATCGAGACGATTATAAAACGTTAACGTCTGTTTATCATAATGAGATAAAATCACCGGACGATTCACTTGTTGGAATTCATAATAACCTTCGTGCGGCGTTCTATCTGGCGACACGATACCATCTACACAGAAGTTGCCGTCATGTAAATCTTCTCCGAAATCTCCGCCATAACGAAAGACTGGTTGCGCTTCATCTTGACTGATATTTACTGCGTGGTCGCACCATTCCCAAACAAACGCACCAATAAAGCTTGGATACGCTTCTAATAATTCATGATATTCTAAAAGACCGCCTGGTGAATTCCCCATCGCATGTGCATACTCGCATAAGATAAAGGGTTGTGTAATATTTTGATTATCTAAATAACGCTCTTTAATTTCTTCAGGTGACGGATACATACGACTGATCATATCTAGTTTAGAGAAATATTCCCCACCTTCTGCGTAAAAGGCACTTTCATAATGGACCGGACGTGTTGCATCTAAATCCTTCGCAAGTTCAGCTGCTTTCTCAATATTGACACCATATCCAGATTCATTACCTAATGACCACATAATAATAGATGAGAAGTTGCGCAGCGGTACAATAGACGCTTCAATCCGATCTAAAATCGGTGCTTCGTATTGCGGGTCATCTGCGATAATATTAAAGTCTTTGGTATTTTCATCTCCATAAAACAGCACTACGCCATGTGTTTCTATATCCGCTTCACTCATCACATAGAACCCGTATTCATCAGCTAACTCATAGAAGCGAGGCGCTTTCGGATAGTGTGCTGTACGAATCGCATTAAAGTTGGCTTGTTTCATTAATGTCAAATCTTCATGCATTTGCGCTTCAGTTAAGACATATCCCGTTTCCGGGTTGCTGTCGTGATAGTTAGCCCCACGCAATTTCACAGATTTACCATTAATCCATAACTGTTGATCTTTAATTTCAACTTCACGTAAACCGACCTGTTCAGTGATAACTTCATCCGCAGTTGTGATGACTAGCGTATAAAGGTAAGGTGTTTCAGCACTCCAAAAAGCAGCATTTTCTACATTTAATACTAAAACATCTTCATTTGTCCCTTTTTGTTCAGTAATGACGCCGCCTTCTTGGTCAAGCAGCGCTACTGTATAATCAGGTTTACCATTTACTTGCGTCACATCTAAATGGACTGCACCTGTTTGTACAGCTGTATCGACTGTCGTTTGAATCGTATAATCTTCAATACGATTGTTAGGACGTTCTACAATATACACATCTCTGAAGATACCTGAATGTCTAAACATATCTTGATCTTCAAAATACGTACCATCTGAATATTTAACGACTAATACTTGAATCGTATTGTCCCCTTCTTGAACAAAAGATGTGACATCAAAACGTGACGCACTGCGTGAAACTTGGCTGTAGCCTACAAATGTATTATTGATCCATACATAATACGCACTGCTGACACCGTCAAAGTTCAACACAAATTGATGGTCATTGTCATAGATAGAATCGATGGTAAAGTTGCGTTCATAATAACCACATGGATTATCTTCTGGTACATACGGCGGATCAAATGGGATTGGATATTTAATATTGACATATTGTGTTTGGTCAAATCCATGTAAATTCCACACAGACGGTACCGGTAAAGTTTGTGTCGCTTTATGACGGCTTGCTTCGAACTCTGCCACACTGTTGAAGAAACCGAAGTTCCAGTCACCAGATAACTGTGTTACAGAAGTATTGTGTTGTTGCGGCTTTGGGATAAAATAAGCGGCATAAGGTAATGTATTAACATGTAATTGTTCTAAGTTATAGTGTAAATCTAATTTCACGGTATGACCCTCCTAAGTATTTTTCAAAAATTATATAATTTTGTTAAATATACGTGTTATAATGGCTCTATCATAGAGAGAAAGAGAGTGAGACAAGTGCAAGTCTTTTGGACAAAACTTAAAAAAACAAGCTACGAAGCCCAAGTTGATGAATGCGGCAAAGAAAACTTATACGTAGGTAACGGCTATGAATATGAAGTCACTAAACCTGCTGTCTTGCATATCGTGACACAAGGAACCGGCACCTTTACTGTGAATGATACGACTTACCATTTAAAGAAAGGTGATGTCTTCTTATTGCTCAAAGGCATGCATGTCAAATATCATGCGACAGGAGAAACACCTTGGCATTATATGTGGGTCGGCTTCAGCGGCACACATGCCATCAGTTTTATTACACGTACTTCTTTATCAGATGAATTCGTCCTCTTAAATCAAAACACTGAAACACTGTTTAAATTAATCTTTAAAATCTGCATTCTGGCAAACAGCCATACCCCTGAGGACACCCACGATATCTTACTAAAGATAAGACTATTTGAATTGTTATATTTCCTAACACAACAAAACCAAAAAGAAATTGTAATTCCTGATCAACGTGAAGCAACAGATTTAAAAGATGCTTTAGAATATTTCAATGACAACTTCAAAAGCAAAGATACTACTGTTGATAATGCTGCTCAAGTCGCAAACATGAGCCGTAGTCAGCTCTATAAACGTTTCAAAAAGCAATTTGGCGCTTCACCAAGCAGATATCTCACCGATCTTCGTATGGCTTTTGCGGCTGAACAGCTGAAATTCACAAATAAAACTGTGCAAGCCATTGCAGATGAACTTAATTATGATGTGTCACTTGCTTTCTCCAAGGCTTTCTCTAAGTACTTTAACTGTCCACCTACGCAATACCGCAAAAATTATAAGGCCAGAAAAGCATTGCAATCTGAATAAATGAAACTATCAAGCAGCTACTTTTTTGTTGCTGTAAAACAAAAGCAGTGGATAGAGTTATGAATAAAAGCTCTAACACTGCTTATTGTATTGTTACAGTTTTTCTTCTTTATGAATCGGCGGACGTCCTTCTCTTTTACGTTTAAATTCAAGTGTTTGTTGAATATCACGTAAGAAGTCGCCTTTTAAGTTGAAGGCTTTATGATATAAAATACTACAAATGATGATAAAGAAGATTGGTACCCCAATCATACCGATTCTGATACCCCAGATTGTATCTGTTGTTTGTTCAACATTTGGCACATAACCAATCATTGATAAACCGACACCGACACTTAATCCCGCAAATGCTTGTGCTAATTTTACTAAGAATGTTTGTGTTGATGTGATGACACTTTCGTTACGTTGACCGAATTTCACTTCACTGTAGTCGATTACGTCAGCTAACGCGACTGTGTTGATTCCGACAAGTGTACCTGTACCGAAGCGGATACATGCACCGCCAATAATTACCCAGATTGCTGCGTGCGGCGCAATAAAGCCTGCAAGCAAGATAACTACTAAACCAATAATAATTCCAAATACAGCGTAGTTGAATACTGCACTACGTCCGACTTTCTTAACTAAGTATGGGAAAATCAATAATGATCCCATTTCCATAATAATCATTGTGTTAAAGACAGAGAATAAGCTTTCTACGCCAGCCACATATTTAAAGTAATACAAGATAATTGCGTTAATCATTTGTCCACATAAGTTGAATGCTAAGATTACACCAATTACCGCAAGCAACTCTTTGTTTTTAAAGAGAATACGCCAAATATCTTTAAAACGGACTTTAATTGCGTTTTGTCTTTCAATTTCAGTGTCTTCATGAACGAAGAATACTGTAATACCAATAGTAATGATAAATGTAATACTACAGATGATTGCAAGCGCAAAAATACCTGCACCTCTGAATGGTTGACCTAAGAAATCGTCTAATTTATGGATGAACATTAAACCGAAGCTTCCGATCACAAATGCCGCAAAGCTCGCAAAGAAACGTGGCACTACCGCAACTTCTTCACGTTCACGCGGATTATTTGTTAGGTTCGGCAACCAAGACCAGTATGGGATGTCCATAATGGTATAAGTCATACCCCATATGATGTACATGATTGAGATGTAAATGTACATGCCGTTGCCTGCGAAATCAAAGTTTGTGAAGAGTAATACTGTGATGACAGCGTTAATTAATGTACCAATAACGAGCCATGTTTTGAATTTGCCGAAGCGGTTGTGTGTATTATCAACAATCATGCCCATAATCGGGTCGTTAATCGCATCCCAAATACGTGCTGCGAAGAACAACACTCCGACGAATGCGGGTGAGAGTCCAACAATGTCCGTAATATAGAACATTAAAAACAAACTGACAATATTAAAAATGGCGTCCTTTCCTACTGTTCCGAATCCAAATGCATACTTTTCAAAGCGCGTTAATTTTCTTTCCAATCCTTTCACCTCTATCTATAGATTGTTATTTCTGGTGTTGTCTTTGTACCTTCAAATAATTAATTTTCTATTCATGTAAACGTTATCATTTTTCTGAAAACAATAGAATATCCAAATCTTTCTTTTATATGTCCAAATGTTTCGAAGTTAAAATATTTATGGCACTTTGCACCTTTAAAAAATAATTCCTCATCTTGTTATTATCATTATTCAAACGAAAAAACCCCTGTCACTTACTCTAAATAAGTAAGCACAGGAGTTCTTTTATATAACTGATATTATAATTTCAACGGTTTAAGATTTTGCGTTAAAGCTTCGCGTCTATCTTCATATTGTGGCGGTAATTGAAGATGTTGACCTAATTGATCTTTCGGCTCATCTACCGCAAAACCTGGACCATCTGTCGCCATTTCAAATACGATGTCACCTTTTTCTTTGAAGTAAATCGCTTTGAAGTAGTTACGGTCTTTAACTTCTGTCACAAAGTAACCATGGTCTTCCATGTGTTTTTGCCATTCTAAATGTTCTGCTTCTGTTGGGATAGACCAAGCCACATGATGCACTGTACCTACACCGAATAAACCTTTTGGCAATGGTTGTGCAGACATAATGATTTGGTGTTTTTCTTCGCCTTCTGTTTCTAAGTGGATTTTAGAAGGTTTTCGTTAACAACTCTTAATCCCATATCATCAACTAATGTACTGCGAGTACCTGCTGGATCTGCAGATAATAGTTCTGTACCATGGAAACCTATAATAGCATTATCTTCAGCTTCTTCTTGTCCTTCAACTAATGCTAAAGCTAGTCCATGCACATCATTAAATTCTAATGTTGCTTCGTCAAACAAACCAGAAATTTTAGTTTCAATACCTTGTTCATTTAAATGTGCTTCCCAAGCATCCATTGAGCCTTTAGGAATTCTGAATGCGATACGTCCAACCTGTCCGCTTCCCACTCGACCTTTATGTTGATTTGGCCAGTTAAAGAATGTCATTACCATACGTTTGTCGTCATCTTGTCTTGAGAAGTATAAGTGATAAACACCTGGGTCATCGAAGTTTACTGTTTGTTTAATCAATTGTAAGCCAAGTACATTACGATAGAAGTCTAAGTTCTCTTGTGCGTCACCTACAATTGCTGAAATATGATGTATGCGTTTAATATTTTCCATATATGGAAACCTCCTTTATTCAGTATAATTATTATACTTACTTTGTTAAACTCATTATAACACCAGTATAATTTTTATACCAGTATTTTGTTTCATGTAAATAAAAAATACGCACTTCCGATTTAACCGGAAATGCGTATCATAAACGTTAATCACATTAGTTGTCTAAAGCTTTTTTCAGTGACTCGATGTTTTTCTTCATTAATGATTGATAAGTAACATCTTTATCTTTTGATTCATCTTTTGTTAAAACTGATAAGTTGTGGAATGGTAATGGTTTCGTGTTAGTTTCTTTTCTGATGATATCTGTCACTTTAGAAGTGATGTTTTGTTCGTATAATACATATGGTTGTTTTTCTTTCTTGATATCAGAAACGATAGCCATTAATTCTTTTTGTGTTGGTTCATCGTTGTTCATGCCATTAATACCTTCTTGTTCGAAGTCATAACGTTTAGCTAAGTAAGCTAATGAATCGTGAGAGATAATCACTTTGTCGCGTTTTTTGTTTTTAGAAACGTCTTTTAATTCTTTATCTACATCTGAGATGTCTTGAACTAATTTTTTGTAGTTCTTTTCGTAGTAATCTTTGTGATCAGGGTCTTTTTTCACAAATTCATCTTTGATTTCTTTCGCAAATGTTTTATCTGCTACTGGATCTAACCAAATATGTGGATCGTATTTGCCGTGGTGATGATGGTGTTCTTCGTGATCACCATGCTCTTCATGTTCACCGTGTTCTTCATGATCACCGTGTTCGTGGTGTTCACCTTCTTCGTGGTCACCATGTTCATGTTCGTGTTCATGCTCATGTTCTTCACCAGGAAGAATCGCGTTTTTGTCTAAGCCTTTTGTTAACTCAAGCACTTTCTTGTTGTCTTTAATTGTTTTCGCAATTTTACCCGCTGCTGGGTCCATTTCTTTGTCTGTATAAATAAATAAGTCGCCTTTAGAAATGTTCATGATTTCTTTTTGTGTTGGTTCAAAACTATGTAAGTCTGTACCTGGTGGGTAAATTGATTTCACATCTGCATATTTACCGCCGATTTGATCCGCAAAACTTTGGAATGCGAATACAGTTGTGTTAACTTTCATCTTATTGCTTTCGCTGTACTTAGCATCTTTACTGTCTTTATTACCGCTGTCTTTGCTGCTGTCACCATTACCGCAAGCTGCTAATACAACTGTTAAGACTAAAGATAACATTATGAAAAGTGTCTTTTTCATCTTAAAAGGTCCCTCCAAATCGTAATCATTATGTTTTAAACTATACCCTTAAATACACTAAATTGCAATGGTATTCATGAAATCTTTTAGATTCTCAGAATTCTGAAATTTTCAACCTAATATTTTATAATTAAAAAACAGTTAGGTTCACTATTCATATACACATTAAAGAGAAAAGTACTCTTTTTAATTTGGTGCTAATTATTTTGTAAATTTATAAATTAAAGAAAACGCTTACATTAAAGAAAACATATAATTTTTGTAATAACCCTTGTTTCTGACCCGCTTTGTTTTGTACCATTTAGATAGGAGTAACATTAAATAGATAAAGGGGATTATGACTATGACAGATTTAAAGCAAGGCGACCATAAGTTCTTTATTGGGGAAGAAAGTTCACCGAGCGCCATCATTGAATTCAGAGATGAGCAAGAAAATGTGATTGATATTTTCCATACTGCTGTCAGTGATGAATTAGGCGGCCAAGGTATCGGAACGAAACTCGTTGAAAAAGTAGTAGATTACGCGAATGCAAATCAACTTAAAATCACTGCGAGCTGTTCATTCGCAAGACGTGTGATTGAACAATTCCCAGAGTTTAAACTATTCTTAGCTGGTAAGGAATAACACTTACATAAACTAAAGAGAAGCACCTAAAGTTCAAACGGCTTTAGGTGCTTCTTTTGTTACGCTTATTCTTTTATCCATTTTGCAGCAAATACATATTATAATAGATGCCTTTTTGCGCAAGTAATTCTTCATGAGTACCCCGTTCGACTATCTCACCTTGATTTAACACTAAAATTTGATTTGCATCTTGAATCGTCGACAATCGATGTGCAATTGCGAGCGTTGTACGTCCCTTACGCATATCTTTCAATGAGTTTTGTATTTGCTCTTCTGTTTCAGAATCAATAAAAGCAGTTGCTTCATCTAAAATAAGAATTTTAGGATCAATTGCCATCGTTCTCGCAAATGCGATTAATTGACGTTCACCACTAGAGAATGCACTACCCTTCTCTATTACTTTATGCTCATATTGATCTGGCAGTTGTTCAATAAAGCGATCAGCATGCACAAATTCTGCAGCAGCTTTTGCTTGTTCGAATGTCATTGTTGGATGATATAAGCGGATGTTAGATAAGACTGTTCCATAGAAGATAAACGGATCCTGCAGAACTAGCCCTACTTTTTGTTTCAATTCTTGCTTTGGAATTGATTTGATAGATTGACCATCAATTAATATTTCACCTTGATGAAATTCATAAAAGCGCATAAATAAATTAATAATCGTACTTTTACCAGAACCTGTATGGCCTACAAGCGCTATTGTTTCACCAGGATTAGCAGTAAATGTAATATGTTTTAATACATTGTGTTCTCCATCATAACTGAAGGTTACATCTTTAAATTCAATTTTACCTTTTGTGATATGATGGTCAGCGATTTCATTTTGTTTAGGTTCTAATGTGTCGTTATCTAGTAATGTAAAGACACGGTTAGCTGCGACAATAGCTTGTTGGAATATATTCAAATTTTGACTGACTTGGTTAATGGGTTCGAAGAAGCGCTGCATATATTGTACGAACGCATAAACAACCCCTGCCGTCACAGTCGAAGAGAAGCTTAATAATCCGAAATAACTTAGTATCATTACTGTCGCAAAGATACTTAACATACCGATGGCTGGACGTAATAATAGACCATCTAGGCGAATCGTTTTCAAGTTATATTGATAGTGCTCTTCGTTAATTTCATCAAATTCTTTTTGTAGTCTGCGTTCTTGGTTAAAGACTTGAATCATACGGATACCTTCAATAGATTCGGCAAGTTTCGCGTTCAAATCAGATAACCGTTGACGTGCTTGCGCAAAGAATATTGAAGCATATTTACGATATAAAGCTAAAATAATAATAATAATCGGCATAAAACATAAAGCCATTAACGCAAGTCTGACATCTAGAATAAACATCATAATAAAACTTGAAATGACTGTAAATAATGCCATCATAAAGGAAGAAAACACCCCGACAAACATGTTAACGATGGCTTCTGTGTCATTCGTTAATCGTGACACGATACTTCCACTTGGCACCTCATCAAAATACTTCATGCCGAGTTCGCCCATTTTATCAAACGCATCAATACGTAATTGTTGGATAATTTTAAATGCGAAGTTTTGGAACATATAAATGTTAATATATGTTGTTATCGCACCAATCAATTCAATGCTGATAAAGATAACAATCATCCAAATGATTTCATGTTGCGGAAAGTGTCTTGGTGTTAAGTAATCATCAATAAACACTTTCACAATATAAGGCACTGCCACACCTGCTGCTGTGGAAATCCCAAGCATCACAAAGGCAGCTAAAATCAACCATTTAAACGGAAAGGTATAACGCATCAAGCGCATTAATGTATGCCACTGATCACGCGCACTGAGTTGATTATCACCATGCATTTTCTGTCTTCTAGCCATGATAATCACCCTCCTCTTCATGTGCCGCTTCATCTAACTTTTTAGTTAATTGATCGCGTAATTGTTGTGACTGATAAGTTTTCGCATACCAACCTTGATTGCGCATCAATTGTTCATGTGTCCCTTGTTCTGCCACTGTACCTTCATCCATCACGATAATTAAATCCGCATGACTCACTGCACTCATACGATGGGCAGTAATAATATTCGTTTTGCCTTGTCTTTGGTCTCTCATATTATTAAGAATATGTTCTTCTGTATCTGCATCAACTGCTGACAAAGAGTCATCAAACATCAAGACAGGCGGATCCGAAATGACTGCACGTGCGATAGAAACACGTTGTTTTTGACCTCCTGATAATGAAACACCACGTTCTCCAACAACCGTGTCATACCCTTGAGGGAAATTTAAAATATCATGATGAACATAGCTGGTCTCAGCTGCTTGTTGAATTTGTTGTTCTGTACTATTCGGTACCGCAAAAGCAATATTTTCTCGGATAGTTGTAGAGAATAAGAAGTTGTCTTGCGGTACATAACCAAACATTGCACGTAAATGTTGGATTTCATAATCACGGATTGGAATACCGCCATAAGTAATATCTTCAGGACGTTGCGTATCAAATTCACGTACTAATAGTCGTAATAACGTACTCTTTCCTGAACTTGTACGCCCAACTATACCGACAGTCATACCTTCTTCAATAGTAAAGTGTACATCTCTTAACGAAGGATGTTCACTGCTCGGGAAAGTAAAAGATTTAATTTGATAAGTGATGGGTCCTGATGGATAACCATTTACTTTATAAGTTAAATCTATTTCATTTTCCGTGTCTAAAATACCACTAATTCTTTCATAGGATGCATGACCTCTTTGAATAATATTAAAGAAGAAACCTAACGCAAGTAACGGCCATACTAGCATACCAAGATACGTTGTTGCAGTAATTAACTGACCCAACGTAATTGTATGATTGAAAATCATAAATGTCCCAAACACTAATGCAAGGAAGTAACTTGTACCAATCACTAACATAATCGTTGGACTGAATAAGGCATCAATTTGCGCAACTTTTAAATTTTTTCGAACCACATCATCACTGATAGTTTTAAAGTCCTTTTGGTCACTTTTTTCATAACCCATTGTTTTAGTAACTTTAATACCAGCAATACTTTCTTGTGTCTTATCATTTAAACGACTGAATGCCGCTTGTGCTTTTTTAAAGCCTTTGCTCATCAAACGACCATAATAACTTGTTAATAAGACTAAAATAGGTAAAGGCAGCATAATTATCAACGTCAATTTCCAGTTGATTGTCAGTGCCATCGTAATTAAAATTGATGTTCCTGTAATTAAAGAGTCGCCAATCATTAACACACCTGGACCTGCGGCACCTTGAACAGCATTAATATCATTGGTCGCATGGGCCATCAAGTCACCTGTTCGACGTCTTTGGAAGAAAGATGGACTCATAGAAGTATATTTCTCATATAAACGGTTACGCAAAATCTTCCCTAACTTATTACTTGTTCCAAAAATCAGAACACGCCAAGAGTAGCGTAGAATATAAATCATCACTGCCGCAAAAGCAAGTATCATCATATAAGTAAATAGCTGCCTTCCCGTTAAACGATCAGCTGCAATCGCATCAATCGTTTTACCGATGATTTGCGGCGGAATAAGCTGAAATAATGCGATAAAGAGTAATACTAATAGCCCGCCAATATACTTCAACTTCTCTTGTTTAAAAAACCAGCTTAAATGCATAAACACTTTCATCTCATCACTTCCTCCTTTCTTTTATCTTTTTATTTATCAACAGCATTTTAGTTGACTCTTGTTTGTGCATCTCCTGTTTCTAATACTTCCATAGTACTGTTCAATCCGCCTTCAGCAAGATTTTTTACAGCTTCGTGTGTAAAGAATGCGATGTGAGGAGAAGCTAACACATCATCACGTTCAATCAACTCTAGTAAGGTTTCATCTTGAACCTCTCTATTTGAAAAATCTCTTCGGAAATATTGCGCCTCATTTTCATACGTATCGATAACAGCACCCGCTACTTTACCACTATTCAATGCATCTAGCAAAGCTTGTGTCTCAACAACCATACCACGTGCGCAGTTGACAAAGATCACACCATCTTTCAACTGATTAAATGTTGCTTGATTAAACATATGGTACGTCTCTTTATTTCCCGGGACATGAAGTGAAACGATATCTGCTTGTGCGATTGCCTCTTCTAACGAATCTTTAAATTCAACAATATTTTCTAATTCCGGCTTATCTTCGATATCGTAACCAACAACTTTACAACCGAAATTTGAGAACAATTGCGCTGAAATACTGCCGATGCGTCCTACACCGATAATCGCTACAGTTAAGTCTTTGACAGGACGTGAAATCAATGGTGCATCCCATACAAAGTTATGATTCTCCATACGTTGTTTGATAAGTGGCAACTGTCTCACAAAATACAAAGCGCCTGTGACTGCATATTCAGCAATAGAACTTGGTGAATAGCTGGGTACTGTTGTAATGATTAAATTATGTGCTTTGGCTTCTTCTAAGTCATACATATCGAATCCAGCACTACGTTGTGCAATTTGTTTAATACCATAGCTTTCTAATTTACTATAAATCTCAGGATTGAATGGCCCATTATGAGATAATGATAAGCCATCATATCCTTTTACTTGTTCAATATTGTCCATAGTTAAAGGATTGCTTTCATAATCCACTTCTACTTGGTGTTCTGCTGACCAATTTTTAATTGCGTCAATTTCATAAGGTGCAACATCAAACATTTTTATTCTTACCATCTTAAAACTCCCCTTTAATATGTATTACATCTTTATAAATCAAGAATATAGGTAATATTATAGCATTGAAACAAAGGTAAGAAACACAAGATTCAGACAATTAAAATAAAAAGACTCAAGCTGTTAAAGCTCAAGTCTTTCCTAAATAACTATTCAAGCCATTCAATGACATCTTCATATGCTTGACGAGTTTTGACACGTTTCGGATCTTCTGCACGATAACCGAAAGCTACCATAACGGATGGTAAGAACTCATCTTCATTCATAATTCCTTCATCAGAAAGCAATTGTGTGACTTCTTTCATACTGAAACCTTCAATTGGACAAGAGTCTACACCTAAAAATGCGGCTACTGACATCATATTACCTAAGGCAATGTATGTTTGTTTACTTGCCCAGTCCCATAATGAACGTTCACTTTCATATAAATCCAAGCTATCATTTTGGAACATTTCATAACGTTTATTCATATCTTCTAATACATCATCTAGTACATTTTTTATTTTTTTCATAATATGTGTTAAATATTCTGTACCCGGACGTACGTTTTTACGCGCAAGTAAAATCACAAAGTGTGAGGCTGTATCTAATTGGCCTTGTGCACCCCAAGATACTTTTTTTAATTTTTGACGTAAGTCTTCATTTTGAACGACTAAAAAGCGCCATGGTTCCGCACCGATTGAGCTTGGTGAAAGACGTCCAGCTTCAATAATGGTATGGAAATCTTCTGCACCCACTTTTTTGTCTGGATTAAAACGTTTTGTCGCATGTCTAAAATTAAATGCTTGTAAAATTTGATCGCGTATTGCTTGTTGTTCCATTACTATTTTCGCTCCTCATCTTATGTAGTCACCTATAGTATAGTGAACCTACCAAGGAGTCTAAAGGAAAATGCTTGTGGTTACTGTTTTTGAAGTCTTTCAACAAATGCCACATATTCATCAGCATTTTCTGCAAGAGTCGCAAAATTATCGATGTCATCCGTTTGGTAAATCGCATGAATGCCAAAGAAATGGCCACCGATTAAATTAACAACACCTTTTAATGGATTACAAATTTCGTCAATCGTATACCCTATCGGTCCATCTTCTTTATAATGTGCTTTTGGTTGGCCGCATGAAATGGCTAATGCGAAATGTTTTCCTTTTAAAGCGTCACCGCCATCAAACGCAAAACCATGTGTATAGACTTCATCGAACCATTGCTGTAAAAGTGGCGGATAACTCATCCAAAACATGGGATATTGAAAGATAATATAATCATGTTTCTGTAATAACGCTTGCTCATATTCAACATCAATGTTTCCATCTGGATAAGTTTGATACAAGTCATGTACCGTCACTAAATCAGAACGATCTTCTAATGTTTTCTTCCATACTTGATTAACGTCGCCTTCTTGAATATCAGGATGTGCAATAATTACTAATGTGGACATGATAATCCTTCCTTTCATTCAAAATAAAAATGAGATGTACCCCGAAGTCATCTCATTTTAAGTCGTACTATTTAGTTATTCCCCTTTGGTCTCCATCATTAACTTTGTGTAATAGAATAAGAATACAATAATCATACTGATAGACATTGATTTCAACAGACTATTCATCATTGTACCGATATCTGTCAGGTAAAACGTAATGGCTGAGTTAATGAAGAAAGCAATAAAAATGTATAGTAATCTTGTTATCATATCCCATCATCCCCTTTTGACTAGTTTACCCATAAAAGATACAAATTGCAATATGTATTTTGAATTTTGTGACAACTTATGTTTTTATAAATAAAAACACGCAACCTTTTTCAGGTTGCGTGTTTCTAGAATTTATCAATTTAACTTTTAATGAAATTTACATATTCATCAGGCAATTATGATTTAACTTGTGAGTCACCGAAGATTTTACGTTTGATTGCTTCACCTGTCGGTGTACCTGCTAAACCACCAAGACCAGTTTCACGTAATTCAGCTGGTAAGTTACGTCCAACTTTATCCATAGCTTCAATTACTTCATCTACTGGGATACGGCTTTCCACGCCAGCTAATGCTAAGTCAGCTGAGATTAATGCGTTACCTGAACCGATTGCGTTACGCATTACACATGGAATTTCTACTAAACCAGCAACTGGGTCACAAACTAGACCTAATAAGTTACTGATTGCGATAGCCATTGCTTGACCTGAAGCTTCTGGTTTACCGCCGAATGTTTCAACTGCAGCTGCTGCAGCAATAGCTGATGCTGAACCAACTTCAGCTTGGCAACCGCCTGTTGCGCCAGCAACACTTGCGTTGTTTGCTACAACACGGCCGAAGATAGCTGCTGTGAATAAGAAGTCCACCATTTGATCTTCAGTTAAGCCATGTGTTTTTTCTAATTTGAATAGTGTACCTGGAATTGTACCGGAGGAACCAGCTGTTGGAGTAGCACAAATGATACCCATTGCTGCGTTCACTTCGTTTGTCGCAACTGCACCCATAACGGCACTCATCATTTCATTACCTGAAAGCGCATGGTTGTTTTCGTTATAGTTTTTAATTTTAATTGCGTCTTGACCAGTATACCCTGTTACACTTTTAACGCCTTCGCCAGTTGTCCCTTTTTCAACTGCGTCGCGCATTACTTGTAAGTTTTGTCTCATTTGTTCACGGATTTCATCACGTGATTTCCCACTTAATTCTTTCTCTTCTTCAATCATAATTTCTGAGAATTTCATATCATGTTTATTCGCATAATCTATGATCTCTTTAATTGAATCAAACATACATTACACCTCTTTATTTTATATATGCAAAGTTTAAGTCGCTATATTTCTCTCTTAAATCGCTAAGTGCTTCTTCTGGTAAGGCTTTGTTTAAGTGTAAAGCCATTAAACAGCCATCTGGATTAATCGTTTTGATTTCTTCGTTGATGTCTGCACCGTGTTCGATTAAATCATTGATTAAATGGTTGATTGTCGCATTGTCAGTTGGTCCATCGATTTCTAATAATGGTAAGCCGTGGTTCATTAGAATACATTGACCATTGACGTTAATGCTTTTAATTTTAATAGTTCCGCCACCGATTGAGATTCCGTTCAATTCGATGTGACGATCACCTTGTTTTGCTTTAATTAATGCACAGTTAGGATGCTCTCCTAAACTTCTTCCTGTTTCTTCGATGAAACGAACATCGATACCATCGTTTTTAGCAATGTTTACTGCATTGCTGATACGTTCGTCGAAAGTGCTGAATCCTAGTAAGCCACCAACGATTGCAACGTCTGTACCGTGTCCTAAGTGTGTTTGTGCAAATGATTCATAATAATGAACTTCAATATCTTCAGGTTCTCCTTGAAGTACCATTCTTGCTGCGTTACCGATTTTTACTGCACCTGCAGTGTGTGAACTT
This sequence comes from Staphylococcus simulans, assembly GCF_002902285.1. GTDB lineage: Bacteria > Bacillota > Bacilli > Staphylococcales > Staphylococcaceae > Staphylococcus > Staphylococcus simulans. The sequence continues at coordinate 16,257 of NZ_PPRU01000015.1, read as the reverse complement.
GATGGTCCCATCATAACTGGACCTATTATATCAAATGCGCTTTGGTAATCATGTTTACGTGCCATAGCGTATTGTCATCTCCTTAATCTCTTTATAAGAAATGCTTAATTAATTTGCTTTTGACGGTTCTGCTTTGCCTTCAGGTAATTTGTCTGATAGTTTCTTGAAGTTGATTTTGCTCATAATCTTACCTAAAATCCAACCAAGGATAATTGCTGTCACGATAACAGCTGCGATAGTAATAAGTGATGGAATTGGTTTGTTAAATCCAAACAATACAATTGCACCAGCTATTGGTGTTGCCATTCCCGTTACATTAATAACTAAACCTGCAATCGTAACAATTGTCGCTGTAAACATACCGACTATGGCGTTTGCGCCGTAAAGTTGAATCGGATATTTTGCGATTGTATCGATTTGTGTTAAAGGTTCTACTGCAACTGCGAAGGCTTTACCTAAGCCGCCGATTTTAAGTGCTCTGAACATCATAAAGTTAACGAATGATGAACCTGTAGTTGTTAATGCACCGATAGCCATCGGAACACCTGTTAAACCAAGTAAACTTGTTAATACCATAGAACTTAATGGCGTCATACCTACCACCGGAATGATTAAGCCTAAAATAATTGCTAAAGCGTAAGGATTATTGTCACCAACTGCTGTAATCGCACCACCGATTTGTCTTAACACAGCCATTACTCCTGGTGAAATTAATCCGCCGATTCCGAATGCTAATGCCGGAGCGACTAAGATTACGACAATTAAGTCTAAGCCTTCTGGTACTTTTTTCTCGATCAATTTAATCAAGAAGCTCACTAAGTAAGCAGCGATAAATGCCGGTAATAATTTTTGATCATGTAAAACTAAACCAATGATAACTGCGAAGACTGGAGAGATTCCCAATTTCAAACCAGTTAAAATACCTACTGCAATACCACTTAAGCTTCCTGCTAAGTCTCCAATTCTTTGGAAGAATTCCAAGTGGAACACGCCACCGATCGCATAACTTAAGAATGCTTGCGGTAAAAATGTTGCACATGCTGCACCTGAAAGTGCTTGTAGCCCCTGTTTACCATAAGGAGCAAATTTTAAGAATAACGACATTGCTAGAAGGACTAGCAACAACGTCCCAGTTCCCAAAATAATATCCATGCCAAATGACCTCTTTTCCTACTATATATTTAATTTTCCTACCACCGACATCATACTACCTTTGATAAAGTGTTTTCAATACCTTTTGCAAACATTTTGTGAACAAATTGCGAATAATTTCACAAACTCTTTATTATGACTATTATTACTCTTTATTTTTAAATATAAAGAGTAATTATAATCATAACGTTTATAAAGTTGTCACAATTAGTTTAAACGATAGCAATTAATTTAAACACTTACCATTAATAAAAATAATCTTGTTAACCCTAAAACAACATTAAAAGACTCCCTTTAGACTTTTATTGTTATTTGTCTATACAAATTATTTTCCATTAGCAACTATAACACTTTAGTAAATAACTTTAAACCAACAAATTCGGGTGATTTTATCGGGTAAAAGCTAAAATGCTTGATACCGTAGGATTTTGAGCAATTTAATACCTAAAAAGTTCTAATATACTGAAAATTTACGAAGTTTATCCTTTTTTAAACTCAATTTTAAGTTAGCTTAATATTCCTATGCCATGCTTGAAGTGAAGAAATTGATGATAACGCCGAATCACTGCGGAAAGCAATACTATCCCATAAAGCCGTACACCAGAAATCTATCTCTCACATATCCGCATGTGTATATCAATTTTCTTCGTTGTCGTTTTGTCTGTTTCATCCGACAGTTTATACCTCATACTCATAACACCATGGATGACATGACACTTTCATTTTGAAATAGGAGTGTTGTTTTCATGCCTATGAAGTTAAGTAAAAAGAAAAGCTTGCTTCATGTTTCTACGCTAGTTTTAAGCGGTTTACTATTCTTTAATATGCCTGGAGTGATGAATGCTGCTGAAAGTCATGATTACGCAAATGAACAGTCCGCTGAATTATCCGCTTTGGTCGAAAATACTGATACTGCTCAAACAACTGAAACATTTATCCCTACATCGCATCCAACTGATGTGGCTCAAGCTGCTGATGTTGAACCCGATCCTTCCCTTGCAGAAAATGTTTCAAAGACAAATGTCGCAGATGCAGAAAGAAATCGTAAAGAAGCAGATACTGAGTCCACAACCTCAAAAGCAACAGCAGGACAAACCTATGCGCATCAAGCATCAGCAACAACTTCAAAAAGTGAAGATGCAGGCTCACACTATCAGGGTGAAACCGCATCATACGCTGACTTGCCAGAAACAGGACACGTTGACCATCCAGAATCGGGTGCTGTCATAGCCATTATTATGAGTATTGTTGTCTCTACTATTGCCCTTATTCACGTATGCAGACAAAATGCACGTTCAGTTGTCCCAAACCGAGATGACGTTTGATTGAAAAATCCCTAGTATATCATTTCTAAAATCCCTAAAAAAACAGACTTAGAAACCTGTCTTTTCTCCCTTTCTTTAAGACATTGTTTCTAAGTCTGTTTATTTTTTATTCATTTTTAGATAAGCGCACACTAGAGTCTCTGACATTTAACTGTGCCATTAACCAATCTGATTGAATTTGTTCACTTTCTCCTTCAAAAAATTGTTTTAAGCGTGCAAAAATTGATGCGCCGATAGTTTCAGCATGAATACCTACAACGGTTAATGACGGATAATGTACTTTATTCCAACTATTCTCTTCTAATGTAACAATTGCAACATCTTCAGGCACTTTTAATTCCTTTGTTTTAAGTGCTTGTAAAATACCAGACAACATCGCATGATTCGAAGCAATCAATGCAGTTGGATGATTTGATTGCGCAAAGAGTTGCTGGACAGTGTCATAGCCGTATTTTTCTGTAGCTTGTAAACTTAAATCAGTATATTGATATGAAATTAGTCGTTCATCCATTTGTTGTTCAAAATCTTCTAATGCTGCTTTATATCCCATTCTTGTATCAGCTGTTGCACTAGAAGCAGGATTACCTAAAATTAAAGCGATTGATTGATGGTTTTGTTTCAATAAATGTTCAGCAGCTTGATAGGCTGTATCTTCATGATTTAATCCAATGTAAGGTATCTGTTCATCCTCAATTTGATTATCAATAATTACCATTGGAATGTCTCTCCAACGTTTTGAAATACGCATTTGTGCTGAAACTGGCGAAACAATAATACCATCTACTTGTTGTGATACAAACCAATCAATCAGTTCATCTTGACGTTGTACTTGTTCATTAGATGCCATCGCAATAATTCGAATAGACTCTGAACCTTGTTGATGCTCAATCGCATCAATGACAGAGGCATAATAAGCATCGTGTCTCGGTATAATAAATGCGATTGTTTTAATACTTTCTCCGCGTAAAGATTGAATATATCGACTCGGTTCATAGCCTAACATTTCTAATGCTTCCACTACACGTGCACGTGCTTGATCATTAGAAACATGCTTTTTATCTTCTAATATTTGATTGACCGTCGCAATCGACAAGCCAGAAATTCTCGCAATATCATGTAAGGTCGGTTGTGTTTTCTTCATTTTCTTTCAAACTCCTTGAATCAGTTGAATTGTTGTTTATTCTTGGTGTGCTTACTTATCAATGTTCTCCATAGATAATTCAAAATCTAACCAATTTACAATATCTGATAATAACATACCGCGATATGAACTTACATTTAATAACTCATGATCTAACCCGTCATAAATTCTTAATGATTTATGTGTGGTTTTAGCTTCTTTGAAGAATTGGATTGCATCATCAGAACTTACAATGCGGTCACTGCCGCCATGCATAATCAACACTTTGTCTTCAAACTTCGAAAATTCGATATCCATATCTCGGACCGCTTCTCTAAATGCTTTGATTCTTTTATGTTTCTCAATATCCGTTTCTTCATCCTGATTTTCTATTTCTGCTGAATGATCTACGACATCATCACGAAAGACAGGTTGCCCCGTTGGAGACAAACCACCTGCAGAAATATAACCGTGCACTGCATTCGGATAACGTATACCAAATAATGTCGCTATTGTACCGCCTACACCATGGCCTAAAATAAATATTTTTCCTGTCAATTGTGCTTTAACATAATCTACAACAGCCTTTAAATCTTCTACGACGATATCTACATGTTCATAAAGATTTTTGTCACCAGGAGTTTTACCATGACCTCGTTGATCATAACGAATGACATTATAATCATATTCATTAAATGTTGAAGCCACACCATCATAATCATCTAATTCTTCTGACAATCCTTGTACAATAATCAAATTAGCCATTGGCTGTTCACCTAACGTAATTTTACTGTAGAGATTCACACCATCAAAAGATGAAATATAATCAATATCTGACACAGATAAAAACCTCTCTTTCACTATATATCCTTATTTTCACTTACCCTATGCAGACTTGAAAATCACTTTTTCAATACAATAGCTCCATTCTCTTTTAGTTATTTACTTACTTGTTTATTCGTATTAAAATAATAGAGTTCTTTCATAGTTAATTTATTATATTGACTAAATTATAAAATACAGAAAGCAGATGACGCTATTGAACATCAGGACTACTCATATTAAAGATATGCTTCCTTATTTAATCATTATTATATTATTGCACCTGATAGGTGTTACTTGTTTATGGATGGGTGCACATACACACCCTATTTTATTCGGAATGGGTATCTTAGCATATACACTAGGTTTACGTCATGCATTTGATGCTGACCACATTGCAGCTATTGATAATACAGTTCGCAAACTGATGCAAGAAAAACAAAATCCGTCAGGTGTTGGCTTCTATTTTTCTATCGGCCATTCCAGCGTAGTTTTTATCATGGCACTTTTATTAGGTGTTTCAGTATCATGGGCACAGCGACAGATGCCCCTCTTTCAAGCTATTGGTGGAATCATCGGAACGATGGTTTCTGGTCTGTTTCTACTACTAATTGGTATTTTGAACTTAATTATCTTAGTGTCATTGATTCGTTTATTTATGCGTTTACGCTTTGAACAAGTTTCTGACGATGAACTGGATCAATTGTTAGCTTCTAGAGGGCTTATTCAACGATTTGTTGGTCCTTATTTTAAATTCATCAACAGAAGTTGGCACGTTTTACCATTAGGTTTCCTATTTGGATTAGGCTTTGATACTGCAAGTGAGATTGCTTTGCTTGCATTATCATCTGGAGCTGCTGAACAGTCATTACCTTTTGCTGGCATTATCGCACTTCCATTATTATTTGCGGCAGGCATGAGTTTATTAGATACACTAGATGGCGCGCTCATGAAGTCTGCTTATCACTGGGCATTTCTAAAACCAGTTCGTAAAATTTATTACAATATTACCATTACCGCTATCTCCGTCATAGCTGCGTTGATAATCGGTACTGTAGAAATACTACAAATGATTGGTGAACATTTTAAATTGCACAGTCCTTTTTGGGATGAAGTTGCATCAATTGAATTTAATCATTTAGGTTATCTGCTCGTTGGCGTATTCTTATTGTTTTGGTTAGTATCTGTGATTATTTGGAAACTTAATCACTTTGAAGAACAACAGTTGCGGGAGTATTCAAAACTTTTCTTACCATAACAATTCCTTACCTTCATCTAAAATAAAGCAATCCTTACGTTTCACTTTAAAAATAAGTAAATGTAAGGATTGCTTTTTAAAATACAAATTGAACTAATATCATATAAGCGATTGTACCACCCGCAATTGAAATCAACATATTACGTTTAATCACATGCAAGATAATAATCACTAAAATCGCCATCAACTCTGGCAGCCCATGATTGCCAGTTAAGATAGGCGTTTTACGTAACGCATAAACGACTAAGAAACCAAATACCGCTGCAGGAAGTACAGCGCCTAAATATTGTACAAACTTTGGTGTTTCTTTATCTTTAGAAAAGATTAAAAACGGCAAGAAGCGTGTCAACATCGTTCCAATCACAACAACCGCAATCGTTAAAATTTGTTGGGTTAAGGTCATATTAAGCCACACCCTTTCTTGCGAAATATCCTCTGAGGATAGTCAATGCGAGCACAATTAAAATCATTGAAGGTAAGATGAATTGATTAGGTCCGAAGATGACCAAACAAACTATAGGGATAGCCAACCCAATTAATGAACTTACATGATTCTTTTCTTTCAACCAAGACTCTAAAAAGATTACAACGAAAAGAGCGACCATCACAAAATCTAAGCCTTTTGTATCAAACTTAATAAAGACACCGAACAGACTTCCGATTGTCGTACCGAAAAACCAATAAAATTGATTTAATAATGTGACATAGAACATAAATAAGGTCTTATCGACATTTTTAGGTACATTCGCCATATTATTAATTACGAAGGTTTCATCACACATCCCAAAAATTAAGTATGGCTTATATTTTCCTGTCCCTTTAAATCGATCCAACATGGAAATACCATAAAATAAGTGTCTGGAATTCAGCATAAGTGTCAATACGAAGACACTTAATGGATTAAATGGAACTAATAATAAACTTCCGGCCACAAATTCCATGGATCCTGCAAAAATCAACAAACTCATCAGCATCGCATAAATTGGTGGGAATCCTAATGAATGCATATAAATACCGTAAGCAATACCAATAAATGAAAACCCTGCGAAAATTGGAATTGTTTGAGGAAATGCTGCTTTTATAGCTTTTAAATGCGGATGTTCAGTCATGACTATCAATCCTCTTTCTATGTATATGAAAATCTTCGAAAAACATTCATTTTCCGAAGATTTAATGTAGCTTATAAAACTCTGAATGCATCAGGTACTGGTACTACTTTTTGTTCAACAATATTGTAGAACCCGCCATACTGCATACCTTGGCAATGGATTTGATTACCTGTACTGATTTCAAATTCAAACACCCATTTTAAACGACTGATTTTCGTTAACCAGCATTTGCCAACGGGTTTGTCGTGAATAGTAAGTGGTATCTTATAATCAATTTCAGTATGCATAAGTATAGGTGAAATATTTTGTTTCAACATTTCAGAAGGGGTAAGATGCTTATTTACAAATATTGTTCTTAAATCTTCAAACCAACGGACATAGACAATATTGCTGACGATACCCATCGCATCAATATCATAGCCGTTTACTTCAATTTCTGTTTCTGCCACTAATTTACGTTCGCTCAACACCGACAACTCCTATCTTTCTTTATAACATCAGTATAACAACGTTTTTATAAAGTTGATAAGTGTTATCTTAATTTACAATGAAGTTTCTGTATTGAATTCATGTTTCAGCAAAGCGTATCTATGAAAGTCTTCAAATTGTCCACGTTCAAATGACTCATCTTTATCCGTTCCAACAAAACGGAAGTTTGCACGTTCTGCGACTTTTTGACTGACTTTGTTTTTAGTGTTGATGTGCAGCGATAACTTATTTAAATCCAAAGTATTGAATGCAAAATCACAGATTTTATGTAGGCAACGGGCAATGATTCCTAAGCCATTATACTTACTCTGCAACCAATATCCTACAAAAGCTTTTTTATTTTCTAAATCAATTTGCTGTATATCAATAGTGCCAACTACTTGGTCTCGATAGTAAATCACAAAAAGGCGATGTTCACCTGCAGCCTGTTTCTTCAACATTAACTTAATGAAGTTGAGTTCATCTTCCACCGTTAATGTATGATCAATGAACGGTAAATACGTTGAAAGAAATGCTCTATCTTGTTCAATCACTTGAAATAAAGGTTCAGCCATGAATGTTTCAGGTTGTGCTAACTTTATGTCTTCATCTACTGGAAAATAAAAAAAGTCCACATGTATCGCCCGCTTTCACTCTATGTATTTTTTCATGAATAACTAGAGTATAGTGGAGTTGACAGAATATTTCAATATCAATTCGATGTAAAAAAAGACGAGTAATGCAAAATGCACTACTCGTCGAAATTGAGTATTCAGTTCATTTCTTAAATATTATAAGAAACGTTTAGCTGCTACTGAAAGTGGTGGGATTTCATCAAAGTCTAATTTTTTATCTTCAGTAATAGATCTGTATGCCCATTTAGCATAGTTGATTGCTTCATCCGGTACAATTTTACCTGGAAGTGGTGCAGCGTTCGCATCAACATGTACGTTTACGATTGTTGGTCTGTTTTCATTTAATGCAGCTTCAACAACAGTATCGATGTCTGCTGGATCTTCTAATGTGTAACCAGCACCGCCGCATGCTTCAGCGAATTTAGCAACATCCATATCTGAGAAGTCGATTGCATATTCTAATTCACCAGCTGCTTGTTGTTCGTATTTGATGAACGCTAATTGTTTGTTATTCAATACGAAGATAACCATTGGCATGTTATATTGAACAGCTGTTGCGAAGTCTTGCATTACCATTTGGAAACCACCGTCACCAGCGATACCGATAACTTGACGGTTAGGGAATGCTACGTTAGATGCAATTGCACCTGGTAACGCGCAACCCATTGTACCTAACCAACTAGAAATAATGAATTCGTTACTTGGTTTAAGGTTTAGGTAACGTGTTGACCATACTGTTGAAGTACCAACATCAATTGAGAATACAGCGTCATTGTCTGCTTCTCTGTTGATAGCTTGCATCAAGTGTTCTGGACGGATTGGATAAGAATCATTGTTAAGGTCTTTTTCCATCCATTCTTTCCAAGTAGCCATGTTATCTAATGCTTCTTTTAAGAATTTACGGTTTTTAACTGGTTTAACAAGGTTTGTTAATTCAGTTAACGCGATTTTAGCGTCACCGATAATTCCAGCATTTACTTTGAAACGGTGACCGATTGCACTTGGATCAATGTCGATTTGAACGGCTTTGATATTTTTCTTAGGAAGGTAGTCAACATATGGATAGTTTGTACCTACCATGATTAATAAGTCAGCATTTTGCATTGCTTGATATGCAGGTTTTGTACCGATTTTACCGATGTTACCTAAGTTATATGGGTGGTCATCTGGAATGATTGTTTTAGCTGGTAAAGTGATGATTGTAGGGATTTGTGCTTTATTGATTAAAGCTTCTACTTCAGGTCCAGCATGTTTTGCACCAGTACCCATTAACATTACAGGTTTTTTAGCTTTATTAATTAATTTTGCAGCTTTTTTAATTTTAGCTGTGTTTGGTGCTGGGATTGTTGGGCGTTTTTTGTTTACAACTTTATTAGTTGTATCTTTAACTTTGTTAGTTAATAAGTTGTTAGGCAAGATTAAAGTTGCCACACCTTTTTTCTCGTAAGCTGTTTTAATAGCTTCGTTTACGATACCAAAGATATCGTCATCTTTTTCTGAGATTTGACGGTTGTATACTGAAACATCTTCACATAATGATAATAAGTTTGTTTCTTGGAAAGCTTTAGTACCAAGTACAGTACTATTAGATTGACCTACTAGCACTAATTGAGGAACGCCATCCATTTTAGCGTCATACATACCATTTAATAAGTGAATCGCACCTGGACCACCGATTGCTAATGACACGCCGATTTTACCAGTAAGTTTTGTGTAAGCTGAAGCTGCTAAGCTTCCTACTTCTTCATGACGAACATGATAGAATTTAATTTGTTCACTTACTGTACGTAAACTATCAACTACTGCGTCGATAGAGTCGCCTGGGATACCATATAAGTGATCAATATCCCATTGTAGTAAAGCTTCTACAAGTGCTTGATTTGCTTTAATTTTTGCCATTTTAAAAATAGCCCCTTTCTATTCATTAAAAAAGTAACTGTATTCAAACTACCCTTTAGTTAGTGTTTGATGCTGCGTTATGCAAAGTGTGTCTATATATTCTAATGCTAATAAAAAAGAATAATCAGGATTGGTAACAACACTGAACTGATGACTGCAGTCAGAATCATACCAATTGAACTGAATGCACCTGATTCTAAATCTAATTCTAAGGCTTTTGCTGTTCCGAACGCATGTGATGCATTTCCAAATGCAAGCCCTTTTGCAATGGAAGTTCTAAAGTTCCCCATACGCAACAGCAATGAGCCAAGCATACTGCCGATTAAGCCAGTGGTAATAATAAATAGTACTGTAATTGTATCTGCACCGCCCATTTGGTGAGATACTTGGATACCAACCGCTGCTGTGATGGAACGCGGTAATAATGTGACAATTTCTTCTTTATTGAAGCCTAAAATCTTCAACGACGAATAAACTAACACAAAATTGAGTAATACGCCAGTCAATACGCTTGTGAAAATAATATTGAAGTTTTCAAATATTTTATGACGATTGATATAAAGCGGATAAGCTAAGCAAACAACCGTACAGCTCAGCAAGTAATTAATTAAATGGCCGCCTGCCATGTAAGAATTATAATTCTGACGGAACAACAATAACACGATTATAATTCCAATTGAAGCAACTAGGGCTGGATTTAAGAATGGGCTAGGAAATCTCTTGTGCAGCTTCTTCGCTGCAAGATACATAACCACTGTCAGTACTATCATTATGATGTCTTTTAAAATAATCATGATGTGTGACTCCCCTTACCACCATGTTGTCTTCTGGCCATCTTCTCAGCAATTAGCCCAGAGACGTAAGCGACAGCTATTGTTCCGAGAATGATGACGCCGAAGAACAAAATAAAGTTGAGGTGTATGTCACCTATGATATCCATTACACCAACGACGGAAGGGATAAAGAAAAACACCATCGTTGTTAGCAAGAAGTTGGAACCCGCTTCGACCCATTTGACAGGTATAATTTTAAATTGTAATAGTAGGAAAAAGAGTCCAAGGCCGACGATACTTCCAGCTAATGGAATATGCAAAAGGTGCTGAAGGGTGTTGCCTAAATACGTGATGCCCATAATCAAGATAATTTGGAAGATAATCTTTAAAACCTTCGATGTCATAAGCTAACACCTTTCCTTAAAAATAAGCGTATAAATGGTCATTTCCAAATCAATTCTGGTGTCTGAATCTAGTGTCCATCACTATTTATACACATTCTTTTGACTTACATTCCTTATTCTATGACAATTCTGTGTATAATAAAAATATCGATTTTAGATACTACCTATTACTTTTTTCTATGAAAGCGATAACATCGATTACTTTTCTTCCAAATACGAACTTTTGTTACCATCAATCTTGTTCCATAACGTATATACCCCTTTCTGACAGTCTTAACAATAAATTTAAAAGCACACAAAAACAGCTGTTCATTTTACCGAACAACTGTCTTGCTTTAGAAATGAAAGCATTGAAAATACCGTTAAATATAATTGTATGATCTGTGCAACCTCTTAAACATTCGCTTTATACCCCATTATGACATTCTAGTGAACTTTACTTATCTTGGTGACAATTCATCTTCAGTCATCCACATATGATTCTTAACCATCTTGCCATTATCTTTATCTTTATAGTCCACTGTATAAACTGTTGTTTTTTCTACTTTATCGATTGTTGCTTTCGCACCTTTCATACCCTTCATATGATTCGCTTTCAAAGTAACAGTGTCCCCTTTTTTGAAACCTTCTTTCGGTGCATTTTCTATTTCCTCATTCACGACCCATTTGTGATGAGAAACTTTTTTACCGCCATCAGTTGGTTGATAGCTGACTTCGTACACACATGTATTATAAGCGCCTTTAACTTTACCGTCAGCATTCATCATGCCTGGCATGTGGCCTTCTTTTAATCTAACATCATCCCCCTCATCAAACTGACTGTGACGTGCATGATGCATATGTTCAGGCATTTGACCATGATGATGCCCCATGTGATGTTCTCCCTCTTTTGAAGTCTGTTTATCTTGTGTTGTATTTTGAGCATTTTGACTTGAGGTTTGTGTGTCCTCTTGATCATTTGAACAAGCGGTAAGTATCAGAGACGACGTTAACATAACCATTCCGATTCTTTTTAACATACCTTTCACCCTTTCTTTACTCCCACATTTATCATATACCCCCTTTAGGTATATTACAATCCAATAAAAATAGGACGCCCTTATGCTGTCGCAAAAAGTGACATCCTTTGTCTAATTTTTTATATAGTTAATGATGATTTCATGTAATCAATATATTCTCTTGTCGCATAGTTGATATACTTTTCTTTTTTCCAAATCACACCTAGTTGCCATCTCATAGAAGCATCATTAATTTTCGCACTATGAATAGGCCCACGCAGCATTTTCACAATGTTTTCTGGTAGGATACTGACTCCTAATCCAGCTGTTAATAAGTTTTCGATAAAGTTCCATTGCGAAATTTTGGAAATAGTCTTAGGCACAAAACCAGAACGTTTAGCTGTTTCAATAATTTTATCGTTTAAATAGAAATCTTCATTAAACAATATAAAATCTTCATTTGCTAACTCATGCATTTCTACCATTTCACGTCCAGCGAATGGATGTGTTTCACTAACAACCAACAAAATATCCTCTGTATAAAGTGGAATAGATTCAAAGATAGCACTGTCTACAGGCAAAGTTGTAATGCCAATGTCAATTTCATTATTGATGATTTGAGATTCTAATGCCTTCCCGCCATTCTCTACCAAATTGTACGTAATATTTGGATACATTTGATGGAAATTACCTAGTGTATCAATGAATTTATTCATGTTCATAACAGCTGATAATCCAATACTGATATGACCCGCTTCAAGTCCCTTTAACTGATTCACTTCTTTAGGCAGGTTCTCAAACAAATTCATAATTTCCAATGATTTCTTATAGAAAATCTCTCCGCTGTCTGTCAAAGTTAAATGACGTTTACTACGATCAAATAACGCACTGCCCAGTTCGTTTTCTAAATCTTTGATTGCTTTGCTGATTGTGGGCTGTGCAATATAAAGTTCTTTAGAGGCATTTGTCATACCGCCATGTTGTACAACTGCAATAAAATATCCCATTTGTTTAATATCCATGTTTGTGCCCCTTCTCTTTTTACAATTTCTTTCTTTTCACATATACCACTATTTTATAATATCAACTGCTGAAGTGCTATATATCCAGAAAAACAGACCAGAGAACTTTTCAACTCTCGGTCTGCTTTCTTTTTATTTAATAATATCAATCAATTCTTTTTTAGCTGCTGCACGTGCTGGTATCCAACCGAATATAATACCAATTAAAGTTGATACACCCACTGCGAGTAAAACAGATCCTAAGCTTACAGCACTCTTGATATAATCAGGTGTGACTACATCGACAAGCGAAGCAATTCCGATCCCTAATAATAATCCGATAATGCCACCTATTAAACAAAGTACGACACTTTCAACTAAGAATTGTATCTCAATATCTCTTGCTTTAGCACCGAACGCGCGACGTATTGCGATTTCTTCTGAACGCTCCGCAACGGAAATGTACATCACATTCATCACACCAATACCTGCAATGAATAGAGATATACCTGCGACTGCTGCTACAAAGTACGTAATTCCATCAAATATTTTACTGATGCCTTTCATCATTTCTTCCATATCTGAATATTGATAACTACCTGCTGCTTGGCCGCTTCCTTTTTTCGATAACACCTTTGCGACACGTTCACCTACTTCTTTTTTGTTATGACCATCTTCGATCTTAACTTCTAACTGTGCAAAATCTTGCGTTAGATTGGGTAAATAATGTTCAAGCGTTTGTGTCGGCATATGTACGACATTATTTTCAAAGCCATCACCCGTGGTTATACCGACAATCTTAAATCCTTGTCCATTAATATATAGTGATTGTCCAACTGCTTTTTTAGGTTTATCAAATAAATCCTCAGCTAATTTCTTATCAATGGTTACAACTTTGTTTTCAATCGCATTATCACCTTGATTAAAACCGTGACCTTCATCTACATTGCTAAATTGGTCCTTCACGTAAATATTTGCATTGCCATTTTTACGTGAATTCGTCACTTTAGCTGTAAATGCTTGATCTTTATCTTTTTTAATCTGTGCTTTTTCTACTCCTTTTTCTCTTTCCGCTAATTGAATATCACTAGGTGCAAAAGGCTCTGTTTTTATATCAGCATCCGTAGACTGCATAAAGCTAATAAGCGCAGCATCTTTAGACGCACCTGAATCTGAAAACTGTTCATTTGCGGTCTTTTTGAATCCATTTCCTAAAGCCATGATAGTAATCACAGCCGCAATACCAATAATAATCCCAATCATCGTGAAGATATTACGCCGCTTATTTTTCATGATTGAACGTAGTGAAACAATGAGTATATTAGATAATCGACTCATTTTATCACCTCTTCTTCCTGAATGCGCCCATCCAAGATGTGGAAGATGCGATCTGCTTTTTCAGCTACTGCTCTATCATGTGTCACCATAATCATCGTTGTCTCTTGTTCTTGATTCAGACGTATAAATAATTCCATTATATCTTCTGAAGTTTTTGAGTCGAGTGCACCCGTAGGTTCATCTGCGATAATAAACTTTGGTTGATTCACTATGGAACGCGCAATTGCCACCCGTTGTTGTTGACCGCCAGATAATTTATTTGGCACAAAATTTTCTTTATCGTAGAGCCCGACATTATGCAGTGTATTTAAAACACGCTTCTTTCTTTCTTGACTTCCGATACCTGCATAAACTAAAGGAATACTTACATTTTCTAGCACTGTGTTATTTTGTATCAATTTAAAATTTTGAAAGACAAAACCTACAACTTGGTTTCTAATTTCAGCTAATTGATTATCCGAACTCTTTTTATAATTGTTGTTATTAAATAAGTATTCGCCCTCATAACCTCTATCAATGAAACCTATGATATTAATCAACGTACTTTTACCTGAACCGGAAGGTCCCATAATTGCGATAAACTCGCCTTTTTTTATTTCCAGGGAAATATCCTTTAAGATATGATTCACTTTATCTCCATTTTTAAAAGAACGATTGATGTTTTCTAACTTAATCATTCTTTCACCTCAATCTTATCTCCCTCTTTTAGAGATGATTTAGGATTTTGAACTAAACGTTCTCCTTCTTTCAATCCTGACTTAACGTAAATAGAACCCTCTTTCTTTTCTACTTTGATTTTACGTTTTTCAATTTTATTTTCTTTATTTAGAACATAAATTGTATTATCTTTGTCCAATACATTTTGAGGAATTTTAATTTTGTCAGTAGCGACAGAAGCATCTAGTGATAAACCTGCACGTACTGGAGAAGATAAATGACCAATAAGCACTTTATATTTCGAAGCATCTTTTGAGCTGTCTTTACCTGATACATCATTCATAACAGGATTCGAAGCTTGTCCTGCTCCTTCTTCTTCAGAAGCACCTGCAGCAGAAGCACCACTCATCGCATTTTCATTCAGACTGTCTTCATAACTTGTTGGAAGTTCAGATATCTTTATAACTTCACCTGTCCCTTTATCACCTGTGCTATTGACCTTATATTCAATTTTTTGTCCTTCTTTAATTTTATTCAAATCATATTCAGTTACTGTTGTTTTGATTTGCGGATCTTTTGAAATTAATTGAAGAATCGTTTCACCTTCATTAGGATAATCCTCTTGCATAATTTCTATCTTTCCTGGGAAAGCCGCAAATAAGCTATCGTTAATTTGTTGATCAAATTGATTTAATGATTGGTTCGCTTTATTTAAGTTTGCTTGTGCTTCTGATAGTTGTTCGTTGGCTTGCTCATCATTTGGTGCACGATTGACACTTTCTTGCGCTTTTTGTCTTGCACGTTCTGATTGGTTCACTTTATCAAGTAAGCTTTGACGTTGATTCTGGCTCGTATCATAGCTGATAATTTGTTGACCTTTTTCAACATCTTGACCATTTGAAACAGTGGTATTGATATATGTACCGATAGTTGAATTATTTTGGTAAGACTTCACTGTTTCCGGAGAAGCTTTACCTTGCATAGTTAGCGGACTTTCTTTTTTAGCTTTATAGACACTATATGTATTTTCCTTATTTGATGTGCCTCCAGCATTTTTAACAATGATTGCGATAATAAATAATAGTAGAATTGCCGCAATGATTAAAATTATCCATGTCATTTTCTTTTTCACACTAATTCTCTCTCCTAACGATTAATTTTAAACTCACAATTGCATAATATCACAACTTAAAAATAAATGAATACCTTTACATTAATAAAGTTAGATATTTATAATCTTTAAAGTTGTCTACTAATTTAAGCAACGTTCATTAACAATGAGATCAAATGATTAAAAC
>NZ_PPRU01000014.1 GCF_002902285.1 Staphylococcus simulans | reverse complement strand
AGTTATATAAGAATCATACATACCAATTGTACTTTTTTAACATGAGAAGTGTCAAGGTTAATAGTTTACATAACCTTCATAATTACACCGCAAAAAGAAAAACCTGGAAGCTATTTCCAGGTTTATAAAATAGATACTATTCTTCTTCAAATAAAGATGCATTTTCACTATTTTTTTCTGCTTCTTTTTCTTCTTTCTCTTCAACATCTCCATCAAAAATACCAAGTTTTTGACGTAATTTTTGATCGATGTCTGCTTTAACATCAGGATGTTCTTTCAAGTAATTCTTAACGTTTTCTTTACCTTGACCCATACGGTCGCCATTGTAAGAATACCAAGCACCTGATTTATCAACGATATCATGTTCAACACCTAAGTCGATTAATTCGCCTTCTTTAGAAATACCTTGTCCGTACATAATATCAACTTCTGCTACTCTGAATGGTGGCGCAACTTTGTTTTTAACTACTTTAATTTTAGTACGGTTACCTACAATTTCTTGGCCTTGTTTTAATTGTTCTGCACGACGTACTTCTAAACGTACTGAGCTGTAGAACTTCAATGCACGTCCACCTGGCGTTGTTTCAGGGTTACCGAACATTACGCCGACTTTTTCACGGATTTGGTTGATGAAAATCGCTGTACAGTTTGATTTAGAAATAGCACCTGAAAGTTTACGTAAAGCTTGTGACATTAAACGAGCTTGTAAACCAACGTGTGTATCTCCCATTTCACCTTCAATTTCAGCTTTAGGTGTTAATGCTGCAACTGAGTCGACAACAATAATGTCTACTGCACCACTACGCACAAATGCTTCTGCAATTTCTAAACCTTGTTCCCCATGGTCAGGTTGTGAAAGGTATAAGTTATTGATATCTACACCTAATGCTTCTGCATATACAGGATCTAACGCGTGCTCAGCATCAATAAATGCTGCAATGCCGCCTTGTTTTTGTACTTCAGCAATCGCATGCAATGCAACTGTTGTTTTACCAGAACTTTCTGGTCCGTAAATTTCTACAATTCTTCCTTTAGGGTATCCGCCTACTCCTAAGGCATTATCTAATGTAACAGAACCGCTTGATACACTTGAAACTCGGCGTGCTTTGTTATCGCCTAACTTCATAACCGCACCCTTACCAAACGATTTCTCCATATTCTTAATTACAGTATCTAGCGCTTTTTGACGTTCATTATTCAATGTCTGGCCTCCTATTCGAGATATCTTCTCAAATTTATCTTAATTCATACTATACAGGTTTCTATCCTAAATTACAAGAAATAAACGAATATTTGTTCGGTTATTTCTTGTTTTTAGTGATAACCAACCGAACACTAGTACTTATAAACGTAATTTTTTGTCTATTTCTTACTTAGAAAACATATTTATCAAACGGATATAGACATAGTTTGGCGTTCTATGTTTAATTAAATTCCTTTTTTGCGTCATAGTAAACGCTTCTATTTTGAAGTCATCTTCTGTGCGTACACCTAAATATACTTCATCCTCTTCATGCAATAAGGCTACACCAATATCATTTTGATAAAGTTTACGTACTTGTTCTGCACCTGATTTTAATCGTGTTTTAATATCTAAGTCTTGTTCTACAAAGATAACATCATCAACTAACATACCTCTTAATTTATCAACTTTATCATCTTCTTTAAGTTTAGAGTAAACTTCTCCTGATGTAACACCATCATAAATCGCAAAAGTACCCGGTACTTTTTCAAGTGTTGCTTGTTCGATTGTTGTTTCATCAGAACCAAAATAATAATCTCCAATACGATTAAGAATTTCTGTTCTAATTGGTTTGATTAAAGACTTACATGTAGCTTCATCTGGTCCACTTGCTGTAACACGAATTTTAACTTCATGAGATCCGGCTAAAGGCGCAATAGTCGGATTAGATTGATTGTCGATTAAGTCTAACAATTCTGTTTCAACACGTGATTCTCCGATACCCGCAAACTTCAATTGTTCAGAAAAGATTGTACCGTTTTCTTGCATTAATAATGGAAGTAATTCTTCTTCTGCCATCGGATTCATTTCTTTTGGTGGTCCAGGCATTAACGCAATACGTTTACCATCTTGTTCTACTAACATACCAGGTGCCATACCTACTTTATTTGGCAGAACCGTTGCCCCTTCAATCACTAATGCTTGTTGTTTATTATTTTCGCTCATTTCTTGTTTTTGTTCTTTAAAGTAGCTTTCAATATATTCTAATGCTGTTTCGTCTGTAACCAGTTCACGCCCTAAGACTTTTGCTACCGTATGTTTCGTTAAATCATCTTTTGTCGGACCAAGTCCGCCTGTCATTACGATCGTATCGTTAACTTCTAGAGATTGACGCAATAAGCGTTCTAATCTAGCTTCATTATCTCCAATTACCGCTTGTTCCACGACATTTAAGCCAACACCGTTAAATAATTGAGAAAGGAACTTCGCATTTGTATTGAGTATTTGTCCTAATAGGAGTTCTGATCCTACTGCTACAATAGAAATTTTCATAAAATTTCCTCCATTACCTTTGAGAATCTTAATTCATACCATACAAATATAAGAGTGGCATAAACATAGTGATTTGTGAACTCATATGCATTCAGTTCACCGCTATGTATATGCCACCCTTAAGATGATATAGATTATGATTGTTTTTTAAATACATCTCTACCTTTGTAGAAATATTCAATACCTGAAAGAACTGTAAAGAATACACCGATGTATAACAATACTTGTCCGATTGGGAAACCAATCCATACGACAAGTGGTTCACCAAGTAAAATCCAAACTAATGCAACCATTGTAACTGCTGTTTTAATTTTACCTAATTGACCTGCAGCGCTGACAAAGCCTTGTTCAATTTGAAGTAAGCGTAAGCCTGTTACCGCAAATTCACGTGCAATGATAATAATCGCTACAACTGAATTCGTTAAACCTAGCTCAACAAGTACGATTAAAGCACTCGCAACTAACAATTTATCTGCTAGCGGGTCTAAGAATTTCCCCATGTTTGTCACTAAACTCCATTTACGTGCTAAGTAGCCATCCGCAAAGTCACTGAGTGAAGCGATGATAAAAATCAAACCGCTGATAAAGAACTCAATACGAATCGAATGACTTCCGATAAATGTCATATTGCCAAAGCCGAAGTCGACTAACGCAAAAAGAATAAATACCGGTATTAAAATTACCCTGAAGATTGTTATCTGATTGGGTAGATTCATAAACATTTCCTCTTTTCTTGCTATTTTATAATAAGAATACTGCTGCCACCCATAAGACCAAAGTTACCACAATAAAAATACTGAGCCAAACAACCAGTTGCTTAGAATCTTTACTTTGTGTTTTATAATCTGGCGGATTTGAACCACTGAATTGTTCAATAGTTTCATCATAGTGGCTATCTGCAGAATTCGGCAGCTCCTCTTGATGATGAGCAATCAGGATAGAAGCATCTGTATTCACTGCTTTGGCATATTTCTCAATAATACCTTCCGCATAATTCGGATTAGAAAGCGCATTAAAATCATTCGCTTCGATAAGAGTCAAAGTTTCTCTTTTCACTTTAGTCTTTGACTCTAATTCATTTAACGTCATGCCTAAGCGTTCTCTTTTCCCTTTTAATGTCTGTCCAATTGTATTGCTCATGTTTTGACACTCCTTGAAACATTATTCAAAAAATCCGAATCCTCCGCCAAAGTCATCAAAGGAATTACCGAAATCTAAGTTATTCTTACTTTTAACTGTTTGTTGTTTCATATGTTCATATTTGATTTCTTGATCTTCAGTTTCTCTCAACTCAATAATATAATCAAAGTCTTCTAACTGATAATCACAAGAATCTACAAATAAATCCGGATGTTCTACCACTTTGATTGCTGGTAAAGCCATCACTTCATCGACTAATTGACGATGCTTAGGATCATTTTCTCTGGCAGTCACTGCCCCATCGATAATATAAACATGTTCTGGTCCGTATTCTCCTTTTAATAGAGAATTACGTATGGTTTGTTTAATCAATGTAGAACTGATAAACAGCCAACGCTTATGCGCACAGACACTGCCTGCTACAATTGATTCTGTTTTACCGACACGTGGCATGCCACGAATACCGATTAGTTTATGGCCTTCTTCTTTAAAGATTTCTGCTAAAAAGTCTACCAGCAGACCTAAATCCTCACGTTCGAATCTGAACGTTTTCTTATCATCTGCATCTTGTTTGATATAGCGGCCATGTCTGACTGCTAAACGATCACGTAATTGCGGTTTACGCATTTTAGTAATCGAAATTTCATCAATTTGACTTACAATATCTTCAAAGCGTCGCATTTTGTCTAAACTGTCTGCACGAATTAATAGACCTCGACGATTTTGATCGACGCCATTAATTGTCACAATACTGATCCCCATCATCCCTAATAGACTTGCGACATCTCCTAAAAGTCCAGCTCGGTTAAAGGTAATTTCATATTCTAAATACCATTCAATTTTTCTTTCTGGTGCTATCATGTTTTAACACGCCCCTTAGTTCAACAACATATAGAATTCATCAGAATGAAGTGATACATACTCATTTTCAATAGAATTGAAAGATATCTACATTATACATTATCTCTAAGTATATGAATATGGAATTCATGTTTAAATATACCAACCGCCATTGACTTTCTGTATTGTACCTGTGACACTTTGTGCACGTTTATCATAAAGATAAGCACATGTGTACGCAACTTCATCTGGTGTAACCATACGTTGTTGTGGCAGTTCATCAATAATAGCTGCTAATTCAGAAGGTTCAAACTCATCTGCCATATTACCACTGACCATACCAGGTGTCACAGCATTGACTGTAATATTTGTCATCGCAAGTTCTTGGCTTAAAGCTTTCACAAAGCCGATTTGTGCCGCTTTCATCGCAGAATAAACAGTTTCCATGCTCGCACCTGTTTCTCCCCATATTGAAGAGATAATTAAAATGCGACCATGAGCACTTGCTCTTAATTGTTCTAAAAAGAAACGTGTAATAAGCATCATGTTTTTAACATTCAACTGATAACATGCATCAATGTCTGTTGCTGTCATATCTTGAAACATGCCATATAAACTGCGACCAGCTGCATAAACTAAAACATCCAAATTATGAATAAATGAAAATACAGATTCCATGTTTATATCTTGCGTCAAATCCGCTTGTACAAACGATACATTCTGACTCTCATATTTAGCTTTTAGCTGATCTGGTGACGATTGATTATAATGAACAATGACCTCATAACCATCTGACAATAATTGTTCTACAATAGCGGAACCAATAGAGCCAGAACCTCCAATGACTAATGCTTTCATTTACTTCTTAATCTCCAGTCTGCTGTCAGCAATTTGATCAAAGTTTAAACTTTTCTCTGCCGCTTCATTAATACTCTCTAACGTAATACTATCTACAATGTCCAACATATTGAATAAGCTGACACCTTCGAAATAAAGTTTTGTATATTGATTCGCAATATATTCTGGTGAGTTCAAACTTGAAATAAACTCTCCAATAAATTGTTTCTTCAACAATTCAAAGGCTTCTTCATCTTCTAAATTGCCGACCTTAGCTTTCAACTCATCCAACAATAATGACTTCAACTTATCTGGGTCTGGTGTTGAACTTGTAATTAAAGAGAAGCTGTAAGAAGGTTCTAACACAAATTGATAACCAAATGTATCATCAATTAAGCCTTCATTTAATAAGTTTTGATAGAAGTCCGTTTCTTCACCTAATACCATTTCGAAGAAGAATGTCATTTCAATATCACGTATCATAAAGACTTCTTTTGATGCTTGTTGCGGTACGTTTTTAAAGCCAAGCATCAATCTTGGAATTTGAATATTCATTTCCTCAACCACTTTGGTTTGTTGAACTGCTTCAGGCTCTTCTAAGCTATCTCGTACAATTTCAGGCTGTGCTGTCAATTCTCGTTTTGCTTCATGATCACGTACTAAATCATGAATACGTTCAGGATCGACATTACCTACAACAAACATCACCATATTAGATGGATGATAAAATGTTTCGTAGCAAAGATATAAATCATCTTTTGTAATTTCATAAATACTTTCAACACTGCCAGCAATATCTACTTTAACAGGGTGTTGTTTATACATTGCACGTAATGTATTGAACATTAGCTTATAACCTGGTTGTTCTTGATACATTTTTATTTCTTCAGCAATAATCCCTTTTTCTTTTTCAACTGTTGCTTCAGTGAAATAAGGCGTCTCTACCATGTTCATCAAACGTAAAATGTTAGACTCTACATTTGAGGTTGCGCTGAATAAATAACTTGTGCGATCGAAACTTGTAAAGGCATTGACTTGTGCGTTATCTTCCGCAAAGTCAGTAAATAAGTCGCCTTCTTCTTTTTCAAATAATTTATGTTCTAAGAAATGCGCAACACCATCCGGTACTGTCACAAATTCATCACTGCCTAAAGGTTTAAATTTGCTGTCTAATGAACCGAACTGTGTCGTATATGTAACAAATGTTTTTTGGAACCCTGGCTTTGGAATGATAAAAACTTTTAAACCATTATCCATTTGCGCTTCATATACTGTTTCATCGATTAACTCATAATAACGTTTTTTCATTTATGCTTCGTCCTCCTTCGTCAACACATAAATCGTATCTAGGATGGCACTTTGTGTGAGACGAATAACATCTTCTTTCGTCACATCGTGAATTTTTTGTCCATAATTACCATTTGTTAAATCTTTCGGTAATAAGATTTGATTATGCGCAATTTCTACCATACTTTTCGGACGGTCTTGTGATTCATTACGTTGTGAAATTAAAATTTTCTTCGCAAGTTCTAATTTCTCTTCACTGAATCCACCACGTTGGAATTTTTCAAATTCCGCTAAAATCGTATCTTTCGCAACTTCATATTTTTCAGCAGAAACACCACTTAACACAAACATGTAGCCATTCTTACCATCAATTTGTGAATGTACAGAATATGCTAAACTTTGTTTTTCACGCACTTCATTGAACAAGACAGATGATGGATCACCACCGAACATTGTGTTGAAGACCACAAAGGTATAGTAATCTGGTTGTCCATAATATGTGTTGAAGCGATAACCGATGTTCAACTTCGCTTGGTCAATTTCGTCATATTCTACAATAGTTTGCGGCAGTTCGTCTTTAGAACGTTGTGCTTGAATGACTGAAGACACTTGTTGTAGTGGTTTAATATCAAACAGTTGTTTGATTTTGTCTGTGACTTCTTCTGAATCGACATTACCTACGACATAAACAGCACAATCATCGTTCTCTAACATGGATTGGTATGTATGATATAACAATTCTGGTGTGATTTGAGGTATATGTTCGATTAAACCTGATGCTAGATAACTATATGGTTGATTGCCAAACATGTTTTTCATTAATTTTAAGAAAGCTAGTTGTGCTTTATTATCATTGATTGCTTCTAGTTTCTTTTTCAATAATGTCTTTTCTTGTGTCACAAATGTTTCATTGAAACGTTCGTTTTCAACTAACGGATGATAAAGAATTTGTTGAAGTAATGCTAAACCTTCATCAAACAAAGGGTCTTTATGTTTTAAGTAACGTTCGTTCACAATTTCTAATGTAATTGTGATGACATGTTTATCCTTGAACTTTGTCACGAAACTATTGACATAAGCCCCATATAACTCTGAAAGTTTTCTGTTAAACGCTTTATCTGTCGGCCATTGTTTTGTGGCTCTGACAAGTAATTTACTTAACAAGGCACGCGCAGTCATCGTTTCTTCATCCAGCGGTGCCATAAATTTGAATGTGATAATTGTTGTTTTAAATTTATCCGTCGGCATCACCTTAATGCGCGGCTCTGTATGATTGTGTTGTTGACTCACACTGTCACACCCTTTCTTAATTTTCTTCAATTTTACGTATTGTTTTAAATTTGACTACTTCACTCTTGAAGTAATTATAAGAGTAAAGAATCGGTCTGTTTTGATGGTCATAATGGATTTGTCTTAATAGCATCAATGCTTCATTTGGTGCTGACTCTAAAGCTTCTGACACTTTAGGTTCATAGCTGACCGATTCAATCTCTGTTTCTGAATATGCGATACTGATATCAGCAAAAGCTTTGATTGCAGTTAAAATGGATTCATCATGCGCTTGAAATGCAGCACAAGTCAGGTAACTCGTTGCCACTTTATCTAAACAATAAACAACAGGACTACCATCAGCGGTTCTGATTCTTTCAATCAACGTGACAAATTCTCCTTCTTTTAAATCCAGCGCTTTACGATCATACATTGTTGCTGGTTGTTGATCTAAATTCATAAAAATAGTGCCCGCTTTATAACCTTCATTTTCAATCATTTTGCTGATGCTTAACAACTTATCAAGTGGATAGAAGAAAGGTTGAGAAGTTTTAACACTCGCTGTTGCTTCAAAGTTTTGTGTTAAAACTTGTTCCGTAATAAGTTCATCCACTGCATCATATACATCATCAGTTTTTGCGTTAACTTCTCTTGCGATTGATAAAGTACTTGGAACCGGATCACCCGGTTGCAAGTTACCTTCTTCAATTTCATTTAATATCCATTCTTTAATTCTGTATATCGAATTCGTATTTGTCATCATTACACCTCACCATTATCTAAATCCACTAATACTTGTCGTGGTTTACTGCCTCGTTGTGGTCCAATCACTTGGTTGTTTTCTAAATCATCCATTAAACGTGATGCACGGTTGTAACCGATTCTGAATTGACGTTGTAAAAGGGATGTACTCGCTTTTTGCTGTTCGACAATAAATTGATAAGCTTCATCATATAGCGGATCTTCACTTTTCTTTTCTCCGCCCTCTGGTGTTGTACCAGGTTCCATTTCTTTAACATAATTCGCTTTTTGTTGATCAATTACAAAATTCACTACATTTTGAACTTCTTGATCACTTAAGAATGCACCTTGGATACGCGTTTGAATAGAACCGCCATTACCAAAGTACAACATATCCCCTTTACCTAATAGCTTCTCAGCTCCACCTCGGTCGATAATCGTACGAGAGTCTGTTTGAGAGCTGACCGCAAAGGCAATACGTGATGGAATATTGTTCTTGATTAATCCCGTAATAACATCCACAGATGGACGTTGTGTCGCAATAATTAAGTGAATGCCTGCAGCACGAGCCATTTGTGTAATACGTTGAATCGCATTCTCAACATCTTTACCTGCAACCATCATCAAGTCAGCTAATTCATCTACAATTACGACAATATAAGGTAATAGAGATTGTTTTTCATCTAATTCCTCATTTTGACGCTTCATATAGTCATTATAGCTTTCAATATTTCTCGTACCCGTATGTTGGAATAAATCATAACGACGTTCCATTTCCGCCACAATTTTCTCTAACGCTTGCGATGCTTTATGAGGATTTGTGACCACTGGAATTAATAAATGCGGAATACCGTTATATACATTCAATTCTACCATTTTTGGGTCAATTAGCATGAGTTTTACTTCATGGGGTTTCGCATTCAGTAAAATACTCGTAATGATACCATTGATACATACAGATTTACCGCTTCCGGTAGAACCTGCCACAAGCAAGTGCGGCATTTTATTTAATTCTACGCTGATAGGTTCGCCTGATATATCTCTACCCAAACCTATCTCTAATTTATTCTTAGAAGGGAATTTTTCATCTAAGACTTCTTTTAATGAAACTAATGCGATTTTATCATTCGGTACTTCGATACCTACTGCTGAACGACCAGGAATCGGCGCTTCAATACGCACATCTTTGGCAGCCAAAGCTAACGCAATATCATTATGCAAGTTGACGATTTTGCTGACTTTAACCCCTTGTGCCGGTTGTACTTCATATTGAGTCACTGCTGGACCGATTTTGATTTGGGTTACTTTCGCATTAACATTAAAGTTCTTCAATGTGTTTTCAAGTAAGCGCCCTTTCTTTTGAACTTCAGCACGTGAAGTTGTTTTTTGTTTCACTGGTTCATTCAAAATAGAAAGTGGCGGTAATTGATAGTCTGAATTTTCAACTTCACCCGCTTCAGAAATACTGCCCATATCTTCAGATGATTCTGTTGATTCATTTGTTTGTGTTTGTTCTACCAACTGACGTTTTTCACGTTTTCTTTTAGGTGCAGGTTCTGCTTGGGGTTTAGGTTCTGCTTGGGGTTTAGGTTCTGCTGGTTTTGGTGTCTCTTCTTTTTGATCATCACCGAAAATCGGAATCGCAGCTTCTTGCTTCTCTGCTTCTGACATGGGAACTTCTGTAAAGTCGCTGACATCCTTCACTTCTTCTTGTTGTGCACGCTCTGCTGCTTTTTCTTCTTTACGGCGTTGTTTTTCTTCTGCACGCTCAGCTTGACGTGCTTTACGTTCTTTTCTATGTACTGCTGCTTTTTCACTGCCTGATTTTAATTTCTCTAAGAAAATTTTAGCCACATCACGATGACGTTGTTTAGATAATAAAATAAAACTAGAAATAAAAAGTAATATTGTTAAGATGACAACGCCGACAATAGATACAAGCGGTATAGAGAAATGAACTAAATAATAACCAAGCACCCCGCCGCCGAAATTCGGAAAATGGGTTTTATCATATTGACGATACACATAAGAAATAACAGGTTCACGGTCGCCCGCAGCACCTTTCGTAAAGACTAAATACAACTGTGTCGCAAATAACAACGCAACTTGTAACACAATTGAACCTGTTAATCTTCTAGTTTTCGGCAGCTTGCCGTTATAAGCTAAAAAGCCTGATGCTAATATAACGAGAATGTAGGTTAAGTATCTACTATAGCCAAACAAGTAATTGAAAAGGGTATCAATTACTCTTCCGATTATTCCTAATTGGAAGGCACCTAGAACAACAAGCACTACCGTAATAATCGCAGCAATATAGCTTAACGGTGCTTCATTTTGTTTTTTCTTTGTGGTTTTTCTTCTTGCTGTCGTTTTACGTTTCGTATTTGTTGTTCTTTTCTTTCTTTGTGCCAAAACATACACCTTCTTTTCCATAAAATATGTCTTAGTGAATATGTATTATGCGTACAGACAAACTAAGGTACCTATACGCACACATGCTAAACTTACTATCCTTCTATTTTAACATTTAACGTATAGACCACATAGTTACACATGATTAAAATATGAGCTATACGATGAAATGCTATGGTACGCATGTTTGCACACCATAGCATTCTTGTATGTTAATCTTGCATACTTTTAATTAAACTTCAGAAATAATTGGGATAATCATTGGACGACGTTTTGTGTTTTCAAACAACAACTTGCTGATTTTATCACGCATATTTTGCTTGATTTCAGACCATTCAATACGACGTTCTTGAAGACCTTGTTCCACTATCTCGCGTACTTTTTCTTCCGCTTCTTTCAACAATTCTTCACTTTCTCTGACATACACGAAACCACGTGATTGAATTTCAGGTCCTGCCGCAATTTGTCGGTTTTTCGGATCTAAAGTCACAACCGCAATGAAAATACCATCTTCTGCTAATAAATGGCGGTCACGTAAAACGATATTACCGACGTCACCGACACCGATACCATCAATCAGTACGTTACCTGATTCTACTTTTTCATTTAAAATCATATCTTCGCCATCGAAGTTTAAGACATCGCCTTTTTCAGCTAAGAAAATCTTTTCAGGTGCTACACCTGCTTCAGCCGCTAATTTTGCATGGGCAATCTGCATTTTGAACTCGCCTTGGACAGGGATAAAGTATTCTGGCTTCATGATGTTAATCATCATTTTGAGTTCTTCCATGCAACCATGACTTGATGCGTGGATTTTCTTATTATTTGGGATGATATCTGCTCCGGCACGTGCTAATTCATTTAACGTGTCACCGATAATTACTTCCATGTTAGCTGACGCTGTCATGGCTAAGAAGACTGAATCACCTTTTTCGATATTCATAATTTTATGCTTTTGACGCGCCATTTGGTTCAATGCTTCTACAGGTTCTCCTTGCATACCTGTCGCAATAATTACCACTTCATTTTTCGGATAATTTTTAACTTCATTAATTGGAATTAATAAGTCTTTTGGAATATCAAAGTATCCCATTTTACGTGCAATATTGAATGATGTTTCTAGTGAACGTCCTAAGAATGAGACTTTACGATTCAATTTGCAAGCAATATTTAACACTTGTTGAATTCTGATAAAGTTTGATGCATAACAAGACACAATCAATCTGCCATTCACTTTTGTAAATGCATCTAACATATGAGATTCAATCACATTTTCAGGTGTGTTGTAACCTGGTTTCTCCGCTTCAGTCGAATCACTGATTAACGCAAAGACACCTTCGTCTCCGATTTCAGTCATTTTCTTAAGATCTGGCGCATAGTTGCCTTGTAAACTTTGGTCAAATTTAAATTCACCAGTATACACAATTGCACCATATGACGTATGAATCGTTACACCTAAACTATCTGGAATACTATGTGATGTATTAAAGAATGAAACATTGACATTTTTAAAGCGCATTACAGATTCATTGTTGACTGTATAATATCTGACTTTCTTATCAATTTTACGTTCTTTCATATATTCTTTAACAAGTGCTAATGTCAATTTAGAACCATATACTGGTGCGTCAACTTTTTCTAAAACATAGCTGACTGCACCAATCGCATGCTCATGTCCATGCGATAAGAAAATACCTTTTAATTTATCTTTATTTTCAATGACATATTGAATATCAGGAATTACAATGTCGACACCCAGCATTTCGTCTTCTGGGAACATAAGACCTGCATCCAACATAAACATTTCATCGTCAACTTCAACGATATACATATTCTTCGCAATTTCACCCACGCCGCCAAGCGGGATGATGCGAATATCATTATTCTTTTTCTTTACTAAATTCAATTTTTCTCCTCCTATTTATAATCCCCGACCATATAAGTATTCACTCTATATTATAAGTTAAAATCTTTTTAATGTACACTAATGAATCCATAGGCCAGCACGATGTTAAACCGTACATATGTATAAAAGAATGCTTGTGAAGCAACATCAAGTTGTACAAGCATTCTTCTTATTCAATCTCATATTCTATTAGTTTTCTTTATTTAATAATACACGGTGAGATGCATTCACACGGCCTTTACTGTCAATTTCAGTTACTTTAACTTCAATTGAGTCGCCAAGTTTCAATACATCTTCAACTTTATTGATACGCTCATTCGCAATTTGTGAGATGTGTAATAACGCATCAGTGCCTGGGAATAATTCTACGAACGCACCGTATTTTTCAATACGTTTAACTTTCGCATTATATGTTTGACCCACTTCTGCTTCACGTGTAATTTCTTCAATAATTTCACGCGCACGATTGATCATCGCTTGATCTACTGCACCGATAAAGATAGTACCATCTTGTTCGATATCCAGTTTAACACCTGTTTCATCAATGATTTCATTGATTTTCTTACCGCCAGGTCCAATAACATCTCTGATTTTGTCTGGTTTGATTGTCATTGTTTCAACTTTAGGTGCATACGCACTTAATTCTGGTCTTGGTTGATCGATTGTTTGAAGCATGTGTTCTAGAATTGTTAAACGACCGACACGTGCTTGTTCTAAAGCTTCTTCAATGATTTCTCTAGTTAAACCATCGATTTTGATATCCATTTGGATTGCTGTGATACCATCTTTAGTACCGGCAACTTTGAAGTCCATGTCGCCTAAAGCATCTTCCATACCTTGAATATCTGTAAGAATTGTATAGTTATCATCGCGTGTTACAAGACCCATCGCAATACCAGCAACTGGTGCTTTGATTGGTACACCTGCATCCATTAAAGCAAGTGTAGAACCGCAAATAGATGCTTGTGATGATGAACCGTTTGATTCAAGCACTTCGCTGACAATACGTACTGTATATGGGAAATCTTGTGTGTCAGGAATGATATATTTCAAAGCACGTTCGCCTAATGCACCGTGTCCGATTTCACGACGACCTGGTGCACGAACTGGACCTGTTTCACCTACTGAGAAGTTCGGGAAGTTATAGTGATGCATAAAGCGTTTTTCAACTTCAGGTCCTAAACCGTCAATTAATTGATATTCGCTTAATGCGCCTAATGTCAATACAGATAACGCTTGTGTTTGACCACGAGTGAATAAACCTGAACCATGTGCACGCGGTAATAGACCTACTTCAGATTCTAATGGACGAATTTCATCTGGTTTACGTCCATCTGGTCGTACTTTTTCATCCGCGATTTGACGACGGACTTCTTCTTTTACTAAATCATTTAAGATTGCATTTACTTCAGCTAGTAACGCTTCGTTTTCCGGATCTTCTTCATCTTCGAAAATCTCAATAATTTCGTCACGAACTGCGTCGATATTTTCTTCGCGTTCTTTTTTATCGAATGTTTGAATTGCTTCTTTCAAACCTTTTTCTTGTGTTAATGCAGTTACTTTTTCTTCGACTTCTGCATCACGTTCAACTGGAATAAATTCTGATTTCTCAGGTTTAAGGTAATCAATAATTTCCTCTTGGAACGCTACTAAACGCTTGATTTCTTCATGACCGAAGAAAATTGCATCTAACATTTCTTTTTCAGTAATCTCGCTTGCGCCTGCTTCAACCATGTTAACTGCGTCTTTATGGCCTGCAACTTCTAAATCTAAACGAGATTGTTCTTTTTGTTCTACAGTCGGGTTGATCACATATTGACCATCAACATAACCGACATTTACCCCTGCAATCGGACCTTGGAATGGGATATCTGATACACTTAATGCCATTGATGAACCGATCATTGCTGCCATTTCTGGTGAACAATCCGGATCAGCACTTAACACGATATTCATGATTTGAACATCATGGCGGTAACCTTTAGGGAATAATGGACGGATTGGTCTATCGATTAAACGCGCAGTTAAAGTTGCTTCGTCAGCCGGACGACCTTCACGTTTTTTAAAGCCCCCAGGAATTTTACCTGCTGCATACATTTTTTCTTCATAGTTAACTGTTAATGGGAAGAAATCTCCATCACGCGGTTCTTTTGATGCTGTCGCAGTAGATAATACAACTGTATCCCCATAACGTACGAGTACCGCACCGTTTGCTTGTTTTGCCATCTGCCCAGTTTCAATTGTTAACGGACGGTTTGCCCATTCGGTCTTAAACACTTTCTTGTCTTGAGACATTAGGAATCTCCTTTCTCTTACTACCTCTTTTACATTAATAATTCTATCATATCATTTACATGATTATTTTTATACGCACATTCGTATCTAAGCTATAAAAAAAGGAAAGCAACCAACGATGGTCCTTTCCTCTAACTGGTATCAGCGTTTTACTTAAGAAAAGATTAACGACGGATACCTAATGATTTGATTAATTCACGGTAACGTTGAATATCTTTTTTACGTAAGTAGTTTAATAAATGTCTACGACGACCTACCATTTTTAATAAACCACGACGTGAATGGTGGTCTTTTTTGTGTGTACGTAAGTGTTCGTTTAAAGCATTGATTTCTGCAGTTAATACTGCGATTTGTACTTCTGGTGAACCTGTGTCTGTTTCGTGTACACGGTATTGTTTGATTAATTCGTCTTTACGTTCTTGTGAAATTGCCATTGTCAATTTCCTCCTTTAATAATTTAGTCTCCCCAGTCTGAGTCAGGCGTCGGAGTATCGACCTGCCAAGAGTGAGGACTGTTTTTAATCTTGTTTTGATTACCACATGTGTAATCATTCCGACCTAAATATTATAAGATACTTCATCACCGAAATCAACCGATAATAAATATTTCGCTTGTTCTTTATCTTTATTCATTTGTTCTACAAGCGGATCAATACCATCAAACTTGATTTCCGGTCTTAAATAGTGGTGCCAAAAGACAATCACACGTTCACCATAAATATCTTCTTCAAAATCAAAGATATTCACTTCAATCACGACATGTGATTTCTTAGGATCATGGAATGTCGGTTTCACACCCACATTACATACGCCTCTATAAATACGTTGTTCTGTACCGATAGCTAAGCTGACTGCGTACACACCTTTTTTAGGTAATACATAATCGTCGCTCGGTTCAATATTTGCTGTTGGGAACCCGATTGTTCTGCCACGTTTTTCACCTTGGACTACTGTTCCTTTGATGCGGTAACGATAGCCTAGTTCATCATTTGCTTTCTGCAAGTCGCCTTCTTTTAATGCTTTTCTAATTTCAGTTGTTGATATTTTCTCTGAGAACATTTCTTGTTTGCTCACAATCGTTGTATTAAAGTGTGTTTTTAATTCTTGGAGTACAGACATATTGCCTTTACCGTGTTTGCCGAATGTAAAATCAAAGCCTGCAACGACTTCTTTCACATGGTTTGCGATTAAATATTCGTTCACAAACTCATCAATCGAAACATCCGCAAATTTAGATGTGAAATTCACAATAATAACATAATCGATGTTATATGATTCTAAAATTTCAATTTTATCACTTAACGGCGTTAAATAATCCGTTCTTTTTTGTTTAGGATTCAATACAACCGATGGATGGGGATCAAA
The DNA here is from genome assembly GCF_002902285.1 of Staphylococcus simulans. Taxonomy (GTDB): domain Bacteria; phylum Bacillota; class Bacilli; order Staphylococcales; family Staphylococcaceae; genus Staphylococcus; species Staphylococcus simulans. The sequence continues at coordinate 95,189 of NZ_PPRU01000014.1, read as the reverse complement.
CGTCATAATCGCTTTTTTCAAATTACGTTTTTTCGCAATCTCATTTAAAGTATGAAAGACTTGCGCATGTCCTTTATGCAAGCCATCAAAAAATCCCAATGCCATCGCAACGTCTTCTTGTATATATTGCTCAGGTTGAATTGGATGTGTAACTTCAATTACTTTCATTTTGCGATGCTCCTTTAGTTAAATACCTTTTTAGGTTTGATTTCATTCGGTTTCTCAGCGTGCGGAATATAAAGTGCTAACGCTTTTTCTGTTTCTTTATCTTCCATCACTGTTACTTCATCAATCGCTTCAGAAAATTCATTTTTATAAAATTTCTGTCCATTTAAAATACGTTTTTTGATGTTCGGGTCGTCAATTTGAATATGAGGCAACCCTTTCAAACCATATTCTATCGGAAATAGCTTTTCCTGTAATGCTTCTTGCTTATATAATTCATCAATTTGATCCAAAGTTAAACTTTCATCGATAGAAAAGCCGCCGCTTTCTACACGTGTTAATTGAGACATATGTGCCGGATAACCTAATGCTCTGCCGATATCAGTTGCTAACGTTCTGATATATGTCCCTTTCCCACAACGTATAAATATATCAAATGAACATGTGTCATCTTTATACCGAATCTCAGAATTACGTTCAATTTCATAAATGCGCACTTTTCGTTTAGGGCGCTCAACTGTTTCATTATTACGTGCGTACTCATAAAGCTTACGTCCATTCACTTTAACAGAAGAATACATCGGCGGAATTTGTTCAATTTCACCTACAAATGATAAAATCGCTTCATCAATTTTATCAGCTGTTAAATCTTTACTGACTGCTTTCGTTTCTAGCACCTCTCCAGTTTGGTCTTCAGTAGTTGTACTCACACCGACCGTAACCGTTGCTTGATATGCTTTACCCATTTCCATGATATAGTCACTGACTTTAGTGGCACCACCGACACAAATCGGTAAAACGCCATTTACTTCTGGATCTAATGTGCCTGTATGTCCTACTTTTTTAGTATGTAAAATTTTACGCAATTTAAATACAACATCATGGCTTGTTAAACCACGTTCTTTAAATACAGGTAAAATACCCTCCATCAACTACACCTCTTCTCTCTGTCATACCTCTACTATTTTACAATAAATTCAAAATGAAATATAGGCAAAGAAAATAAGCAGCTGTTGAACGCATATAACCCTTCAACAGCTGCTTATATTTTTAATCATCAAAATCATCATCGTCGTCATCATCTTTAATTTCGAACCATGACACAGACAGTACTTTTTTATTGAGGGCATTCACTTTAATTACTGCGCCTTCATCATCGTCTACGATTTGTTGAACCGTATAAAAAGGTGGATTGTGCTCTTTTTCTAAATCAATATAAACAAATTGACCTGGCACTTGATGTTGTGCGACTGCTTTTGCTGTTTCTTCTGAAATATAAGGTGTCTCTTTCTTCTTAGTTGCTTTTTCTTGCTGTGATTTTGACTTAGTCGGTTGTTTGACTTTTACTGTATGGACATTTTTAATTGCGCCGTCTTTTTTATCCACTTCTAAATCATACTTTAACCCTTCATCTAACAATTTTACCTTATAAGTTGTTTTAGCTTTGTTCAAAGAAATAGATTGAATTTTGCCGTCATAACGATCATCTACTAGTTGTTTAACTTCTTGTTGGGTGTAGTCGTGTTGCGTGGACTTGAAATAAATCACTGCACATAATATCACTATCAATATACAAATAATGACTATCAACAGTATTTTAATCATCTTTTTGAGCACCATTTGAAGTCACCTTTTCTATAATCAAAATAAACGTTGTGCCAACATCAAGCACACTTTGTACTTGAATTTCTATGTCATTACGTTTGGCTAATTCAAACGCGATATAGAGTCCTAAACCAGAACCCCCAGATTGTCTTGCTCTTGCTTTGTCCACACGATAAAATTTATTGAAGATTTGTTCTAAATCTTCTGGCGGAATACCAATGCCACGATCTGAAATATTCACGTGTATGTGCGTTGGATGTTCCATCGCATGTATCATCACATCATCTTGACTGTACTTAATCGCATTATCTAAAAAAATTGTCATCAATTGTTTGAACTGATCTTCATTCACAAATGCACGTGCAGTATTATCACAGTGAAATACAATATCTCTATCATATGCATGTGCGAAACGTGAAGCCTTATGCTCTAATATTTCATTTAAATCAACAGATTGCCGTTCTGCCTGTTGATTACTGCGCTCTACTTTAGCTAAATCCAACATTTGCTCAGTTAAATATTTCAGCCGTTGTGCTTCATCGCTGATCGCATCTATACTTTCATTTAAAATATCTTCTCTAGTTTTTCCAAACCGCTTCAACATCTGACTATATGAATTAATCACTGTAATCGGTGTTTTCAATTCATGAGAAGCATTGGATATAAATGCTTGCTGCTTTTCATCATGTTCCTTTAAATTTCCCATCATATCATTATATGTCTGGGTTAATGCTTGCAACTCTTTAGTATCCTTTTGATTAATATCCATAATGACATAATGATTCGTTTCAATCGTTTTTTTCATTTTCTCAATCAATTGATTTATCGGTTGTAAAATAATTTGAGTCAGTAATCGATTTAATAAAAAGACAATCAACAAAATAAACAATGTAGAAAGTGTTAATACCACTTTTAAAATATCGTATTTACTGTATTTGAAATCGATATTCTCAAAAATTTGTAAATTACTGACTTCTCCATCTTTCCAAACGAGCGGAATACTGACTAAGACAAAATGATGCCCTTTTTTATAAATCGCCTTTTTATATTGTTTATTTTTATACGGTTCACTTAAATCTTTATATTTTGGATTAGATGTGACTTGAAATTTACTATCATCATCTTTACCTACAATCGCAATATAACCATCAGTTAAAATCAAACTTTGCAATACTTTTTCTTTGTCGTTATGATTTTCTTTGGCCTTTCGTAATTCTTCCATCGTGCTGATTGCTTTATCTTCTAATTGTGCGGTTTCCGCATTTAACGAAGTGGTACGATAAATAAAATAGATCGTCAAATTAGTAATAATGACAACAATCGCAATCATCAAAGTGATATAAATTTGAAGTTGTGTTCCTAGTTTCATAACTAAGCTCTCATCATATAACCGATACCTCTGACACTTGATATAATTGAAGTATCAGCCGTATCTAATTTCTTTCTTAAGTATCTGACATAAACATCTACAACATTCGTATCACCTACGAAATCATAACCCCAGACATACTCAATGATCTGCGCACGATCTAAAGCAATATTTTGGTTAGTCATAAAGTAGTACAACAAATCGTACTCTTTTTGTGTGAGTTCGACTAGACTGCCATCGACAAAAACTTCTCTAGATTGTGGATTCAATTCGATGTGATCATGTGTTAAAACTTCAACAGCTTCTTTTTGATTTAATTGCTGCTGTTTTAAATGTACACGAATACGTGCTAATAATTCTTCAATTTCAAATGGCTTAGTCATATAATCATTTGCACCAGAATCTAAACCGCTGACTTTATCCATGACTTCATCACGTGCAGTTAACATAATAATTTTAATATAGTCATCATCATTTCGAATACGTCTGAGCACTTCTAATCCATTTAAATCTGGTATCATCACATCAAGTAAAATCAAATCAATGTGACGTTCTTGATAAAGTTGTAATGCTGCTTTACCAGAATGCGCTATACAGACATCATAGCCTGCATAATCCAATTCTAGTTCAATGACGCGTGCTATTTTCTCGTCATCTTCCACAATTAAGATAGTTTCCACTTTCTATTCACTCCTATTTCAATGCAAGCCCAACATATTGCCAATAAACATAATACATCACAATCATGGTAAGCATATATACTGGCATGATACCTAAACTTAAATACATGAGCTGTTTAATTGTAAATGGTCTTTCTTTATTCTCATAAAACAATAACAAGGCTTTAGAACTGACTGGAAAAGTTAAGCAGTAGTTCGTACCGATCAGCGCAATAAATACAACTGCTGTCAGGTTTAAACCAAACATTTTACCAAAAACAATCAGTAATGGAATAAAGACGACTGCACGTGTTGTATGACTTGTAATATACAAGTGAGAAGTCACAGTCAATACTACAATAATCACTAGCGGCACAAATTCATTTACCAGTTTGACATGATGCATCACTTGATATAATTGATGTTGAATGACATCGAGCACTTTATATTTCACCAATAGATTGCCAAGTGCAGTCGCACCCGCTACAAAGAAAATTAAGCTCCATGACACTCTGTTAAATGCTTCACGCCATCCGATCAAATCAACTTTAGGCATAATCATAATCAAGCTCATTAAAATTGTCACAAAGGCGATATCGAAATCATGCAGTGGTTCAGTTATCCAAAGTATCACTGTCAAACTAATGAGGACTGCTGCTTTTTTCTCTTTTTTAGTCAATGGTTGTTTTTCATATTGTATTATATTTTCTGTTGAAATCTTTTCAACAGGCTTCATATAAAACTTTTTTATCATAAATAAGCTTATTATTGCAATAATTATCCCAAATGGAAAGCCCCATAGTAAGAATTGAAGATAAGAAATAGAACCATCTGTTTGATTTTCAAGCAGTCCAATCCCAATAATATGACTGCCTGCACCAATTAAAGATAAGTTTGTTCCCATCAAAATTAACACTGGCATCAATATGCCTAAATACTGACGATTTGAATTAAAACGATTGCCAAATGCTTGATATACAGGTAGAAGTGCTGCTGCACGACCTGAAGTAGATGGAATAATTAAAGATAAAATTTGTACTAAGATAAAGACAAAGATATTCATACGTTTTCCAGACGTACACTTCGCTTCAATCCAACGAATCAAACGATCTAATAAACCACTGGTTTCCACTACGCCACCAATAATAAATGCGCCAATCATTAACCAAATCACATGTTCTTCTAATGATTGATACAAAATATCTTGCGGCATACCGAGTAAAATACCTAAACATACAACCAACATCGCAGATAACCCTGCTGGCATTTTACTAAAAATAAATAGTCCTAAAGATAACACAAACAAAGCCACACTCAATTGTCCTAAATAGGACAAATTTGTTTCTAAAAACAGCCATAGCGTGAAAATAAGATAAAGAATGACTGCGATTAATTTAGAATAACTCATCTTTAAAGCACAAAATGTCTTTGTTTAGTTGTGTGTGTTTGTGACTTTGTTTGATTCATCTTCATACCGATTTGAATTGAGTGATATATATTTCGTGCACATTCCTTTAGCCATTTTGATGCATACTCAATAGAATCATCTAAACTTGAAGGCTGTTTAATAATGCTGTGAAAGGCATTAATACCACTTTGATAATTAAATTCCGCATCTTGACCGATTGTGCCTGCTAATGCAATCACAGGTGTATCATATTGTTGAGCGATTCTCGCTACTTCAGCAGGAATTTTTCCGTTTGGCGTTTGGAAATCTAAACACCCTTCTGCTGTGATGACTAAATCAGCTTGTGCAATAACAGGTTCAATATGCAAGTACTGTTGAATTAATTCAAAACGTGGATGCAATGTAGCGTTCGCAAAAGCGATTAACCCTGCACCTAATCCACCAGATGCGCCAGAACCTTGTTGATAAGCAACTGACTCACCTGTTGAACGTTTTATTAAACGTGCCAAATGATCAAGGTTGTCCGATAAATGTTCGACTTCTTTTGGACTTGCACCTTTTTGTGGACCGAATACTTTTGCGACACCTTTTGGTCCACATAAAATATTCGACCAATTCACTGCTACATCTATAGGTGTATTTAATACACGCGGATCAATATGAGATAAATCCATATCATGAATACGGTCAATTTCACCTCCGCCATGGATAAATATTGTTTTACCTTTATAATCTTTGAAACGTGCACCGATTGCTTGTGCCATGCCGACACCGCCATCAGATGTTCCCGAATCACCACAGCCGATTAAGATACGTTCAGCGCCATGATCTAATGCGTGGATAATTGCTTCACCTACACCGTATGTAGAAGTGTGAAGCGGATTTCTCTGGTTGCTAGGCACATGTCTTAGACCCGCAATTGCGGCCATCTCAATTACCGCAACTTTTTGTTTGTTTTCATAAAACATACCATAAAATGTTTTGCGTTTTTGTCCTAATGGATCTTCTGCATTTAAATGATAAAGCTGACCATTTTTAATTTGCGTGATAGTTTGCGCAAATCCTTCGCCTCCATCCACCATGGGAATCACTTGAATATTTAAACTTTCATCTGCTTCATGCAGACCTTTTTGAATTGCTGTACCGACTTCTGCTGAACTCAAGCTTTCTTTAAAGCCTGAGGGTATCACTGCAATTTTCATTGTTATAACCTCCTAGTAAAAATCCTTATCGCCTATGTTAAGGAGGTTAAGTTTGTAAAGAATTAGAGAATTATTAGAATTCAATTAAAAAAGCAGCTATGCACTTGCATAGCTGCCCATAACTTCATTTAATTAGTCATTTTTATGAAGATCTTGAATCATTCTTTCGATTTTATTACCGTACTCGATTGAGTGATCATATTCGAAATATAATTCTGGAATTGTTCTTAGACGAAGCCTTGAACCTAATTCCGCTTTAATAAAGCCTCGCGCTTTTTCTAACGCTTTAAACGTATCGTCTACTTCTTTTTCTTTACCTAATACTGTTAAGTAGACTTTAGCTTGAGATAAATCGTTTGTCACTTGTACGTCAGTGATAGTTAAAAATCCGATTCTCGGGTCTTTAACTTTATTGTTGATAATATCCATCAACTCTTGTTTCAATTGTTCACCAACGCGTTCTGCTCTCATTTTACTCATGTGTGTTTCACCTCTTTATTTCAACAATGAACGATTGAGTTCAATCCAAGATTATAAACTATAATCGTCCCTTTTACAAAACTTTTCCCTTTATATTGAGCAATTAATCAATATGACACGCGCAACATGTTAAGAAACAGTTAAGCATATTAATTTTGCGTAAACGTATAAGATATCATTTCAAAACAATCTTTACATTTCAGAAATGAACACATACTTTTTAAAAATAATAGTCTCCTTCAAAAATAAAACCAAGCACTTTATAGCTGTATCAAGCGTTTAAAGTACTTGGGTTAAAATTTCTTATTCATACTAAAAATAATTCAATCACTATTATGTTATTTTTAGTCGTTTCATTTTTAAATTTCATTTCATTATTGAACTTCTCGTTGTCGTGAACGTTTCATCAAATACGTTAATACTAATGCTGAAACTGCACCACATAATGCGACCACAATACCAATTTTAAAAATCATTTGGTAGGCAACAGCTTCATGTCCTTTAAATGCATCCAGTAAATTACCATTTAATTGATACACCCAAAAGACTGGCGCATACGCTAAAAACGAACCGACACTCATCGCAGACCCTGAAAAATCTTCAGGTAATTTCAATTCTGAAATTGGCGCAAGCAATACACTTTTTGATAAGAATGTCGTTAATGACAAGATTACTAACAAGACAATACTTAACTGTGTTCCGATTTTAAAGTATACAATAATGATTAAAATAACTGTTGATGCGAGTAATGCTACACCAATCATTTTCGCTGAAGATTTAAAGACAAAGTCCGAAATCATTCCCGCAATAACACCAGCGATAACCCCCATCAATGCTGTATTGATTACACCGAAAAATGCAGTTTGTGCTGTTGTTAAATGATAAACACTTTGTAAGTAAGGTACAGTGTATATCAAAATAATATAGCCCCAATATACTGACATTGCGGTAATCGCGGCTAACCACACTTTTGGTTGTGTTAACACATACAATAACCCTTTTAAAGCTTTCGCAGATTTATAACCTGTTTCTTGATTATGCGATTCATCAGCCGCAATCCCATTTTTCGGTACAAATTTCCATATTAAAATAATCATCGGGATTAATAATAAGTTATAGGCTAACATACCGCCTTTTAATACGACGACGCCACTCACCGCAGCCATAATGGCTACAAGTAATAAGTTCATCAACATTTCTTGTGCACGGCGAATGGATTCTAATAATCCAAAACCTAAACCTCTATGTTCACGATCAGTGAAGAAAACTACCCCATTCAATACTGCAGGCCAGAAGAACGCTTCAACTAACCCCCAAATGACTGCGATCACTTTTAATATCGTAAAGCTTGGATTCAAGAAAATCACGATACACATCGTAATAAAACGAATTGACATCCCCGTGATGAGTAAAGAACGAATCGAGAATCTATTATTGATCCATCCACCTGGAATATAGAAGAACATTGATAACCCGATTAAACTAAAAATCACACCAAGTTCCGCATTATTAACATGCAGTACCTGCAAGAGTTGGTGATAAAACGTACCTTTAAAAGCTTCGAATCCTGAATAAATAATTTGTCCTGCAGTGACAACAGAAAGGTATCCTGCCAGTTGTCTCGCATTTTTCAATCCTAGTTTATGCATCAGCCAATTCATGTTGTTTTTCCTCCTAGTTGCGGCCTATGTCAAAGTGATTCTTGCAAATGTACTAAATTTTGCGGATAGTCTGTAAACACACCATCCACACCAAAGTTAAAGAGTTGGTTCACTCTATCTACATCATTCACGGTATATACATTTAAAATATAACCATCATCTTTGATACGTCTGACTAACGCTTCAGTCAAATCAATATCTTCCAAATGCAAAATATGTGTATCACAAAAATCTAAAACTGTACGCCAATCTTCATAAAATGCACACATTTCATAGAGTACCGCTCTAGGATATTGAGGAAGTGCTTCTTGAACTGCTTTAAGCAATGGAATATTAAAGCTTGAAAATAATATTTCTACTTCAGGACTAAATTTCGGCATTGCTTCAACTAACTCTTTAATTAATGATTTAGCTAATTTTGGTCCATGATTACCTGTAATACCTTTTAGTTCAATATTGACATTTAGTTGAGAGGCATTCACAAAATCAATAAATTCATCGAAAGTTAGAACTTTTTCTTCTTTGAATTTTGGATGGAACCAATAACCTGCACTCGCTTGTTGGATATCTTTAAATAAGGTTTCACTGATTTCTCCTGTCATTGAAGTTGTACGATCTAAATAATCATCATGAATCATTATTAATTGTTCATCTGCAGTAATTCCGACATCGACTTCAATCCATTGCAGTTCAGGAATTTCTGCTGCGGCATGATAAGATGCTAACGTGTTCTCTGGTGCGACACTTGGTACACCCCTGTGTCCAAAGATTGTTTTCATAGCTGTTCACCTTCTAGATTATAAAATAGATTGCTGTAGTGATATTAAATTCAACTTCTCACAACTTGTTAAAAGTTATGTATAATTTCAATTTAATCATATGCCTATACAAAGCCTATTTCAATAAGTTTTATGGTTTTTATTGAAACTTTACAATACATTTACAAACCCAGTTCTTATAGAGGTCAATCTGTTTTAAAATAAAAAATCCAATCTGAATACAGTGCTGAGACTATCATCAGATTGGATATTTAATATGATTTATGATTTTTATTCATCAAAAACTAGAATGTTGAAGAAATGCCCATCAATATCTTCAAATGTGAAGCCATAAAAACCATCACGTTCTTTAGGTTGATCGATAATTTTACCTCCGAAACTCTGTACATCTTCTTTAAGTTGATGTGCTTCTTCTTTTGTATCAACCGAAAGTGAAATCAACGCATCATTACCATAAGGTACGCGATGAATATATGATTCAAAGTATTTCATGGCTACAATCATTATCGGAGAGCCTTTTTTTGCTTTGATACCGAACATCTTACCCTCTTGTTCCGGACGTTCCATAATCTCAAAGCCGATATTTTGATAAAACTTCTTGCTTTTGTCTAAGTCCTGACTCGCAAGATTAAACCAAATATTGTTAACCATCATACATACACCTCCCAATTATATTTATGATAGTAATCCCTTAATCATACGAAAAAGCACTCCCGCTTAAGGAAGTGCTTTTATCTAAACTATCAAGTTTAACGTTGGATTTCAACCATTTCGTATGCTTCGATAATATCGTCAACTTTTAAGTCGTTGTATTTTTCAATTGTGATACCACACTCGTAACCTTTTGCCACTTCTTTCGCATCGTCTTTGAAACGTTTTAACGTATCAAGTTTACCTTCGAAGATGACAATACCGTCACGGATGACGCGTACTCCTGCGTTACGTGTGATTTTACCTTCAGTTACATAACATCCTGCGATTGTACCGACTTTAGAAACTTTGAATGTTTGACGAACTTCAGCTTGTCCGATAACTTTTTCTTCGTATTCAGGGTCAAGCATACCTTTCATCGCTGATTCAATTTCTTCGATTACGTCGTAGATAACACGGTGTAAACGTAAGTCTACATTTTCTTGTTCAGCTGCACGTTTCGCACCAGAGTCAGGACGTACGTTGAAGCCGATGATGATACCGTTTGAAGCATTCGCAAGTGTAACGTCAGATTCGTTGATTGCACCCACTGCTGTATGGATGATACGAACGTTAACACCTTCAACATCAATTTTCATAAGTGAAGCTGCTAATGCTTCTACTGAACCTTGTACGTCACCTTTGATGATTACGTTAAGGTCTTTCATTTCACCTTGTTTCATTTGTTCGAACAAGTTGTCTAATGAAACGTTTTTGCTTTCTTGACGTTGTTGTAAGATGCTTTCTTCATGACGTGCTTCACCGATTCTACGTGCTTGTTTTTCGTCTGAGAAGACAACGAAGCGGTCACCGGCTTGTGGTACATCATTAATACCCGTAATTTCAACCGGTGTCGATGGACCAGCTGATTTGATACGTTGACCTAAATCATTCACCATTGCACGGATACGACCGAACGTATTACCTACTACAATAGCATCTCCCACATGCAACGTACCATTTTGAACTAATAATGATGCCGCAGGACCACGTGATTTGTCTAATTCAGCTTCAATAACTGTACCGACAGCACGTTTGTCTGGGTTCGCTTTTAATTCTTGTACTTCTGATACTAAGACAATCATTTCTAATAAGTCTTCAATACCGTCACCGCTTAATGCTGAAAGTGGTACGAAGATTGTGTCGCCTCCCCAGTCTTCAGGGAATAAACCATGTTCAGTTAATTCCTGCATAACACGATCAGGGTTTGCTGTTGGTTTATCAATTTTGTTTACCGCTACGATAATCGGCACATCTGCTTCTTTAGCATGGTTAATCGCTTCAATTGTTTGAGGCATAACACCGTCGTCTGCTGCAACCACTAAGATTGTGATATCAGTGACTTGCGCACCACGTGCACGCATAGTAGTGAAGGCTGCGTGTCCAGGTGTATCTAAGAAAGTGATTTTTTTGCCGTCATTTGTGATTTGGTAAGCACCGATATGTTGTGTGATACCGCCCGCTTCACCTTGTGTCACATGTGTATTTCTGATTGAGTCAAGTAGCGTTGTTTTACCATGGTCAACGTGTCCCATGATTGTTACAACTGCTGGACGCTCAATTGCATCCGGATCTTCTTCTTCATCATCGAAGTAGATATCTAAGTCTTCTTCGTCAATGACTACTTCTTTTTCTACTTCTACACCATAATCATCAGCGATTAACTCAATTGTTTCATCGTCTAATGATTGGTTAATGTTTGCCATAATACCAAGTAAGAATAATTTCTTAACAATACTTGATGACTCAATATTCATTTTGTCAGCTAATTCGCCAACCGTAATACCTTCTAAATAAGTAATTTTTTCTGGCATTTCTTTTTTCGGTTGTTCTGGTGCTGGTTTTTGATTATTGTTTTTCTTATGTTTGTTGTTGTTTTTATTATTATTTTTGTTGTGGTTCTTGTTGCCTTTTTTATTATTCTTTTTAGCATTACCGCTATTATTGTTATTATTTTTATTTTTATCTTTATTATTGTTTTGATGTTTTTTGTGATTATTTTGAGCAGCTTTATCGTTTTGCTTATCTTTAGATGAATTTGGTTTGAATTTTTTATCCAACTCTTTGATTTCATTCGGTTCTAACGCTTGCATGTGGTTAGACACCTCAACATTCATCTTCTTCAATTCATCAATAACATCTTTACTTTTTAATTTTAAATCTTTTGCATACTCGTAAATTCTCTTTTTACTCATATAATCACTCCTTACGTTATTCATCTATCATTGATAATAGCTTTTTGGCAAAACCGTTATCCATTATAGCTATATTCACGCGAGAAGATTTGCCAAGTGCTTGGCCTAACTCTTCTCTTGTACCGAATATACGCAACGGAACGTGATAACTCTCACATTTTTGACTGATTTCTTTGGTTGTCCTCGATGACGCATCCTCAGACAGAATCACTAACGATGTTTTTCGTTTTTTGATTTCTGTCAGAATAACTGACTCACCACTTTTAACCTTGCCAGCCCGCATTGCCAATCCTAAAAAATTCAAGATGTTGCTCTTATTCATTTTGGAATCTCTTCTCTGTAAATGAGACGTATGATTTCTTTATAGACAGGCTCTAAAGTTTCAGCATCAGCATTAAAGAACTTCTCTAAAATCCCTTTTTGCTGTGCTTTTTCTACAAGTGCTACATCTTTAGAAACGTACGCACCACGTCCAGGTTTCTTACCTGTCGCATCTGCAGAAATTTCGCCTTCTTTGTTTATAACCACACGAATCATATCGTTTTTGGGACGCATTTCATTTGAAAGTATACACTTTCTCATTGGAATCTTCTTTTTCTTCATAAAGGCATTCACTCCAAATTATTCTTCTACGTCTTTTTTAGCTTCTGTTTCTTCTGAAGCTTCGTCTTCTTCTGATTCAGCTGCTTCAATGTCTTCCGCTTCTTCTACTTCAACATCTTCAGCTTCAGGTACTTCTTCTACTTGTGCCACTACCACATCTTCAGAAAGATCTTCTTCGATTGGTGTTTCTTCAACTTCGTCTTGTTCTGGCACTGGGTAGATACCTGCTTCACGTGCATCTGTTTCAGATTTAATATCGATTTTCCAACCTGTCAATTTCGCTGCTAAACGTGCGTTTTGACCACGTTTACCGATAGCTAGTGATAATTGATAATCAGGAACGACTACTGTTGTAGATTGATTGTCTTCGTCTACAATTACTTCTAAAACTTGTGAAGGGCTTAATGCGTTTTTCACAAAGACTTTAGGATTTTCATTCCATTGTACGATATCAATTTTTTCTCCGCCAAGCTCTTCAACAATCGCTTCAACACGGACACCTTTTGCACCTACACATGCGCCGACAGCATCAATATCATCATTTTCAGAGTAGACACTGATTTTTGAACGATCGCCCGCTTCACGTGCAACTGATTTAATCACAACAGTACCATCATAAATTTCAGGTACTTCTTCTTCAAACAAACGTTTCAATAAGCCAGGATGACTACGTGATACATAGATTTGAGGACCTTTTGTCGTTTGTTCTACTTTATTAACGTATACTTTGATACGTTCATTTGGAATGTAACTTTCATTTGGACTTCTTTCAGCTTCAGATAATACCGCTTCAGTGCGTCCTAAGTTAACATACACATATCTGTGATCGACTCTGTCAATGATACCAGTCATGATATCTTCTTCTTTATCGATAAATTCATCATAAAGAATTTCTCTTTCAGCATCGCGTAAACGTTGCATCACAGCTTGTTTTGCTGCTTGTGCACCCACACGGCCGAAGTCTTTCGGTGTAACATCTTCTTCGTAGATATCACCGATTTCATATGCTGGGTTTTTCACCAACGCTGTACTGATGTCCACTTCATCGCGGTCATCAAATACTTCTTCTACGACTTCTTTACGTGCGATAACTTTGAACGTACCTTCGTCCATATTCAATTCCACACGTGCATTACGTGAAGATTCATAGTTCTTTTTATAAGCAGTAATCAATGCTGCTTCAATCGCATCGATTAGTACTTCTCTAGGAATTTTCTTTTCTTTTTCCAAATATTCTACTGCTAATATTAATTCATTTGACACGGTTAAATCCTCCTACTCACGTTAAATCAAAACTGCATGACGTGCTTTAGCAATTTTATTTCTTGGGATTTCAACTTGCTTTTTCTTTGATTTGACTTGCACTTCGATCACAACTGACTCGTCATCTACTGACTGCAAGACACCTAACCATTCTTTAGCACCTTCAACCGGCGCATAAAGAGTGACAAATACAGGTTGATTGACTGCATTACGAAACGCCTTATCGTCTTTGATAGGACGCTCAGCACCTGGTGACGCAACGTCTAGGTAATACATTTGTTCAATCGGATCTGCTTCATCCATTGCTGCGCTGATTTTTTCTGATGCTAATGTGCAATCATTCAAATCAACGCCGCCCTCTTTATCAATAGAGATTCTAAGATAGCGGTCTCTACCTTCTTTTGTGAATTCAATATCCACGAGTTCAAAATTCAATTCATCTAAAACCGGTTGAATAATTGTTTCGATTTGTTCAGTAATTTTACTCATGCTGACCTCCTTTATACAAATAGAAAAGAGCGGGTAAACCCCACTCTTCGTGACTAAAGTTCATTTTTTACGCACTATGATTATAACACAGTACATCTTTAAATGCCAATTGTAGCACAGTTGACACTTTTTAAGCATTACATATCAAAAATTGATAATTGTGCTTTATCGGGTAAACCAGGTAATGAACCTAAATCATCTAAATACTCAATGACTTTTTGAGAAAGACCCGCTTTCTTATTCAAGTCTTCTTTTGATAAGAACGGTCCTTCATTACGCGCTTCAACAATACGTTTCGCTACGTTTTCACCTAGACCTGGCACCGCGATAAACGGTGGAATCAATGTATCGCCTTCAATAATAAATTCAAATGCCTGACTCTTTTCTAAACTGATCGGCTGCATACGGAAACCGCGATGCGCCATTTCGTTCATGATTTCAAGCACAGTTAAAACGTCTTTTTCTTTCTTGCCAAGTTCCATGTATTTAGAATACATATCTTTCACTGCCGCTTTGATACCTTCTTTATCTTTGATCATGGTTAATAAGTCAAAGTCTGATGCACGAACAGTAAAGTAAGACGCATAATAATATAACGGATAATGCACTTTGAAGTAAGCGATACGTACCGCCATTAATACGTAAGCTGCCGCATGGGCTTTCGGGAACATGTACTTGATTTTCTTACATGAGTCTAAATACCAATCCGGTACATTATTCTCTTTCATAATTTCTTCCCATTCTTCTTGCAGGCCTTTACCTTTACGTACTGCCTCCATAATTTTGAAGGCTAATGATGGTTCTAATCCGGCATACATTAAATACACCATGATATCGTCACGACAACCGATAACTCCAGATAGATCACATGTACCTGAACGTACTAATTCTTGGGCATTGCCTAACCATACGTCTGTACCATGGGATAATCCAGAAATCTGAACGAGTTCAGAGAATGTTGTCGGTTTCGTATCTTCTAACATTTGACGAACGAACGCTGTACCGAATTCTGGTACACCGAACGTCCCTGTCTTACATAAAATATCTTCTTCTGTAACACCTAAAGATTCTGGTGTACTGAAAATACGCATTGTTTCTTTGTCATCGACCGGCACTGTTTTCGGATCAATGCCTGATAAATCTTGAAGCATACGAATCATCGTTGGATCATCGTGTCCAAGAATATCGAGTTTCAAGACGTTATCATGAATGGAGTGGAAGTCGAAGTGCGTTGTCATCCAAGCTGATGATTGGTCATCCGCTGGATATTGAATCGGCGTAAAGTCATAAATATCCATATCATCAGGTACTACAATGATACCGCCAGGGTGTTGGCCTGTTGTACGTTTAACACCAGTACAACCTTTAACTAAACGGTCAATTTCAGCACCACGTTTATGAATACCTTGGTCATTTAAATAACCTTTGACATAACCGAATGCAGTTTTCTCTGCGACTGTACCGATAGTTCCGGCACGGAATACTTTATCTTCACCGAATAAGACTTTCGTGTAGTTATGTGCTTCAGGTTGATATTCACCACTGAAGTTCAAGTCAATATCTGGTACTTTGTCACCTTTGAAGCCTAAGAATGTTTCGAAAGGAATATCTTGACCTTCTTTAATCATTTCAGCACCACATTCACATGTCTTATCTGGCAAGTCGAAACCAGAGCCGACGGAACCGTCATTAAAGAACTCGCTCTTCTTACATTTTGGACAAATGTAGTGCGGCGGCAATGGATTCACTTCGGTAATTTCAGTCATTGTCGCAACGAAGCTTGAGCCGACAGAACCACGTGAACCTACTAAGTAACCATCGTTGAGTGATTTCTTAACCAAACGTTGTGAAATCAAGTAGATAACAGCGAATCCGTTACCAATAATACTTTCTAATTCTTTTTCAAGACGATCAATAACAATTTGCGGTAAATCATCACCATATAATTTACGCGCATTCGCATAACTCATTTCACGAATTTCTTCATTCGCACCATCCATATTAGGTGTATACAATTTGTCTTTAATCGGTACAACACGTTCAATACGATCAGCTAGTGCTTGTGTATTATCAACGACAATTTCTTTCGCTTTCTCTTCACCTAAGAAATGGAATGCATCTAACATTTCATCTGTCGTTCTGAAATGTGCTTCAGGTAACGTAGAACGATTTAATGGGTTACCTGGTTGAGACGCGATTAAGATTTTACGTGCAATTGCATCATGTTCATTTAAATAATGCACATTACCTGTCGCAACCACAGGCACATTGACCGCTTTACCCGCTTCAAGCAAACGCTGATAAATCTCAATCATAGTTTCATTATCACGAATCAATTCACGATCGATTAAATCTTGGTATAACGCAGGCGGTTGTACTTCTATATAGTCATAATATTTCGCAATATGTTCAACTTGTGATTGGTCTTTCTGCATTACCGCAGTAAAGACTTCACCTTCATCACATGCTGAACCGATTAATAAACCTTCACGGTACTCATCTAATAATGAACGTGGAATTCTCGGTGTACGATAGTAATACGTCACTAAGGATTCACTGACAATCTTGAATAAGTTTTTTAAACCTGTTTGGTTTTGAACTAAAATCGTCACATGACTTGGACGTGCACGTTTATAAGCATCTTCGTTTGATAGTGATTGGTTGATATCTTGATGATTTTTAACACCGAGTTCATCCACTTGTTTCAACATTTTAATAAAGATATAAGCCGTAGCTTCTGTATCATAGATGGCACGGTGATGTTGTGTCAGTTCAACACCATATTTTTTGGCTAAGAAGTTCAAACCATGTTTACCAAATTCTGTATTTATCGTACGTGATAATTCTAAAGTATCGATAACACCATTTGTATAATGGCCTAAACCTGCACGTTCATAGCCAGTATCAATGAAGCCCATATCGAAAGATGCGTTATGGGCTACGAATATCGCATCTCCGACCCATTCTTTGAATTCTGTTAATACATCATCAATTTCAGGAGCATCAACTAACATTTCATCTGAGATGTGCGTCAAATTCTTGATAGTTTCAGATAAACGCTCATGCGGATTACTGAAACGTTCGAACTTATCAATGATTTCGCCATCATGGACTTTTACAGCGGCTAACTCGATAATTTTGTCGTATTGGTTTGATAAACCAGTCGTCTCAACGTCAAATACCACATAAGTCGCGTCTTTAAGATTACGGTCAGTCGGATTGTATGCAATCGGTACACCATCATCGACCAGCATACCTTCCATACCGTAAATCATTTTAATGCCATGCTTTTCAGCAGCACTGAACGCATCTGGATAAGCTTGAACGACATTATGGTCTGTTACTGCGATAGCAGGATGTCCCCATTTCGCAGCTTGTGCCACATAATCACCGATTTGATTAATACCGTCCATTTGACTCATCGCTGTATGCAGATGTAATTCCACACGCTTATCTTCTGCTTTATCTAGTTTTGGTGTTTTCTTAATTTCTTCAATATCAGACATCATCATGACTAAATCACGTACGAAAGTATCTTCTTCAATACGGCCTTGCGCACGTACCCATTTACCGACACTTAACGCTTTGAAATGTTCTAAATCGTCTTTATTTTTACGTGTAAACATTTTTAGTACGAGTGAATCTGTGTAATCTGTTACTTTTAATTCTACGATGTGACGGCCACTTTTTAGTTCTTTGATATTCATATCAAAGATAACGCCTTCAATCGCCACTTTGAATTCTTCTTCAATAATAGATTCAATCGGTCTGACGTTATCCACTTGGATTGGTTTACCGATTTGACATTTATCAACAGTACTTTCGTTATTATCTTGTTGCTTAGCTTTTTCAGCTTTCATACGTTCTAATTTTTCAGTTGCTTCTCTTGCGCTTTGTTGATCCTCTTCTTGAATATGTGCTTCTAATGAAGCTAAATCATTATCATGTTCAGACGTGTCTGTTTCAAAGACAATCTTATTCACGTCAAAGCCGCATTGTTGGTATGCTTTGACTAAGCTTCCGTTACACGCTTTATGGAAATAATCACGTTCAATATCATTTGAAACCATCACTTTTAAGACATTACCTGAAGTAATCAGACGTTTTTGTCTTAATTGTCCTTTTACTTTGGGTGACAATCTCGTCTGTTCAATACAATGGTTGAAGTATTTCATCGCAAACTCATCTTGGTTTCTTGTATCTTGAACAACAAAATGCCAATCTACAGTCGCAATCTCTTTAAATTCTTCAATCAAAGCGTGGGTAAATAACATGTAGTCTTCATAAGTTAAAAAGCGAGGCAGTGTAATTTGAAATAACCATGTCCGCTCTTTTTGAGAGACATCAATGCGGTTTAATTCACTGTTTTCTATAATATCTGGTTCGAGCTGATTCGCAATTTTAATCTGATCAGCTAACACTTTAAATTTTTCTTGATTTGTCATTGCCAAGACCATTACCACCTTAGTCATTAATTACATCGTTCATACGGTTAGGGAGAATTTTAATTTATTTAAAAAGGTGCATGCCCTTTTGAGTATAGAAAAAATGGAACCACGTTTGACAACGCGGTTGATTTTCATCTCTGTTCTGAAGTTCTAAAATATTATACCAAATTTCCAGTAATACTTAAAATGAGCAAACTGAATTTTTCTCTATGTAAAAAGCCGAAGTGCAGTCAGAGCACTTCGGCTTGTTGATTTATAAAATTAAATCTGTTCGTATAAATCTTTCACGTAATTCACTAAATCTGCTGCCGCAACTTCTTCGCTTTCTCCATTGTCACGACGTTTTACTTCAACAATACCTTCTGCCGCACGTTTACCAACTACAACACGTACTGGTAAACCGATTAAGTCAGCATCGTTGAATTTAACACCTGCACGTTCTTTACGATCATCGTATAAGACTTCAAATGATGCTTGAAGTGCTTGGTATAACTCATCACCAAGTTCTCTTTGATCATCTTTCTTAGGATTAATCGTAATTAAGTGTACTTCAAATGGTGTCACTGATTTAGGCCAGATAATACCATTGTCATCATTGTTTTGTTCTACAATCGCACTTAATGTTCTTGAAACCCCGATACCATAGCAACCCATGATTAATGGTTGTGCTTTACCTTGGTTATCTAAGAATGTCGCATTCATAGATTCAGAGTATTTTGTACCAAGTTTGAAGACTTGTCCAACTTCGATACCTTCTGCGAATTTAGCTTCGCCTGAACCATCGCTGAGCGGTTCACCTTCTAAGATGAAGCGGAAGTCGCCGAACGCTTCTACGTTAAAGTCGCGTTCTGGATTCGCATTCACATAATGGTAACCATCTTCATTTGCACCAACGACAATATTAGGAATTTCTTGTACGAAATTATCCGCATATACTTTGATGCCTTTTTCTTGAATAGGTCCGATTGAACCTGGGTTTGCACCCACTAAGTTGATAATTTCATCTTGGCTCGCAAGTTCAATATTGTCTGTACCGAAGTAAGCTTTTAATTTTACGTCATTCACTTCATGATGGCCACGTACTAAGACAATCACAAATTCGCCATCCACTTTGAATACCATTGATTTCGTAATTTGATCTAGTGGGCGATTTAAGAAATCTGCCACTTCTTGTGCTGTATGCGCATTTGGTGTTTCAACTTTTTCTAATTCCAGTAAAGCTTCATCGTGTGCTTTTGGCTCATACACAACTTCTGCTTTTTCAATATTAGCAGCGTAGTCGCTGTTTTCACTGTAAACAATTGTATCTTCACCGATTTCACTTAACGCCATAAATTCATGAGTATGGCTGCCGCCGATTGCACCTGAATCTGCGACAACTGGACGTGCGTTAATACCCGCACGCTTAAAGATACGGCCATGTGCATCATACATATCATTGTATGTCTCATCTAATGACGCTTCATCCGCATGGAATGAATACGCATCTTTCATAATGAATTCACGACCGCGTAATAAACCGAAACGTGGACGCTTTTCATCTCTGAATTTAGATTGAATTTGGAATAGTGTTAAAGGTAATTGCTTATAAGATTTCAATTCATCACGTACTAATGATGTGACGACTTCTTCATGTGTTGGTCCTAACGCGAATTGACGACCATTACGATCAGTCAGACGCATTAATTCACTGCCATAAGCTTCCCAACGTCCTGACTCTTCCCATAATTCTGAAGGCTGTAATGCCGGCATTAAGATTTCTACCGCATCAATTTTCTCCATTTCTTCTCTGATAATTGATGTAATATTATTTAATACACGTGTCGCAAGCGGTAAATAACTATAAATTCCACTTGTACTTTGTTTAATCAATCCTGCTTTTAACAGTAATCGATGACTTAAGGCTTCAGCTTCCGCTGGCACCTCTCTTAACGTTGGTATAAATACTTTTGACTGTCTCATAAAACTGAGCTCCTCCATTTCCTATAAGAAATAACGTTGTATGTCATTCCATGTCACTAATATCATAATAATTACTACAAATATAGCACCTGCACCAATAATGTAGGCTTCCGCTTTTTTGTTGACGGGCTTTCTGAAAATCGCTTCATAAATAACGAACAGAATTCTTCCGCCGTCTAATGCTGGAATTGGTAATAGGTTCATTAAACCTAAGTTCACACTTAACATAGCTGTCCATGCTATCAAGTTAATGATACCAGTTTTCACCACAGTATCAACATTATGGTAAATACCGACAGGTCCATTCAACATGTCGAATGAAAATCCACCTGTAAAGATACTCCCTATCATAGACACAATTGCTGTGAAAATAATCGTTCCTGCTTTGAAGAATTGCTCTACACCTGTTGTAAGCGGCGCAATCAGAGAGCTATGGTCTTTATCAGGTTGGAAACCTAAGATATAGCGTGTTTGAGATGTCAGTTTGGTTAACTTCTCAACGACTTTTTTAGGTTTGAATTCAGCTGATTTTTGGTGACCGTCACGCTCATATTGAATTGAAACTTTTTGACCTTTATTATCTTCTAAAGCTTTTGTGATATCTTTAAAGTTCTCAATTTTTTTATCACCGATTTGTTCAATTTTATCACCAGGCTTCAAACCGATTTCTTGTGCTGGTGTATTATCCGCGACTTGTTTCACCACATTATTCGGTGTGCCTTGGTAATATGCTAATCCGATAAAAATCACAATCGCAAGCAAGAAGTTGAATAATGGTCCTGCAAACAATGTTAAGAATTTTTGCCATGGTGTTTTGTGTACCAATTGACGATTACGCGGTGCAATTTGGATTAACGAACCATTTTCTACAAAATATGCTTCTTTCGCAATATAAAAACGATGGCGTTCGTCATCATAAGATGTAATACCTTCTAAATACATTTCATCTTTGAAGTCAATTTTCTTCACTTCAATGACTTCTGCTTGTTGGAATTTATGTTGATCATCTAACAAGATATGCGTAATTTCATCTTGATCATTTAATTTAATCTTAACTGACATACCTGGTTCTACAGGCGGTTCTTCTAAACCGTCCCCTGCCATACGGACATAACCGCCGACGGGTAATAAACGGATAGTATATAACGTTTCATTCTTTCTGAAACTGAATATTTTCGGTCCCATGCCTATCGCAAATTCAGGACACATAATCCCTGCACGCTTCGCGAAGAACATGTGACCGAACTCATGCACGAAGACTAATACGCCGAATACGATAATAAAAGATAGTATAGTTATTAGCAAAATTGGGCCACTCCTATTTAATTAATTGGTCCATCAAATATGTAAAACTTGCTTAAACAAGATACATGTGACGGTAACATTTTATAAAATCATTTTAATGAAAATCATGCGAACATACAACAAATATACGATGTTACAAAAATGAGGCATGCCTTAAGCAAACGCTGTTTCTTTGTTTGCATAACCGCATGCCTCACGTTTTTAGTTTTGTAAAAGTAAAATATTTAATAGCGGTAATACGAACATAAAGCTGTCGAAGCGATCGAGAATACCACCATGTCCTGGTAATATTTTACCTGAGTCTTTCACACCAAAGTGACGTTTGAATCCTGATTCAACTAAGTCGCCAAGTTGTCCGAACATACTTAATACAACCGTTACAACCATCATAACGAAAATGTTGACTGGGAATTCAATAAACATCTGCATAATGATCGGTACCAACAAGCTGCATAGCACGCCGCCGATAAAACCTTCAATCGTTTTATTTGGACTGATAACCGGCCATAATTTATGTTTACCGATACTGCGTCCAAATAAGTAAGCCCCTGTATCTGTTGTCCATACGACTAAGAAAGCATATAAAATGAAGGCAAGACCTGCTTCACGTGTTTCATATAAGTACATGAAGCCGATGCCGACATATGCAACAGACATTAAGCAGAAGGCTGCGTCGATGAAGCTGAAGCGGTTTTTAGACATAACCGTATAACTTAGTACCACGAAACTCATGATTACAAGTCCCTTCAACTGTATAGCAGGGACTAATGAACCTAAATCTTGCGGCAACATAATAATGACGAGCCCAAGTGCACTGATAATCCCTGGTATAGAAATAAAACGGATTTTATTCATATTTAGTAATTCTTTTAAAGCGATAAACGCTAGTAAAAATGAAAAGTACATCAGTACTTGACCACCGATAATTAATATCGGTAAAAAGATGATTAAGGCAATAATAGCCGTGACCATTCTTACTCTCATATTAAATTCCTACCTTAAATTATAATAGCCCGCCGAAGCGACGTTGTCTTTTTTGATATATCTTAATACAATCATACAATTCTTGTTCATCAAAATCAGGCCACAATTTCTGGTCAAATATAAATTCACTATATGAAATCTGCCATATTAAGAAATTGCTGATACGTTGTTCCCCAGATGTGCGAATCAATAATTCAGGATCAGGATACTGACTTGTCATTAAATACTGATTCATCATACTTTCAGTGATATCCTCGCTATTATATCCTTGTTTCTGCATATCATCAAACATTCGACGAACACTGTCTACGATTTCTGCTCTTCCACCGTAATTAATCGCAAAAATCAATTTAAGTCCTTGATTATGTGCTGTCTTTTCTTTCGCGTGATTAATTGCTTTTAACGTTGATGCCGGCAGATCATCTGTAAATCCGATAGTTTCAACTTTGACATCTTTTTCAATTAATTCAGGTAAAAAAGTCTTAAGGAAATTCACTGGTAAATTCATAATATAATTTACCTCTTGTTCAGGACGGGACCAATTTTCAGTTGAAAAGGCGTAGAGCGTTAAATACTTTACACCAATATCATTTGCTGCTCTTGTGATTTTCTTAATGGTTTGCATTCCCTCATAATGCCCTTTGATTCTTGGCATTTTACGTTTCTTCGCCCAACGGCCATTACCATCCATGATAATCGCTATATGTTCGGGTATGTTATGTAAATCTAATTCTGAATGGTTCGTTTCAGTTTCAGAACGATTCTTATTTCTTAGCTTTTTAAACATGGTCTATCCTCCGAGCTCAATCTATCTCTGTTACATTATAATAGATTATTCATGCAATTATCTATCATTTTATCACACTCGTTAAACGCAATGAATAGAACAATTAAAAAACTGTACCAAAGTCTGAGTTGGTACAGTTTTAATAAGTGATTTAAACACTGTCTTGCTTAAATCTGTTTAGATGATTAGACAGCCATAATGTCTTTTTCTTTTTCATCTAATACTTTTTCAATTTCTTTAATAGAATCATCAGTGATTTTTTGAACTTGTTCTGTTGCTGAACGTAATTCATCTTCTGAGATATCCCCATTTTTTTCGTCTTTTTTCAATTCATCATTGCTGTCACGACGAATATTACGTACAGATACTTTCGCATTTTCAGCCATTTTCTTAACGTCTTTTACTAATTCTTTACGACGTTCTTCAGTTAAAGCAGGTACTGTAATACGAATCACTTCACCATCACTTGTAGGGTTAACACCTAAGTTTGCTGCGTTGATTGCACGCTCAATTTCAGAGATTGATGATTTGTCGTAAGGTGATACTACTAATAAACGTGGTTCAGGTACGTTGATGCTTGCTAATTGTTGTACAGGTGTTGGTGCACCATAGTAATCAACATTTACACTAGCTAATAAGTTAGAGTTTGCACGACCTGCGTTAACTGTCGCAAATTCACGTGATAAACTCTCGATAGATTTTTTCATTCTTGATTTCGTTTCGCTTAAAATGTCACTCATCTTTCTTACACCTCAAATTTATAAAATTATTTAGTTATAGTTGTTCCGATTTCTTCGCCTAATACCGCACGCTTAATATTACCCTCTTCTGAAATAGAGAACACATTCAACGGAATGTTGTTGTCCATACAGAATGAAGCGGCAGTTGAGTCCATGACTTGAAGACCCTCTTGTAACATTTGAATGTATGTCAAATGCTCATATTTAACTGCGTCTTTATCAACTTTTGGATCAGCTGAGTAAACACCGTCAACATTATTTTTACCCATTAAAATTACATCAGCTTCTACTTCAGCTGCGCGTAATGCAGCTGTTGTATCTGTTGAGAAGTAAGGGTTGCCAATACCCGCAGCAAAAATTACAACACGTTTTTTCTCTAGGTGTCTGATTGCACGACGTCTAATATAAGGTTCAGCGACCTGTTTCATTTCGATTGATGTTAAAACACGTGTATCACAGTCAAGTTGTTCTAAACTGTCTTGGAGTGCTAATGCATTCATAACTGTTGCTAACATACCCATGTAGTCAGCTGTTCCGCGATCCATACCTAAATCACTGCCAGTTTTACCTCTCCAGATGTTGCCGCCTCCAACGATAACTGCGATTTCACAGTCCAATTCTACGACTTCTGCAATTTGTTTTGCAACACTTTTAATAATGATTGGATTAATTCCGAATCCTTTTTCTCCTGCTAGTGCTTCTCCGCTCAATTTCAAGACAACGCGATTGTATTTAGAAGTTTCAGCCATTTTCTTATCCTCTCTATAGTAAAAATATGTATGTGATACAAGTAAAGAAGACACATTGAGGTACGTCCGATACAAATGTGTGCATTTATATAGATATACAAGGGTGTCTTCTTTCTTGTTCAACATTTTAATAGATTATTATTTCATTTGTCCTTTAACTTCGTCAGCAAAGTTTTCGTCACGTTTTTCTAATCCTTCGCCTACTTCATAGCGTACAAAGTCAGTTAATTTACCGCCTTTTGATTTAAGGAATTCTTCAACAGTAACATCAGGGTTTTTAACGAAGTCTTGGTCAACTGCGCAAATTTCTTGTAAATATTTGCGTAAACGGCCTTCAACCATTTTTTCAACGATTTTTTCTGGTTTACCTTCATTTAATGCTTGTTGTTTTAATACTTCTTTTTCGTGTGCAAGTTCTTCTTGGCTTACTTGGTCAGAAGAAACATATTTAGGATTGATAGCAGCAATATGCATTGCAACATCTTTAGCAGCTTCTTCGTCAGTTGTACCTTCAACTACTGTTAATACACTGATACGGCCGCCCATATGTTCGTATGCACCGAATGCATCGTTGTCGCCTTTAGTTCTAACTGCGAAACGACGTAAGCTTAATTTTTCACCGATTGTTGAGATTGCTTTGTTGATACGTTCGCTAACAGTGTCACCTGTTGATAATTTAGTTTCTAACAATGCGTCAACTGATTCTGGTTTAGTTTCAAGAATTTGGTTAGCGATTTCTTTAACTAGCTCTTGGAAGCCTTCGTTACGTGCTACGAAGTCAGTTTCAGAGTTGATTTCAACGATTACAGCATCGTTACCGTTAACTCCAACATAAGTCATACCTTCAGCAGCAATACGATCTGCTTTTTTAGCAGCTTTCGCAATACCTTTTTCACGTAGGTAGTCGATTGCTTTTTCGATATCGCCATCAGTTTCTACTAATGCTTTTTTACAATCCATCATACCTGCGCCAGTTCTTTCGCGCAATTCTTTAACTAATTTAGCTGTAATTTGTGCCATTCAATTTTCCTCCATTTATATAACATAATATAATCAGTCAAATATAGTATATCAGTTCTCTCTCTAATTATAACTCTATTTGTCTCGCGTTAAACGCGTAAACTCTGATTATTCTTTATTTTTTATACGCTTATCAAGTATGCATCGCATACTCAATAAAAGCTTTACTTTTTATTCATATTATTTTTAAAAAAAGGTGATAAGCCTCAATATCTTATCACCCATTTTGAATTATTCTTAGTTTGATTCAACAGAAGTTTCTTCAGTTTCTTTTGCTTCGCCTTTATCTTCTTCTTTTAAGTCGATGTTTTGCTCAGCAGCTACTTCTTCATTAGAAACACCTTGTTGTCCTTCTAAGATCGCATCAGCCATTTTGCCTGTTAATAATTTAACGGCACGGATAGCATCATCGTTTGCTGGAATTACGTAATCAATTTCATCTGGATCGCAGTTCGTATCAACGATACCTACGATTGGGATGTGTAATTTACGTGCTTCAGCAATCGCGTTGCGCTCTTTACGAGGGTCAACTACGAATAATGCTTGAGGCATTGATTTCATATCACGAATACCACCTAAGAATTTGATTAAACGGTCGTATTCTTTTTTGATTTCAACTACTTCTTTTTTAGGTAATACTTCGAATAAGCCGTCTTCTTCCATTTTTTCAATTTCAGAAATACGTTTTACTCGTTTAGAGATTGTTTTGTAGTTAGTCAAGATTCCGCCTAACCATCTTTGGTTAACGTAGAATTGACCAGCGCGCTCAGCTTCATTTTTAATTGATTCTTGAGCTTGTTTTTTAGTACCTACGAATAAGACTTTACCGCCATCTTCTGATACTTGTTTAAGGAAGTTGTAAGCTTCGTCAACTTTTTTCACTGTTTTTTGTAAGTCGATGATATAGATACCATTTCTTTCAGTGAAAATGTATTTTTTCATTTTTGGGTTCCAACGGCGTGTTTGGTGACCGAAGTGAACACCTGCTTCTAGCAATTGTTTCATTGAAATTACTGCCATGATTAAAATCCTCCAATTTGGTTATTTTCCTCCATAAATAGCTCATGTAATAACGACGCAATAACATCGCACCAATTACATTTCAGCTCTTTATGTGTGTTATCGGCTTTATAGCCGTCATTAAATATAACATACTGCCGTCAATAAAGCAATATTTAAAATTTAAGTTGTCAGCGTTCTATCGTCTTATTTTGTTTTTTCTAATTCGTCTAAGAATTGTTCTTTTTTAACTTTGATGAAAGTACCTTTCATACCAAGTGAACGTGACTCGATAACACCAGCACTTTCAAGTTTACGTAATGCATTTACGATAACTGAACGCGTGATGCCGACACGGTCAGCAACTTTAGATGCGATTAATAATCCTTCTTTACCGCCTAATTCTTCAAAGATGTGCTCGATTGCTTCTCTTTCTGAGTATGATAAAGAGTTGATCGCCATGTTGATTGCTGCTTTATCACGTGCTTCTTGTTCTACTTCACTGTGTTTTTCACGTAAGATTTCCATACCTAATACTGTTGCTGCATATTCACCTAGTACTAAGTCGTTTTCATTAAACTCATCAGATACACGGCCAAGTACTAAAGTACCTAAACGTTCTCCACCACCTAATACTGGGAAGATTGTTGTTTTACTATCAATGAACGCATCTCTGTTTTCTGGAGGGAATACAGATAAATCATCATCGATATCAATGTTTGATTCTGTTTGTTTAACGTCCATTAATTTTTCAGTATATTCACTTGGAATATGGCGGTCTTCCAACATTTGATTGATTCGACTGTTTTTCAACAATTCATTTAAGCTTGCTCCTAGGATTTTACCTCTGCGTGAAACGATAAATACATTAGTTACAGTTACCTCACTAATTTTACGCGCTACGTCTTTAAAATCTACAGCAATTCCTTTATGTTTTTGCAACAGTGTATTCAATTCTCTTGTTTTTGAAAGTAAACTCATTTTTCTTCTCCTTTTGTATTTGTAATTATAAGTTTATAAGATAAATGCACTTAAATCTTTGTTTGTAGAAATAGATTTCAATTTATCATCAACATATTGTGCTGTTATCTCTACCACCGCATTCGGCATTCCAGGTGCTTCGTATGAAAGATCCTCCAGCATTTTTTCTAAAATCGTATGAAGTCGACGTGCACCGATATTATCAGTGTCTTGGTTAACTTGGAAAGCAATTTCAGCTAAGCGTGTAATCGCTTCGTCTGTGAAGTTAACCGTTACTTCTTCTGTTTGTAATAATGCTTCGTATTGTTTAATCAGTGAAAGTTTTGGTTCTTTAAGAATATTCACGAAATCTTCAACTGATAAACTTTCAAGTTCAACACGAATTGGGAAACGTCCTTGTAATTCAGGAATCAAATCACTTGGTTTTGACACATGGAAAGCACCTGCTCCGATAAAGAGCATGTGTTCAGTGTTGACACTACCATATTTCGTTTGAACGACACTGCCTTCGACAATCGGTAAGATGTCACGTTGTACACCTTGTCTTGATACGTCTTGGCCGCCTGCATGATTATTGCTGGCTACTTTATCAATTTCATCGATAAAGATAATGCCCATTTGTTCTGCTAATTCTAGCGCTTCTTGGTTTGCTGTTTCATGATCGATTAATTCATCTGCATAATCATCAGCTAGAATTTTACGTGCAGTTTTCACTGGAACTTCACGCTCCACTTTTTTCTTAGGCATCAATTGATTCATCATGTCTTGAACTTGTTGGTTTTGGTTTGTACCTAACATTCCCATTGCACCTGGGTCTTGTTCAACTTTGATACGAACTTTTTCTTCTTCTAATTCACCATTTAATAATTGGCGGCGAATTTCAGAACGTTTTGTTTTAACGTCTTCTGTTGGCGGTTCTTCATCTTCATCATCTTGGTTGCCAAAGTTCGGCATCATTCCGCCGAATAATGATTCAAAAGGATTACCTGCATTTTGGTTCGCTTTTTTCTTCATACTCGGTACGAGCAATTTAACCAATTTTTCATTCGCTTTTTTAATCGCTTCGTCTTTAACTTGTTCTTTTCTAGCTTCTTTAACAAGTCTGACAGCAACATCAACCAAGTCACGTACCATGCTTTCAACATCACGTCCAACATAGCCTACCTCTGTGAACTTAGTTGCTTCAACTTTAATAAATGGTGCGCCGACGATTTTGGCCATTCTTCTTGCGATTTCAGTTTTACCCACACCAGTTGGACCAATCATCAAAATGTTTTTCGGAACGATTTCTTGTTTTAATTCTTCGTCCAACTGACTTCGGCGATATCTGTTTCTCAAAGCAATGGCTACTTTCTTCTTAGCGTCATCTTGACCGACAATGTATTCATTCAAACGCGATACAATGTCTCTTGGGGTAAGTTTGATTGCGCTAGCATCCATTCGTTGATCAACCTCCAATATATAATTTACCTCTTCCAATGTTTTGGAAAAATAATGTTGTCTTAATTTTCGTTGTACTTATAATTCTTCGACAATAATGTTGTCATTTGTGAAAACACAAATTTCTGAAGCGACTTTCAAACTTGCATAAGCCATGTCTTTTGCTGACATGTCTGTATGACGTTTTAAAGCACGTCCAGCACTTAAAGCATAATTGCCGCCTGAACCAATCGCAATTAAATCATCATCAGGTGCGATTACTTCACCTGTACCGCTGACGACTAATATTGCGTTTTTGTCCATTACAATCAGCATTGCTTCAAGTTGTCTCAGCTGTTTATCGCCTCTCCACTCTTGTGCAAGTTCAACTGCAGCACGTTCTAAATTACCGCTGAATTCTTGCAACTTAGTTTCGAATTTTTCGAAAAGTGTAAAGGCATCTGCCACACTACCAGCGAAGCCAGCTAAGACTTTGCCATCATACAGTCTACGAACTTTTCTTGCTGTTTGTTTCATGATGACTTGTTGTCCTAATGTCACTTGACCGTCGCCTGCCATTGCAGCATGACCATTTTGTCTGACCGCAAAGATTGTTGTCGCATGAATTGAATTATTCATTCCTATTTCTCCTTTTTAGCTCGAGGATGTGCATTTAAATAGACTTTGCGCAATTGTTGGTTGGAAACATGCGTATATCGCCCTGTTGTTGAAAGATTGACATGACCAAGCAAAGATTGCACTGTTCTTAAATCCGCACCTTCATTCAACATATGTGTCGCAAAAGTATGTCTCAATTTATGCGGGTGAATATCCGTCACGCCCGATGTGCGTTTCACAATATCATTCAACACATAACGAACGCCCCGTTCAGTAATCGGTCGCCCATTCATATTTACAAGCAAATAATCATGAGACGCTTTTTTGAGCGGAGGAAATTCTGAAAGATAACGTTCAATACTCTCTCTGCACATATTTCCAAAAGGAATAAAGCGTTCTTTATTACCTTTCCCAAGCACTTTCACACCTGGTGAATTTAAATCTAAATCCTCTAACTTAATGTTCACTAATTCTGAAACACGAATGCCCGTACCATATAATAATTCTAAAATGACACGATCACGCATGCCTTTATGTTCATCTTCTTCAACTGTTTCAAATAACGCACTCATTTCTTCTTCATAGAAAAAATGAGGCAAATATTGCTCTTTCTTTGGATGCACAAGTTGAACAAAAGGATTTACTACTGTGTCATCTTGCGTCATCCAGTATTCATAAAAAGACCGTAACGTTGAAATTTTACGAGAAACTGTTGTTCTTTTCAAGCCTTTTGAATATAAATAAGATAAATAATTTCTTGCATCCTTATATTCAAAAGATTTTAATTGTAAATGCTCCTGTTCTAAAAAAGAATTAAACTGCATCAAATCGTCGTGATATGATTTCAAAGTATGTTTAGAAAAAAAGCGTTCTACCTTTAACATGTATAAAAAAGAATCTTGGATTTTATTCAATAAAAACCCCTCCATCATTTGCATTGTAGCATATAGACAGAGGGAGCTGCAGTGATTTAAGTCTCGAAACCGCAAACGTTTTCTAAACACAAATCTATTTTATCAAAATATTCATAATTTATCACAATGTTTGCTTAAAGTTTTCTAAGTACGTTAAAGCACGATTCGCTTGTTGCTCATAACGTTCTTTTTTATCTTTAATTCTTTTCTCAAGTGACGGCACTAAACCGAAGTTTGCATTCATCGGTTGGAAGTTCTTATTGTTCTTCGCATGTGAAATATAATATGCCATACTGCCGATCATTGTTTCACGCGGGAAAATCACTTCTGCTTTGCCTTGTAGTTTATGCGCCACATTGATACCAGCCACTAAACCGCTGGCAGCACTTTCCACATAACCTTCTACACCAGTCATTTGACCTGCAAAGTAAACTTGATCATGTCCTTTAAGTTGATATGTTTCACTTAAGACATCCGGTGAGTTGATAAATGTATTACGGTGCATAACGCCATAACGTACAATATCAACATTTTCCAAACCAGGGATTAAACGGATAACTTCTTTTTGTGCACCCCATTTTAAATGTGTCTGGAATCCGACAATATTATAAAGTGTACCTGCTGCGTCATCTTGACGTAATTGAACCACCGCAAATGGACGCTTACCTGTTTTAGGGTCTTCTAATCCTACAGGTTTCATTGGCCCAAATAGTAATGTTTTACGACCACGCTCAGCCATTACTTCAAATGGCATACAGCCTTCGAAATATTTTTCTTTTTCAAATTCGTTTACTGGCGCAACTTCCGCTTCCAACACCGCATCATAAAAACGGTCGAACTCTTCTTCTGTCATCGGACAGTTTAAGTAAGCCGCTTCACCTTTATCATAACGTGACTTCAAATAGACTTTATCCATATCAATCGTATCTTTTTCGATAATCGGTGCTGCCGCATCATAGAAGTAAAGTTGATCTTCACCTGTAATGTCCACAATTTCTTTCGCAAGCCCTTCTGTCGTTAATGGACCTGTCGCAATAATTGTATAACCTTCAGGGATTTTCTCAATTTCTTCATTGATAACTGTAATATTCGGATGTGATTTCAAAGTATCAGTAATATAACCCGCAAAGTCATGTCTATCTACTGCTAACGCACCGCCAGCTGGCACACGTGCATTATCAGCCGCTCTAATAATCAATGAATCTAAGCGACGCATTTCTTCTTTTAACACACCTACCGCATTTGTCAGTGAGTTGCCGCGTAATGAGTTCGAACAAACTAATTCCGCGAATTTATCTGTATGGTGGGCTGGTGTTTGTTTTACTGGACGCATTTCAATCAAATTAACTTTGATACCTCGTTGCGCAAGCTGGTATGCAGCTTCTGAACCAGCTAAACCTGCACCGACCACGTTAACTGTCTCTGTCATAAATAAATCCTCCTCATTCAGATGAAAAGAGGCGAGACGCAAGCAGCGTTGTGCTTTTTGTGTCCAACCTCTCAGCTCTTACTTTACTTTTGTACTTCTTCTTTATAATCACAGTTCGAACATACAACTTGACTAGAACGTCCTTTTTTACGAACAACTAAATGATGATCACATTTCGGACAATCTCTGCCGACTGGCTTATCCCATGAGATAAAGTCACATTCTGGATAGTTTGAACAGCCGTAGAAGATTCTGCCTTTCTTCGATTTACGTTCTACCACTTCGCCATCCTTACATTTCGGACATTTCACGCCGATTTCTTTAACGATGGCTTTCGTGTTTCTGCAATCTGGGAAGTTTGAACAAGCCATAAACTTGCCGTAACGTCCCATTTTAATCACCATTGGTGAACCGCATTTTTCGCAATCTTCACCAGCAGGCTCATCTTTAATTTCAATTTTTTCCATTTCTTTTTCAGCACGTTCTACATCGTCTTTGAAGCCATTGTAGAAGTTGCCGACAACATTACGCCAGTTTTCATCGCCTTCAGCGATTTTATCCAGCAATGTTTCCATGTTTACTGTAAATTCAACATCGATGATTTCTGGGAAGTATTCTTTAACTTGCTCATAAACAATTTCACCTAATTCAGTAGGTACGAAACGTTTACTTTCTAACTTCACATAATTACGTTTTTGAATCGTATCAATTGTCGGCGCATACGTAGATGGTCTACCGATTTTCAATTCTTCTAACGTTTTAACTAAACGCGCCTCCGTATATCTTGGAGGTGGTTGTGTGAAGTGTTGAGAAGGTTCGATATCTGTTGCGATTACAGTTTCACCTTCATCAATAATCGGCAAGCGTTTGTTTTGTTCTTCTTCTTCATCTTTAGATTCAACGTATAATGTCATGAATCCTTTGAATTTGATAGCTTGACCATTCGCACGGAACTTAATATCACCTTGTTCAACATCCATCGCAACTGTGTCAATTACAGCAGGTGCCATTTGACTTGCGACAAAACGTTCCCAAATCAATTTATATAAACGGTGTTGGTCTTTTGTTAAGAATGATTTCATTTCGTCAGGTGTACGCAGAGTCTTTGTAGGACGAATAGCTTCGTGTGCATCTTGGTCCCCTTGCTTACCTGTTTGTTTACGATGAGATACATATTCTTTACCGTACTTTTCAGTGATAAAATCTTTTGTTTCTGCTTTCGCATCTGCAGAAATACGTGTAGAGTCAGTACGCATATACGTAATCAAACCAACTGTACCTTGACGTTTAAGGTCAATACCTTCATAAAGTTGTTGTGCAACCATCATAGTCTTTCTTGTTTTGAAGCCTAATTTTCTTGAAGCTTCTTGTTGTAAAGTAGACGTTGTAAATGGATTTGCTGGATTACGTTTCTTCTCTTTACGTGTGACTTTAGTCACTTCAAACTCATTACCATTTAATTGGTCTGTAATGAATTTAACGTCTTCATTTTTTTGTAGTTTATACGGTTTGTTTTTATAATGAAGGAATTTCGCTGTAAACGTAGATTTTTTATAACGGAATTTCCCTTCTATTTTCCAGTATTCTTCTGGTTTGAAGTTACGGATTTCATTTTCACGATCAATGACTAAACGTAATGCGACAGATTGAACACGTCCTGCTGAAAGTCCTTTTTTAACTTTTTTCCATAATACCGGAGAAATGTTATAACCTACTAATCTGTCTACAATACGACGTGCTTGTTGTGCATCCACTAAATTAATTTCAATACTTCTCGGCGTTTTAAAACTTTCTTTAACTGCATCTTTTGTTATTTCGTTAAATACTACTCGGTTTTTCGCATGTTCATCTAATTTCAAAATGTTTGCTAAGTGCCATGCAATTGCTTCACCTTCACGGTCCGGGTCACTTGCTAGGAAGATTTTCTTTGCTTTTTTAGCATGTCTCTTCAACTCTTGAACGACTGGTCCCTTACCACGAATCGTAATATATTTGGGTTCAAAATCATCTTCAACATCAACGCCCATTTGGCTTCTTGGCAAATCTCTGACATGCCCCATTGAAGCGATAACTTTATATCGTTTCCCTAAATATTTTTCAATTGTTTTAGCTTTTGCAGGCGACTCAACTATGACTAAATTATCTGCCAAAGTAGATCCCCCTCTGCTTCAATAAAATGTTCCTTGTTACAAAGATAAATGATAAACGGTTTATTTTACATTTGTCAATATTTTAATTCACCTGAAAATGAACAGACATCATTTCATTTAAGTCTTTATTTCATTTTTTCAATCAATTTAATGTTTCATAATCTTCCATAATATCTTGCGCACTCAAAACGATTTTCGCGCCTTCTTGTGCGCGTTTTAAATTTCCAATGGTCAATTTTTGAAATAAGCTGCCTGGCAACACATAAACATTTCTGTCTTGTTCTAAAGCTAAATCTACTGTGATTTGTGCGCCGCTTCTTTCTCTAGACTCAGTAATCAGTACGCCTTGCGATAAACCGCTAATGATACGATTACGTTCCGGAAATTTATATCTGGCAGGTCTATCTGTGGGGATATATTCTGAGAGGGTTAAACCTGTTTGTTCTATTCGTTTTCGTAATGCACGCGTTTCTTTAGGATAATGATGATAATGACCAAATGCTAAAACGCCAATCGTTGCCATATTATAGTGTAAAGCCGCTTCATGTGCAAATGCATCTCCGCCTTTAGCCAAACCTGAAACGATAACGAGTTCATGTAATGCTTCATTCTTAAAGAGGTATTCTAATGCATTTTGTGTATACTTTGTCGCTTCTCTAGAACCGACGACACTTAAATAGTGAGGTGTTTTTAAGCAAGTTCTATTGCCTTTACAAAATAATAATAATGGAGGTGCATAAATGTGTTTAAGCAAGTGAGGATAATCAGGATTAAAAATGGAAATTAAGTAGATGTTTCGAGAGACCAAAGATTGATAAATATCATTAGGCTCTATCTGACAATATGTTTGATAATGCAGAAGCATAGTTTTAGAGGCAGTATTTTGTGAAAATTGTCGAAGTTTTGTCATTCTTTCTGGTAAATTTAGTTCAAAATAGTCTGGATACCTGAATAAAAGTGCGTATATTTGCTTTGTGGAGTAACCTGCGTAGCGTAATTTGAGGAGTTCTAAATCTAATTCTTTGAGGTTCAATCGTTTACCTGCTTTCTTGTGGTTTTTTCGTTATTATACGACCTTTTATATAATGGAAACAATACTTTTCTATAAAAAAGCTTATTCAGAGTTTCTACTATTATATATGAAAAATCAAGTTATGTTTCAATGACTATGTGAATACTCAACTTTAACATGAAAAAGGGCACAGACTTGTATCTAAGTACAAATCCATGCCTGGTTTATAAAACGCAGTGAATTACGCGTCTTTTTTAACTGTTAATAACTCTTCATAGATACCTGCTTCTTTAGCTGCTTCAATTAATGTTGAACCAATTTCAGAAGGTGTATCTGCAGTTTTAACACCATTGTCATTCAATGTTTTGATTTTTTCTTTAGCAGTACCTTTACCGCCAGAAATAATCGCACCAGCGTGACCCATACGTTTTCCTGGAGGTGCTGTTTGACCACCAATGAATCCTACAACTGGTTTTGTCATATTTTTACTAATCCATTCAGCCGCTTCTTCCTCAGCAGTACCGCCGATTTCACCGATCATTACGACAGCTTTAGTGTCTTCGTCTTTATTGAATGCATCTAATACATCGATAAAGTTTGTACCGTTGACTGGGTCGCCACCGATACCTACCGCTGTAGTTTGACCAATGCCTTCTTCAGTTAATTGATGCACTGCTTCGTAAGTTAATGTACCTGAACGAGATACAACACCTACGTGGCCTTTTTTGTGGATGTAGCCAGGCATAATACCGATTTTACAATCATCTGGTGAAATAACACCTGGGCAGTTTGGTCCGATTAAACGAGTGTGTTTATCTTCTAAGTAACGTTTAACTTTAACCATGTCTAATACAGGAATGTGTTCTGTAATACAGATTGCTAAATCTAATTCAGCATCAGCACATTCTAAAATTGCGTCAGCTGCGAATGGTGCTGGTACGTAAATAACTGATACGTTTGCACCTGTTTCTTTTTTCGCTTCTTCTACAGTGTTGAATACTGGTACACCTTCAACAACTTGACCACCTTTACCAGGAGTTACCCCAGCAACGATTTGAGTACCATATTCAAGCATTTGTTTCGTATGGAAAAGGGCTGTAGACCCAGTGATACCTTGTACAATTACTTTTGTGTTCTTATCTACATATACGCTCATCTTAGTGTCTCATCCTTTCCTTAGACTTCTTTGACAAGTTTGACAATTTTTTGAGCGCCTTCAGCCATAGTTGCTGCTGGCTCAATTGCTAAACCTGAATCTTTTAAGATTTGTTTACCGATTTCAACATTTGTACCTTCAAGACGAACTACTAAAGGTAATGTTAAGTCGACTTCTTTAACTGCTGCTACGATACCTTCTGCGATAACATCACAACGCATGATTCCGCCGAAGATATTAACAAAGATACCT
Organism: Staphylococcus simulans; assembly: GCF_002902285.1. Taxonomy (GTDB): domain Bacteria; phylum Bacillota; class Bacilli; order Staphylococcales; family Staphylococcaceae; genus Staphylococcus; species Staphylococcus simulans. The sequence goes on along the minus strand of NZ_PPRU01000014.1, from coordinate 57,696 downwards.
TTAACATGATCATCACCTAAGATGATTTTGAATGCTTCAGTAACTTTTTCTTTCGTAGCGCCGCCGCCTACGTCTAAGAAGTTAGCCGGATTTCCGCCAAAATGATTGATTGTATCCATTGTAGCCATCGCTAAACCTGCACCGTTAACCATGCAGCCGATGTCGCCATCTAAAGCGATGTATGATAAATCATATTTAGAAGCTTCGATTTCTTTTGGATCTTCTTCTTCTAAATCACGTAATTCTAAAATGTCTTTGTGTCTGAATAATGCGTTATCGTCAAAGTTGATTTTCGCATCTAATGCTAAAACATCACCGTCACCAGTTGTAACTAATGGGTTGATTTCAACGATTGATGCATCTTTTTCGATAAATACATTGTATAAAGCGATTAAGAATTTAGCCGCTTTGTTGATTGATTCTTTTGGAATATTAATGTTGAATGCAATACGACGTGCTTGGTATGGTGCTAAACCAACAACAGGATCGATTGTTTCTTTGAAGATTTTTTCTGGCGTTTTAGCCGCTACTTCTTCAATTTCAGTACCGCCTTCTTCAGATGCCATTAACGTTACACGATCTGTTGCACGGTCGATAACGAATCCGACATAATATTCTTTTTGAATATCGCAGCCCTCTTCAATGTATAAACGTTTAACTTCTTTACCTTGTGGACCTGTTTGGTGAGTTACAAGTGTTTTACCTAATAATTCATTAGCGTAAGCTTCCACTTCAGATAATGACTTAGCGATTTTAACACCGCCAGCTTTACCTCTACCCCCAGCGTGGATTTGTGCTTTTACAACATAAACATCAGTGTCTAATTCTTTAGCTTTGTCTACTGCTTCTTCAGCAGTGAATGCTACACGTCCTTCTGGAACTGGAACGCCCATTGAACGAAAGATTTGTTTTCCTTGATACTCGTGGATATTCATTCTCCATCCTCCTGTTTCTTAGGTTAAGTACACTGTTAATTATAGAAAATGTAAGCGCTATTGTAAACTGAAAGCGGCTATTTTTGTCAATTTTGTTAACTTTTAGACTTTATCTCGAATCCTCGCGAAGTGTGATATTGCAACTATTCTATCTTTTTTTCAAATTAATCTGAATATTACACAAGGTTGGAAACAAATATTACAATTTGCACCAACCTTATTTTTAAAACTATTTTGTTGTAAGAGATTTAATCGGTTCAAATGATTTACGATGTTCTGGAATCACACCTAATTTATCAATTCCTGCTAAATGTGCTTTTGTGCCATAACCGACATTATGTTCAAAATCATATCCCGGATGCTGTTTTGCGAGTTCACGCATATAAGCATCACGGTATTCTTTTGCCATGATACTGGCTGCTGCTATGGACACACTTTTTGCGTCACCTTTAATGATAGAAGTTTGTTCAATATCTAACGGTAATTCCATCGCATCAATCAATAAATGCGTCGGTTTGATAGATAAAGCTTCAATCGCACGTATCATCGCCACTTACGTTGCTTGATAAATATTTAAATCATCGATTTCTTCTGGAGTGGCAATTCCGTAAGCATATGTCGCTTCTGCTTCTAGCGCAGATTTCAACTGTGCACGTTTAGCAGCCGAAACTTTCTTTGAATCATTTAAGCCATAATATGCATGCCCTTCATTTAATACCACAGCACATGCGACTACTGGACCAGCTAAAGGTCCTCTGCCGACTTCATCTATACCGCAAATAATCGCCTTATTGTCATGCGCTAAAATACCATTTTCATATAACGACATTTCTTGGTACTGCTCAACAAGTGCCGCTTCTTTTTCTAATTGTCTTTTACGACTTAATAAAGCTTGCTGTACACCTTTTCTTTCATCTTGATGCCATTCAAGTGTTTCCAGTTCAGCTAAAGTTTTAACATCTTTTAACGCTTCTTTAATTGCTTTGATTGAATGTCCCATTATTTAATTTCATCTGCCATCTCTTTATAAATATCAAAACTTTGCGTACCAAGTTTCGCATTTCTAATATCATTGATAATTAATTCAATGACTGATTCATAATCCACTTCATTGCCGCGTTGTAATAGACCACGTCGACGTCCAATCGCATCAAACCATTCAATATTTTCAGCTTCAGCATCTAAATCAATATTATAATGTTTTTGTAATGCTTCTAGCGCGTGTGCTTTATAGAACTCTAAACCAAAAATGGCAACGTCATCTAAGTGTACGATACTGTCTTTAATCGCACCTGTTAAACTTAATTTCTTACCAACTATTTGATCTTCGAACTTCGGCCATAAAATCCCTGGTGTATCTAATAATTGCAGTGATTTACCTACTTTAATCCATTGTTGTTGTTTCGTTACACCTGGTGTATTACCTGTTTTCGCAATAGCTTTATTCGCAAGTTTATTAATTAACGTAGATTTACCTACATTTGGAATACCTACAATCATGGCACGGATTGCACGTGGTTTTAACCCTTTCGCTTTATCACGTTCGAACTTTTCTTTTGTCGCTTGTACAGCCGCTTGTTCTACTGATTTCAAGCCTTTACCATGCTTCGCATCTACTGATACTGGGAAATAACCTTTACTTCTGAAATAGTCTTCCCATTTGGCTGTTTCATTTAAATTCGCCATATCTTTTTTATTTAAAATAACCACGCGTGGTTTATTTTGAATCACTTCATCAATCATCGGGTTTCTTGAACTGTAAGGAATACGTGCGTCTACTAATTCAAAGACCACATCCACTTTCTTTAACTGTTCGGACACTTCACGTTTAGCTTTCGCCATATGCCCTGGATACCATTGAATAACCATGTTTCATCACCTTTCATTCATCGCTTTACTCTATTTTACATTCTCTCTATTATACTATATTTTAGAAGTCTTGAAAAAATGAAAAAAGAAACCCAAACAACTGATTAAGTGCTTGAGTTTCTGTTTCATCTTATACATTTATTTCTTCGATTAATCTTGGTAATTCTTCAATACTGTATATTACATGATCTGCACCATTTGCTTCGAATTTTTCTTTTACTTTTTTACCAATTTCTGTGCGTTCATCAATCGATAAATGGCGCCAATCTTCTTCATTATAACCTGCAAGAGAACTGCCTTTAATCACACCAACAGTAATCACTCCTGCATTGACACCTTCTTGAATATCAGAAACTGTATCTCCTACTTTTAATACATGTTTCACATTCTGTAGTACAAGTTGTTCCATGTTTTTGAAAATCATATAAGGATATGGGCGACCATAACCTCCAACTAAATCAGCTGTCGCAATAAAATCAGGTTCATACCCTTGAAGAGCTGCGTGTTTCTTAACGACTTCCATCATTTCTGATGTGTAACCTGTGGTTGACCCCACTTTAATACCTTTTGCTTTTAACCAATTCGCTGTGTCTACTGCACCTTGAATAGGCGTAGTAAAGTTTTCGAGCGTCTCCATTAATTGCGTTTCAAATTTAGCGTATAAATTGTCAATATCTTCCTCTGTTGCTTTTCGTTGATATGTTTCTTCCCATAGCTTTTGTATTCTCGGCATTTCTAACATCGCTTGAATATGATCGCGTTTTAACATGCCCATTGGTTCTCTAGCTTCTTCGATTGTAACTTCAATACCTGCATCTTTAAAAATATCTACAAAAACATGTACCGGTGCAAAACACCCAAAATCTACCATTGTGCCTGCCCAGTCAAAAATAACACCTTCTATTTTGTTTATCATGTTATTCAGCCTCCTCTAAAAGATACTTGCGGATATTTCCGATTAAATTGTATAAATCTTCTATTTCTAAATCACCAATGTTCCCAATTCTGAAAGACGGTGTATCCATCAACTTCCCTGGATAGAGTATAAATCCAACCTCTTTCATCTTTTGATAAAAATCATTAAAGTCAAACGTTTCATACGGGTATAAAAATGTTGTGATGATAGGTGATTGATTTGCATCCTCGATATAAGGTTCGAATCCAATTTCAGATAAATGCTTTCTTAGATATTCATTAAGTTCACGATATCTGTTATATCTTGCCTCGACCCCACCTTCTTTATCAAGTTCTATTAATGCTTGATGAAATGCTGCGACAACGTGTGTAGGTGAAGTATAGCGCCATTTTCCTTTATCTTGTTCCATTGTCTGCCATTGATCATATAAGTCTAAGGCTAAACTCTGTGCATTCCCTTTTGTATTATTAAGTGTAGCCTGTTTTGCAATGACAAAACCAAACCCAGGCACACCTTGAATACACTTATTCGCACTGCTGATTAAATAATCTATATTTAATTCTTCTACATGTATCGGTATGCCGCCAAAACTACTCATCGCATCTACAATCGTAATCAAATTATATTTCTCCGCAATTTCTGTAAAAGGTAAGAGTGGATTCAATATCCCTGTTGTCGTTTCACAATGGACCATTGCAATATGTGTGATTGATGGATTGTCCTGCACCACCGCTTCGACATGTTGAAAATCTGGTATGTTTTCAAAATCTACTTTTACAGCTGTAACACGTTTATTGATACGTTGCGCCATTTCAATCATGCGATTACCGTAAGCCCCATTACTAATAATTAGCACATGATCTTTCTCACTTAATGCTGTTTGTAGAACACTTTCAACAACAAAACTACCACTACCTTGTTGTAGCACTGTTGTATAGGTTTCAGGATTTGCTTCTGCAATCTCCAATAAGTTTTGACGTATAGTTTGTGTTAAATTTTTATATGCATCGTCCCAAGTACATCGATCTTCCAACATCTGTTCTTTTACCGTTTGTGTTGTAGTCAATGGACCAGGCGTTAATAATTTATATTGCTTTGTCACCCTTACCCACTCCTTTTATTTATTTTTTTCAATATCTGCTTCTTTTTTCGCTTCTTTAAAAATAGTTTGATGTTTATCTAATAAATCTACAGTTAGTGATTTTGGCCACGATTCAGGTCTACTTGGTTTCATCTCAGAATCAACAGACTCCCCTTTATATAACGGGACTGGATATTCTTTCAATAAATCTTGTCGGCCATATTTTTGAATGACTTCAACCATTTTTTCTGCTTTTTGCTGACGTTTACCACCTTTTTTAACTACTGCAGCTGCTTCTGTTAATGCAAAATTACCCTCTGTCGGGTCTATATGTTTAATAGGCTGTCCTTCTTGTTCAGCATCAATAGCTTGGTTTCTTAAACCAGCACCTATTGAGGCTTCTCCTGATTGTACTTTTTTCAAAGGTCCCGAACCTGAACTTTCAAGATGCGGTCCTGCATTAATAATCAATTGTTTCAATATTTTTTGTCCTTCTTGTTCACCATACTCATTTAAGACACCTTGTATGAGCAACCATCCTGTTGAGGAGTCCATGATATTAGGAAATGATATTTCATTTTTATATTGGGGTTTTGTCAGATCTTTAATTGAATGAGGTACAGGCAAATTTTTCTCTTTAAATGCTTCTGTATTCACAAATAGCGATCCCATATTTCCGAGTATAGGTGCCATATAATTAGGATATGGCTTAATCTCATTCTTCGACATACGATTTGATAAAGGTACAAACATATCATGTTCTTGTTGTGCACTTTCTAAGTAATAGCTTGCTTGAGTTACAATATCTGCATCAAGATGCTTCCCTTCAGCCATGATTTTCCCACCCAATTCAGAAGTGGATTGTGGTTGAATCAAATACTCTCCGCGATATCCGTGAGTATCAAGTGCTTTTTTCATTGCGGCGATGGCTTTTTCATCTGCATTCGTTTGAATTATAATTTTGTTTGAACTTGCGCCAAATCCAACATAAGAAAAATAAAGCAATACAGCACAAAATATGGCAGTCATGATTATCTTAAATTTCATCGCAAGTTCCTCCTTTGATCAAATTGCAGCCAAAAATGACTGAAAATACGTACCGCCACATTTGTTAATAAAATCAATATCGACAAAATGAAGATATCTGTAAATCTGTTGAAATGCTGAAGTTGATTAATTTGTGTAGATACAATTTGTGTTGAAGTTGAAACTAAGAAAATAACACCGCTGATCGTCACCATTGCATTAATAAAGTAATAATTCAGCATCTCTATAATGGTTGATTTCATATTAGGTAAAATGATTTTGAATATCGTGTCAAACCAACTATCTCTTAATAATGAACTAGTAACATCCCAAGTCTTATCCAGTTTGTCCATTGCACCTTTTGCCATCAAATATGGCGTGGTGAAATAATGAACAACAATACTGATGATTACAATCAAGAACGTATTTTTGATAGTAGTCCCTTGAAAGAACAATAAATATGCAAGACCTAAAATCATGCCTGGCACTGTATTCGTCAACATTGCAATGACATTAATCATACGTCGTCCTTTTAACTTAGTACGAACACTAATCATGGCGCTGAAGAATGCAATAATTGTTCCAAAAACTGCAGTAGTTACAGCTACAAATATAGATTGTAGATAAACACGCACTAAAATTTCATCATTCAATAAATTTAGGATATGCTTTAATGTGAACTTGTTATTGTACGGATAATTCTCAGTGAACGGCACAATAAACATGACTAAAAAAATTAAGAGAATCATACTACTAATCACAAAGACAATCACACCAATAGAAATGTCACGAAGCGGTTTTTTATTTAATTCAAATTGTTGTGCAGATCGATGTTCTACATTCCATCTTTCTAGTACTGATAAAAATACAAAACCTAAGATAGCTGGTATTAACATTAAGAATGCAAGTACTGCACCTTGTGCAAACTTCGGTATAGAACCTAATATGGTTTGATACAGTAAAATTGAGATAACTGTATCATCTGCACCGATGGAAGCGGGAATACCGAAATCAGTAAAACTTAAAATAAAGGACAGTATAAACGCATTACCTATCGGAATCATTAAAGGTCTGAAAGTTGTATGGTAGAAAGCTCGTGGTCCTTTATCATGTAATAATTCCGACACATAGAAGAAGCGGTGATCTACATAATTAAACGCATTATTAATAATGATAAATGCCGCTGGCAACGTATAAATCACGTAACCAATTAACATGCCCTTCTCGCCATAAACCGTAAACAAAGGTTGTCCAACTAATCTCGCAATCAATCCTTCATTACCAAACAAATACATTAATAAGAAACCATAAGTAATTGTAGGTACCAACATAGGTAAGATGACCATACTGTGCGTGTAGCGTTTTATCCATTTAGCTATAGCTGTTAATTGAAGTGCATACGCTATTAAAAACGCTAAGATTGCTGTCGTGAAAGCTGAAATCAAAGATAATTTCAAACTTCGCATTAATGCTGTTGTAACTTCAGGATTTGACAATACCTCTTTAAAATAAATGCTGCTGATTTGACCATCAGCAATAATTGAACGACCCAGTAAAAATAGGATTGGAATAATCAAAAAGATTACAAAAAAAGCAAATAATAGAATTTGAATGATACGTTGACTCCATAACTTATGCACCATGTTGCTCACCAAACAATTGATAAATATGTTGACGTTTAATTTCTAATTGATTTAAGATAAACTGCTTAACAAAAGTTGATTTCGGTTGATGAATAATTTCTTCAGGTGTTCCAAACTGGGCAATGCTGCCATTTTGAATCACTACGATTTTATCTGCCATTGTTAATGCTTCTTCTGGGTCATGTGTCACCATAATAGTTGTAAGTGACATTGATTTAGCAACTCTTACAATCATATTCTTGATTCTTTCTTTAATCATTCCATCTAAAGCACTCAGCGGTTCATCCATTAATAAAACTTTAGGTTGCATCACTATGGTACGTGCTATTGAAACACGTTGCTTTTGACCGCCAGACAACTCATGAACTTTCTTATCAAGATGTGGTCTAAGTTCTAATAATTCAATTAAATCTGTGATTTCTTTGGTGTTAGGATCTTTTTTCATATTCTTAAGACCATAAAAAACATTGTCTCGCGCATTCAAGTGGGGAAATAGACAATAATCTTGAAACACAATATTGAAACCTCTTTTTTTCATTGGCAAATGATGAATTGGCGACTCATTATAATGAATTGAACCTTTTGTTACTTCTGTTAAACCTAAAATCATGTTTAATAGCGTTGTTTTTCCACAACCACTTGGTCCAAGTAAAGCTACAATCTCACCGTCTTCTATATCTAAATTAATATCTTTTAAAACTTCATCTTTTCCGTATGTTTTTGATACGTTTTTTAAACTAAGCATTTTTGCACCTCCGCTTTAATCTACTCAAAGTATAAGAGATGCATATTAAGTCAGTGTTAAAAATGTGTAAGTATCGATTTACTTATGACTAATTCTTTACTAACTCTGTTTACTCCCATTGAATTTAAGGTATGATAAAACTAACAATTTTCAAGGAGTGAGCCTAATGTTGCCAACTGAGAGAAGAAGTAAAATCATTGAAAAACTAGAAGAACAAGAGTTTTTAGAACTAAAAACATTACATAAGGAACTCAATATTTCTATGGAAACTTTGCGAAGAGATATTCAACAATTGGTCAAACTAGAATTAGTACAGAAAGAATACGGAGGCATCAGACTTAATAAAGAATCGAATGGAGAGTCTGCGATTGAGCGTCGTTTAGATCGTAATTTAACTAAGAAAAAGTTAATCGCTGAAAAAGCTTTAAAGTTGATTGATGACGGGGATTGTATCTATTTAGATAGTGGTTCGACTACTCTACAAATCGCAAAAGGCTTAGAAACTAAACGCCATTTAACAATTGTTACTAACTCGATTCCAGTTTTAATCCAATGTATGCAGTATAATCACACATTGATTTCAATAGGTGGGAAAGTTAGAAGTTCAGAACAATCATTGACTCAGTTTGATTTTCTTTTCAATTTTGAACATCTAAATATTAATAAAGGATTCTTTTGTTGTAGTGGGTTATCTGTACCCTATGGCGTGACAGATTATAGTATCGAGGAAGTTGAGACTAGAAGACGCTTAATGAATATTTCACAACAAAAATACTTAACCGCAGACAGCAGTAAAATTAACCGTGTAGTTACTGCTAAAATTGGGGAGTTAGAGGACTTTAACCAATTAATTACAGATGATGAGATTACCAATGAACAACAAGAACAGTTTGAACAATCCGGAATCCAAGTGATATAAATACAAAAACACAGACATGTATAGATGATTAACATGTCTGTGTTTTGTATATTTTATTATTTATTTTCTTCTTTCTTTACCACCGGCACATACACTTGTGCTTCATAATCTGATGAAGTCACATCTCCATGTGGATAAAATTCAAAAGCTGGTCCTTCAGCCATGTGATAACCTTCGCTTGCTAAGAACTCAGGGTTAAACACTTTTTGACATACTTGCTGGATTGATTCTGGTACAGGTCCTTTAGCATTTACAACCATATAATCGCCTTGAGGTAAAGCATAAGGATGCAAGCCTGATCCAAATTGATTATCAGAAGTTACCGCAATTAAGTAATTCATCCCTGCTTCTGTAGGTACAATCACTCCTAAGTATCCTTCTAATTGGTGGTTGCTTAATTCAGATAAAGTTTGTTCTTCACCTGATTCATGAAATTTTTGCCATGCTTTCGGTAAATTTTGTTGCGCGTCTTGCATCGTCGCATATTTACTCAAATAACCAATAACCTTTAATTCATTTAAATGCTTTACTTCGTATTCCATATACGCCACTCCCGTCATTTCAATTAAACTTGATTAGTGTTTAATACCCTATTTTCTTTATAATACGACATAAAAAAATACAAGCACCGAAAAAGGTAGATGTTTTCGGTACTTGTATTAATCTCACTTAGACTTATTCTTCGAATTTCGCTAAGTCTTCTGCAATGTGTTCAGACGCTACTAAACCACGTGATTTTGCCCATAATTCACGGTTTACGAAATGAATACGTCCGTTTTTCTTCGCATTGATTGAATTATAAACTTCTGATTGACGTAATTCTTCTAATGCATCTGCATTTTCATCATCAACCATTAAAATTAAACGTTCTGGATTTAATGTTTTTAATTGTTCATCCGTTAATTTTAGATATGGTCCATCTTTATATTCTGGATACGTTTTTGAATCTGCTTGAGTGATTGCCATTTTGAAACCAAGACGTTTTAAGAATTGACCAACATAACTGTTCGCATCATGTCCTACAATATGATTATCTGTCACTACTGCAGCCAATGTGCCTAAACTTTTATCTAAAGTAATACCCTCTTCGATTTGTTTGATTTTTTGTTCATGCACAGCGACACGTGTTTTCGCTTTTTGTTCTTTTGATACAGCTTTACCGATTAACTCGAATGACTCTAAGTTTTGTTTATAATCGCCATCAAAGCTTTCAAGTAAAATTGTCGGTGCAATTTTTTCTAAATCTCTATAGATTTTGTGATGACGTTCACCGTCAGCAATAATTAATTGTGGTTCCGCTTCTCTTAAAGCATCTAAATCAGGATTGTTTCTATCTCCTAAAGAAACATATTCACCAATCTGTGTTCTGACTGCTTCAAATAAATTCTCTTTATTCCCATCATCAGCAATCGCAGCTGGTTTAATATCTAAAGCTAATAAATCATCTACGAATGAAAATTCTAATGCGGCAACTCTGTCCACATTCTCCGCAACTTGAGTGATGCCTGATTCATTTCTTACTTCAACCATATGTTTAAGACCTCCAAATTGATTTGTTATTGATAGTACTCCCATATAATTGTTACCGGTAGTTATATTCCCTATATGTTAGACATTATTCATATTAAGTTAATATGATACTTTACAAAATTTTAATATTAGTTGATTTATTTCCCTTTATAATCGCGTTACTGCTAAAATTAAAAAGGGTATATGTAGTATATTACCTAATTCTACATATGCATTTTAATTTCAGGAGAGACAAAAAATGAAATTCACCCTAAAACATAACCTAGTGCGTTTTTTAAAAATTGCTGGTATCGGCACATTAATGATGCTGATTATTTTCTATCCTGCAATCCGCGCTTATACGAAACATCAAATTGTATTCAGTGGTGCAGGCGATGGTTTCAGACAAATGATGCCATTTCAAAAATACTTATATGAACAAGTCACACACTTTTCAAGTTTCTACGATATTTCTTTCGGTTTAGGCGGAGATTATATCGCAGATTTAGCTTATTATTATTCAACCTCTCCACTTACCTACTTAAACTTTTTATTTGTGTGGTTAGGCGAACATCTCTTACATATGAATCCAAGCAGTATTGAATTTTGGCCAGGAAACCAATTATTCTTTGCGATTGTCAAAGCTATTTTGACATTTATTGCTGCTTACTATATGATGCGCTATTTTAAATTAAAACGTTATACCGCACTGATCGCTACAATTTTATACACCGCTTCTAATGTCATGATGTATTTCAACTTCACTTGGTCATTTTATGGTGATGTATTGATTTACTTACCGTTGACAATATTAGGTGTAGAAAAGTTATTTAGAGAACGTAAAGCCGCTTTATTGATTATCGGTTTAGGCTTAACACTGATGTCGAACTTTTATTTCAGTTACTATGAAGCTATTATTATCGGTGCTTATTTAATTTATAGAACTATCGCAGTTTATAAAGAGGATATCTTAAACCGCATACAGAAGATTTATATTACAGTGGTAACTATACTACTAAGTTTGATGGTCGCTAGTTTTGGATTTTACACAGGTGTCAGCTCATTCTTGCATAATGATCGTAAACAAAATCCATTATTAGAGTATCCATTTTTTGTAGATTTATTGAACACAGATAAACAAACATTTATATCAGGTTTTCATATTTTATTATCGATTTTAGTTTTGATTGCCCTACTGCAATTTAAACTATACAAACATTATTTCTATCGTTTATTTGCGATTATGACATGGATTTTCTTATTAGGTTCATTTACCAATCCATTTGATAGTTTCTTTAACGGCTTTTCTATTCCACAACGTAGATGGGTCTATATGCTGGCAATGAGTGCCGCAATATTGGTTGCTTTGATGATTCAATATTTAGCGGAAATGTCTATCGTTTCTTTAATTGCCGCAACAATTCCAGCTGTTTTAGTCTTAATCATTTCATCACGTTATGCGGAAGGCGAATGGCATTGGTGGATCAGCACAGCTGTCATCATTGCAGTATTGGCATTGATATTAATTGTTTATAAAGGTCAGATGAAGCATTGGATGAAACTTATGTTAGTCGCATTGATTTTAGTCCAACAATTCTGGCAGTTAAAAGAATATAAAGAAAATATTTTGTCTGAGTATGAAGCAGAAGTAAAACAAGTCACAAAATATGATTACTTCAGTCACCCGCTAAATAAAAAAATCAAAGCCATTCAAAAAGAAAATCAAGATGATTTAATGCGTATTGATTATATGAGTGTTTATGGTTTAAACTCACCATTCATTTACAACTACAACGGCATCTCGCTTTATTCAAGCATCTTTGATGGTGAAATTCTTAATTATTATGATAATGTGATGCAGATTAATATGCCGATTGATAAAAACAGTACTTATCGTTTATTTAATAATCGAGCTAACTTAATGGCTTTATGGGATGTCACAGACCGCTTCAAAATGGAATCAGATAAAAACATACCATACGGTTTCGAACTAAAAGATAAAATCAAACATGATGATAGAATCTTTGTTCATTCAAAAAATCAAATTGATTATCCAAGTGCACATATTACCAACAAAACATTTAATATGGATCAATTAAAATCACCGTTAGATCGTGAACAAGCCATGTTAGAAGGCGTTGTTTGGGATGATAAAAAAGGTAATTCAACATTCAAAACGAACCCTAACTTACTACGAAAAGCAAAGACAACATTACGCGATGCAAAACAAATAGATCAAAAACATATTCAAGTTCAAAAAAACAATGGTGGTTTAACTATGCAGCTGCCTGAATCTGTTGCGAATAAGTATCAAGATATGTATGTAGAAATGGATGTTGAACGTATCGCACCAGCTTCAGAACACTACGTAAAAATCAATGAATATAAACAAAAACGTAATCGCTTAGACTACAAATACCGACGATTTGTCAGCCCTGTGACTATGCGTATTAAAGCTTCATCAGAACTGAAGTTACAACTACCAAAAGGTAAATATCGTCTAAAGCTTAAAGGTATTTATGGAGAAGATTACAGTACTTTAAATCGTACTAAAGATACTTTAACTCCTGTCAAAGTTACTAAGAATAACCGTAACTTACACGTTCAAAAACCAAAATCAGCACAAGGTTATATTGTCTTACCTGCTGCCTATAGAAATGGAATGTATGCGTTAATCGATGGTAAGAAACATGAAGTTAAACAAGGTAATGGCATTATGACAGTAATTCCAACTAAGAAAGGTCAAACAGATATTTATTTAAAATATGAACCGCCAATATTAAAACCATTAATCGTCATTATAGGAATAGGTTTAGTGTTGAGCGTGGTCTGGTGCCGTTATTTACTCAGACGAAACAAAACGAAACAATAAAACAAACAGTGTGTATCCTTCTATATTTTGGATACGCACTGTTTTTTTAATCCCCAACACTATTTTTACCAATGACTTACGCTTTTTTTACTGTCTGTGATTATGCATATACAGCCTATTATCTTCTTACTTATACTATTTTTATATCTCTACTCCATTAACATTCGCCTAGAAAGGTTTGATTACACAACATGAAAGAACGTAACTACCAAAGCACCAATCACGAATATCTGAGTCACATACTTCCAAAATTTAACACTTCACTTTCTACTAAAGCACTTCAAAGTAACTCTATTTCCTATCAGACATTAATGAATCATTTCGATCATCTTCTAAATGCTTCTGAAAAAGCATTACTTGAGTCTGTTTTAAATTCCACACTTACGATAATCACACTTTCTAGAACAGACTATTATCAACTCACTCATTTGAAAGCGACATACTATATCATCCCTATTGCTAAAGATCGCTACTACCTCTCACCTGAATTTTTAAATGATTATAACCACTATTGTTTAAATGAAAAATATTCCTCCTTACCTTTGCTTGAAGATTGGGTTCATACAAAAATCGAAACTTTAGCTTCAATAGAAAAAAAGCGTAGATTATATGAAACTATGGATTTTGAAACATGTTTAGCTGATCGTTATAGCACAAAAAATTTAGACTTTATATGTGTGATGGCTAATATTAAAAATTATGATCAACTGACTGATTCTGAAAAGTGTACCTTAATCACCAAAAAAGTGATAAGAGATTATGGCTTATTTGAAAAACTAATTCAAATCGTGCCACCTTTACGTATACTTTTTGCGTATATGGTTTATGAGGATAGAAACAGTTTTGTAGGTGCAGAACTCCCTGGTGAAAATATTGCGGTCTTTATTTTGTTTAGCGACATTGAACTCAGTATGATTTATTTACCTTGTGACTTATTTGAACATTTAAAGTGTTATTTTAGTTTACGTGGTCTGCAGCCTGAAGAAATACTTAAACAGTCGATTGAAGATTTTACAGATCAAGCCTTAGATGAAGACCTTCAACAAGCGTTATTAAAAGATTTGTGCCATAATCGATTATCAGTCGGGGAAGCCAAAAAGGTTCTACCAGCTTTGATGCATAATAAAATCCAGGCAAATATTCTTACTGATTTAAACACTGAAACTAAAATCAAATTCTTTGAAGCACTTGTAAACTTATATGGATTTATCCCTATTAAAATTGTGGTCAAACTTTATAATTCATACTTTGAAGCACATGAAACCAGCGCATCTATAAAAGATAAGATAAACACAGATTATAAAAGTCACATGGTTGCTATCAGCGATAATTATCTTACACATACGACGTTAAAAGAAGCTTATCAAACCCTAAATGCATTATATGAAACTGTCCCTTACTATTTACCTTCAACACTTATGGCATTGTTTAAAGCCGCTACTTCAGAGGAGTGGATAGAAAATAAGAAATTCGAAGACAGTTTACTGTTTCTGAGAAGTAACATCAACCTTCAAGGAGAATCCTTTGATATTCCTATATATATGGTTGAGATTGCTATTTTCGAAGATGTCATCCTTCCTAATATCAAAATGGTGCCAAAAGAAGATGACTTGAAGGATGCTGTACAAATGTGGAAAGCACAAGGATTGTATAACAATGTAAAATCGAAACATGTTTTAAAACATGTCAAAATTGTTTATTCTAAAGTGAGACTATGGGCATACAGAGGACATAACCAACGAGAATACAATGAAATCATTCATCAATATCACACACATCAAAAGCCAAGTGCAGATGATTGGAATAGTGACAATTCTATCTAAACTATATAAATAAAAGAATCGCCTTCTCTA
This sequence comes from Staphylococcus simulans, assembly GCF_002902285.1. Classification (GTDB taxonomy): domain Bacteria; phylum Bacillota; class Bacilli; order Staphylococcales; family Staphylococcaceae; genus Staphylococcus; species Staphylococcus simulans. The sequence continues at coordinate 42,328 of NZ_PPRU01000014.1, read as the reverse complement.
TTAAAATGGCGATTCTTTTATCGTTCTTATTCTTTTACATCTTTAGGCAATGTATCGAGATAATGGATTTCTTTCACATACTTGCCTTTATGAATAATCACGACATTCTCTTTTTGAGGATCAAAACCATTGAATGTCAGCTTATAAGGCACACGTTCTCCATCTTTTGAGTAAGCTTGAACATTTTCATAGTATTGCGTACCTTTTTCAACCTTCGCATATGATTTTTCTGTAGTTAGAAACGGATTGACACGATCTGTGAATTCATTCCTGACAATACTGAATGCGACAACCGCAAAGAATAACAATATCGCAATCGTTACTAAAACCTTCTTTTTCATTTACTTTTACTCCTTCTATGATGATTTTCTTGTTGTACTAGTAAAAATAAGGACTTCATTTTATAGAATGCTTTTATTATACCTAATTTTTCAGAATTTTCATACGACAATTTACATAAAAAAAGACTGTTCCATGATTAGGAACAGTCTTGTCTACTCGTATGTCTATCTGTCTAAAATTAGCGAATTTCTTTAATTCTAGCAGCTTTACCACGTAAGTTACGTAAGTAGTAAAGTTTAGCACGTCTAACTTTACCGCGACGAGTTACTTCGATTCTTTCAATTTTTGGTGTGTGTAATGGGAATGTACGTTCCACACCTACACCAGATGAAATTTTACGAACTGTGAAAGTTTCTGAAACTCCGCCACCGCGACGTTTGATTACGACACCTTCGAAGACTTGGATACGTTCACGAGTACCTTCGACGATACGTACGTGTACACGTACAGTGTCACCGGCACGGAAGTTTGGTAAGTCTGTGCGTAATTGTGATTTAGTAACTGCTTCGATTAATTTGTGATTACTCATTTTATTATTCTCTCCTTCAAACTATGTTCTTGCCTCGACAACAAAATAGCAGCGGATCATAGTGATTTTTCGTGCTTAGCACACTTAAATAATATTAGCACACTGCTATTTGGTTTTCAATTGATTTTTGTAGTTTTCAAGTATTTTTTCATCTTCTGATGTTAATGGATACTTTGTTAGTAAATCGGGTCTTTTGACAAATGTTCTAATTAATTTTTGTTCATGTCGCCATGCATCAATGTTTGCGTGATTACCTGATAATAAGACGTCTGGTACTTTCATACCTTCAAATTCTCTTGGACGTGTGTATTGCGGAAACTCTAATAAACCATCAGAGAATGAGTCATCTTGATGTGACTGTTGATTGCCGAGTACACCTGGAATCAAGCGTACAATCGCATCTGTCATGCTCATCGCAGGCAATTCTCCACCTGTTAATACATAATCTCCAATTGAGATTTCATCAGTCACTAAATGTTCTCTGATACGTTCATCATAGCCTTCATAATGACCACAAATAAACACTAAGTGTTCTGCTTGGCTCAATTCTTCTGCCACTGCTTGTGAGAAGGGTTTGCCTTGTGGGCACATTAATATCACACGTGTATTTTCTGTCGTCTCAAGGTCTTTCATCGCATTAAAGACAGGTTCTGGTTTCAATACCATACCTTGACCACCGCCGAATGGATAATCATCAACTTGATTATGTTTATTAACCGCATAATCTCTGAAATTGACGGTATTCACTGTTAGAATCTCTTTCTCTTGTGCACGCTTTAAAATAGAATGATTTAATACGCCATCAAACATTTCTGGAAACAGCGTTAAATAATCAATTTTCACTCGTCGAACATTCCTTCCAATGGCGTAATTTGAATACGGCGCCCAGAGACATCTACTTCTTGGACAACATCTGCAATATAGGGAATCAAGTACTCTTTATCACCTTGAACGACCCATACATCATTGGCACCTGTTTCAAAAATTTCTTTCACACGACCAATCGGTGTTTCACCATCAAAAACTGTGCAGCCGATAATGTCGGAATAGTAAAACTCATGTTCATCAAGTTCAATTGCTTCATGATCACGCTCTTGTGTCAGAATATCACCTTTAAAGTGCTCCACATCATTAATGTTGTTGATACCTTCAAATGTCAACATATGGAACCCTTTGTGCATACGATAAGAAGCGACTGTTAACGCAATTTCTTCGCCTTTGTGATTCAATGTCAAAACTTCACCAGGTTGAAAGCGTGTGTCTGTAAAATCTGAGTTAGATTTCACACGTACCTCACCTTTTATCCCATGTGTATTTACAATTTTACCGACTTCTACTTTCATGCACATTGCCTCCAATATTTGGTCTCGTGAAAAAAGCTCCAATACTTAACAATAACCCTAAGACAAGTGTATTGTCTCAGGGTTATGAGATTAAAGCAACTTATAACTTAAATTACTTAGATTGACGTTGGTCGTCGAATTTTTTCAAAATACCTTCTTTAGATAAGATATTGTGAACTGTATCAGTTGGTTTCGCACCGTTAGCTAACCATTTAAGTGCTAACTCTTCGTCGATTTTAACTGTTTGTGACGCATCTTTAGTAACCGGATCATAAGTTCCGATTTGTTCGATGATACGACCATCACGTGGCGCACGAGCATCTGCTGCTACGATACGGTAGAATGGATTTCTTTTTGAGCCTAAACGTGTTAAACGAATTTTAACTGCCATGTATAATTCTCTCCTTTGAGTCTTTGTTTTCTTTTCTACAAGAAATAATAATAACAGGTATCAGAAAGTTTGTAAAGAGGTTTCTCTTTACCAATTTTATTTTTTATCTCTAATACACAGTAAAAGGTGTTGTAAGTCGCTACTCACAACACCTTTTTCGATTAGAACGGCAAGTTCATGCCTTTCATCATATTTTCAATTTGACTGCGTTTGCCTTTTTTACCTTTGCCTCCGCCAGTAAATTGTTTCATCATTTTCTTCATGTCATTGAATTGTTTCATCAAACGGTTAACTTCTTGAAGTGAACGACCTGATCCTTTTGCGATACGTTTCTTACGAGATACGTTTAAGATTTCTGGTCTTTCACGTTCAGCTAAAGTCATAGATTGGATAATTGCTTTGATATGATCGATTTGTTTATCGCTCATATTCAACTTATCCATACCTTTTATTTTGCCCATACCTGGAATCATTTTCATGATTTCATCTAATGGTCCAAGATTTTTAACTTGGTCTAATTGTTCTAAGAAATCATCTAATGTAAATGAAGCAGTACGCATTTTCTTCTCTAAATCTTTTGCTTTAGATTCATCTACATCTTGTTGAGCTTTCTCGATTAAACTTAACACATCACCCATACCTAAGATACGCGACGCCATACGTTCTGGGTGGAACAATTCTAAACCGTCAAGTTTCTCACTGACACCAATAAATTTAATCGGTTTTTGCGTAACAGAACGGATAGATAAAGCTGCACCGCCTCGAGTGTCACCATCCAGTTTTGTTAAAGTAACACCTGTTACACCTAATTGATCATCAAATGATTGCGCAACGTTGACTGCATCTTGACCAGTCATCGCATCTACAACCAACATAATTTCATTTGGTTTAGACAATTCTTTGACTTCAGCTAATTCGTTCATCAGTTTTTCATCAATATGCAGACGACCTGCTGTATCGATAATCACAAAGTCTAAATGTTCTTCTTTAGCATGTTTCAATGCATTGTCAACGATTTGTTGCGGTTGGACTTGGTCGCCTTCACTATAGACTGGGATGTCTAATTGTTTACCGACTGTTTGAAGTTGGTCAATCGCTGCTGGACGATAGATATCGGCTGCAACCAACAATGGTTTCTTATTGTATTTTTTACGCATTAATAATGCTAATTTACCTGCAGTTGTCGTTTTACCTGCACCTTGCAGACCAACCATCATCACAACTGTCGGCGGTTTATTTGCCATATTAACCGTCGCATTTTCGCCGCCCATTAATTGTGTTAATTCATCTTTAACGATTTTGATAACCTGTTGGCCAGGTGTTAAAGATTGCATGACATCTGAACCTAAAGCACGTTCAGAGACAGTTTTGATAAATGATTTTACCACTTTGAAGTTAACATCGGCTTCAAGCAATGCAAGACGCACTTCACGCATCATTGCTTTAATATCCGCTTCAGTCACTTTCCCTTTTCCTCGGATCTTCTGCATGGTCGCTTGTAAACGATCGGATAATCCTTCAAATGCCATCCAAGTGACCTCCTTATTCTAATTCTTCTAGTTTCTCAATATATTGTTTCAAGGCATCCGGATCTTCAATAGATGCTTTCATTTGAGTATAAATTTCACGACGTTGTTCAAATTTTGAATAAAGCGCTAATTTCGCTTCATAATCTTCTACTAAATCACCAGTTCTTCTTATGTTATCATATACTGCTTGGCGACTCACATCAAAAGTATCTGCGATTTCGCTCAAAGAGTAATCTTCAAGATAAAATAATTCCAAATAATTACGTTGTTTTTTCGTCAATAAAGATTGATAAAAATCAAACAAGTAATTCATGCGCAATGTTTTAACTAAATCATTTTTGCTCATCAGGTGTGTCACCGTCGTTTTCTGTTGTTTCTGCTGCTTCTTCTTGATGTTCTTCAACTGTTTGTTCAATCATGTCCGCAAATAAGCCATAAACATAGCTTTCAGGATCGAATGGTTGTAAGTCATCTAATTGCTCACCTAAACCGACATATTTAACTGGAATATGCAGTTCATTACGGATGGCTAATACAATACCACCTTTAGCAGTACCGTCAAGTTTTGTTAATACAATACCTGTGACATTCGTTACATCTTTGAAGTTACGTGCTTGTGATAATGCGTTTTGTCCAGTTGTCGCATCAAGGCAAAGCAATACTTCATGTGGCGCATCTGGAACCGCACGTCCGATGACACGTTTCATTTTTTCTAACTCATTCATCAAGTTCGCTTTGTTTTGTAAACGTCCTGCAGTGTCACAGATTAAAATATCGACACCTTGGTGTTTGGCCGCATTAATCGCATCATACATCACCGCTGCTGGGTCTGAACCTTCGCTTTGGCTGATAACATCTACACCGACACGTTCGCCCCATACTTTTAATTGGTTGATTGCACCAGCTCTGAATGTATCACCTGCCGCAAGCATCACTTTCTTGCCTTCTGCTTTATAACGGTGTGCCAATTTACCGATAGTAGTCGTTTTACCTACACCATTGACACCGACCATTAAGATGACATTCAAACGGCCATCTTCTAAGTTCATCACTTCAGAATTATCGTCTTCTTGTTGATAAATTTCTACAATTTTTTCAACGATAACTTCTTTTAAGTCTTCTGTTTCTTTAATGTTACGTCGTTGTGCTTCTGTACGTAGTTCATCAACTAATTCCATCACTGTGTTGAAACCTACGTCAGCAGTAATCAACATTTCTTCTAAGGCTTCGAAGAAATCTTCATCCACAGTACGATAACGTGCAATCAAGTTATTTAATTGCTCTTGGAAGTTTTCACGTGATTTCTCTAAACCTTGTCTGAATTTCGCACCTAATTTTTGAGATTCAATTTCTTCAAATTCTTCAATAGAAATTAAACCGTCATCAAAATCGAAATCATCTTTCGGTTCTTCTTTAGGTTTTGCTTCAGGTAACGTTGATTTTTCTTCTTTTTCAGCTGGTTTCTTGTCTTCTTCTGACGATTCCGTTTGGTCCAAGTCTTGAAGCTCTTTTTCTTCTTCCGTTGGTTTGCCCGCAAACTTATCTTTTAGTCGTTTAAAAAAGCTCATTTTTCTTCCTCCTTCAACACTTCATCTATCGTATTTAAATTCACACTTACCAGTTTAGATACACCAGATTCTTGCATCGTAATACCATATAGTCTATCGGCCGCTTCCATTGTTCCTTTACGGTGTGTAATCACAATAAACTGTGTCTTCTCAGATAATTGTCTTAAGTAATTCGCATAACGAATTACATTCGCCTCATCTAAAGCTGCTTCTACTTCATCTAGTATAACAAATGGTGCTGAGCGTACTTTCAATAACGCAAATAATAAAGCAATTGCACTTAATGCACGCTCTCCGCCACTAAGTAATGACAAATGCTGCAGCTTCTTACCTGGTGGTTGTACGATAATTTCAACACCTGCAGTTAAATAGTCATCATCTGTTAATTTCAATTCAGCTTGACCGCCGCCGAATAATGATTTAAACACTTCTGAGAAATGTCCTTGAACCGCATGGAATGTTGTTTTGAATCGATCCATTACCGCTTGGTCCATTTCACGAATGATTTGTTCTAATGTCGCTTTCGCTTCTCTTAAATCAGTACGTTGTTCATCTAAGAAAGTAAAGCGTTCATACACTTCTTCAAACTGTTCAATCGCATTAAGGTTAACTGGACCTAATTCTTCAATCGACATTTTAGTCAATTTCACTTTCTGTCTTAAAGCGTCAATCGGTTCATCTTGTTCATAGAGGTCTTTTGCCGCTTCAAACGTTAAATGATAATCATCATTTAAGTGATCCATACTATGTGAAATCAACACATCTAATTTGGATTGCTCTGCTTTGATATCTTGATAGCTGTTTTCAATTGATAGGATATCGCGATGTGTTTCTTGAAGTTTGTCATCAAATTCTTCTATTGAAGCGTTCGTTTCTTGACGTTTACCTTTTAATACGTCTAAGCGTTCATTTAAATCTGCTTTTTCTTGTTGTTTGATTTCAATATCTTTTTGAATCGTTTCAAAAGCTTTTTGTCCTGTCACTTCATCAGAATTAAACAGCTCAATATCTTCTGCTAATTTTTCTTGTTGAAGTTGATTTTGTTTGATTTGATTATCAATACGTTCAAGTTGTTGACGTTGTGTTTTACTACGTTCTTTCAACACAGCTAAATCTGATTGTTTTTGATGCAATTGTTGCTGTAATTGTGCAGTACTTTCTTTACCTTCTTTAGATAATTGCGTCAAGCTTTCGATTTGTTGCTCTAAATCGGCTAACTTTTTCGCGAGTTGTTCTTTTTGTTGTTGTTTCGCTTCTAAAGTTTCACGGCTCTTTTCACTTTGATAGCCATCATTTTTCTCAAATTCAAACTCTTCATGTTCACTCTTAATATGTGCTTCACTTTTCTTCAAACGGTCTAATTCTAGTTCGATATTATGCACCGCTTGTTTAGCTTCGTTATATTGTTGACTGATTTTTAAATATGTTTCACTCAATTGATTCGCTTCATCTTTGACTGCTTGAACTTCTTTTTCAAATTGAGTTGTCTGCTGTTCAAATTGTTTCAACTGTTCACGCAACTGCGTCAATTCATCACGTTGTGCTAAAATGCTTTTCGTCTGACGTTGACCGCCACCAGTCATAGAACCGCCTGGATTCACGATATCGCCTTCTAATGTCACAATACGTGTACGATAACGAATCGCTTGTGCTAATTCATTTGCGTGTTTTAAATCATCAACAATAATGGTATTACCGACCAAATTATAAATAATCGCACTATAGGTGTTATCTACACTGATTAAATCCGCAGCCACCCCGACAAAACCTGTTGCTTGTTGGGCAGTGTTCATAATATCGGCTTGTAAACGTCTTGGTTGAATAACATTTAACGGTAGGAATGTTGCTCTGCCTAAGCGGTTTTGTTTTAAATAAGCAATCGCTTGGCGTCCATCTTTTTCAGTATCCACAATAATATGCTGCATAGAAGCGCCTAATGCTGTTTCAATGGCTGTGGTTAATTCTGAGGGTACATCTATCACTTCTGCTACTGCGCCATGGATACCGTTCAATGGATTGTTTTTCGCTTTCAAGACATGTTTTACACCATTGAAGAAATACGTATAGTCTTCTTCACGACTGGTTAAACTTTCTATTTTAGCTTTCAATTTATCTGTATAACGATACGCTTGGTATAACTTTTCTTCGTATTCGTTTTGTTTATTTTTCGTTTCAGTCAGTTGTGCTTCATTGTCTTTTTGTTGTTGCTCTAAGGAAGCTAATTGTTGTTGTTTTTCTTTTTGTTGTGCTGTGATTTGATTAATTTCAGACTGAATTGATTTTAATTGATTGAACGCATCTAATAAACGACTATCTAAACGATTTTGTTTGGCTTCGTTTTCTTCGATAGTGCGTTGGAGGAAGCGAATATCGTTATTAACCTCTGATTGTTCAGACATTAAATCATAATAACTGTTTTTAATCTCTTCTAGTTGCTCTTCATGATCTGCATCTGATACATATAATTGGTCTTCAAGCTTTTTCACTTCTGCAGCTAAACTTTGTTGTTTTTCAGTCAGCGTTTGTTTATCTGCTTTAGCTTGTTGTTGATCTTCAATCAATTGCGCATGTTGTGCTTGCAATGCTTCTTGTTCTTCTTCATAACGCGCATTTGTTTGTGATTGGTTACGCTTACGTTCTTCTAATACATTCAGCTGACCTGATAATTTTTCTGCTGCTTCTGTTGCTTGGACTAACTGATAATTCAAGCGTTCAATTTCATCGTTTTGTTGATTTAATTCCGCTTTATAATTCGCTAGCGTGCGAGAATAGCGATTTTGGTCTGCTTCTTTTTGCGCTTGTTGGCTCTTTAAGATATTTAAGCGTTCATCTGCTTTACTGATAGCTTCGTTATACTCATTAATATCATGAACCGTCACCAATACATCGCTTTTCTTCATTTCTTTAGATAAATGTTGGTACTCTTTCGCAATCGCAGCTTCTTCTCTTAAAGGTTCTACACGACCTTCTAAATCATACAAAATATCTTCAACACGATTTAAGTTTTCTTCTGTTTGATCTAACTTTTGAACAGATGCTGCTTTACGCTTTTTATACTTTAATACACCTGCAGATTCTTCAATAATTTGACGTCTGTCAGCGGGTTTCGCATTCAAGATTTCATCTACACGGCCCTGTGAGATAATACTGAATGCTTCTTTACCTAGTCCTGAATCTAAAAAGAGATCTGTGATATCTCTTAAACGGGCACGTTCGTTATTTAAATAATACGCACTCTCGCCGCTGCGGTACAGCCTGCGTGTAACGATGATTTCGTCTTCTTCAACGTTTAATTGATGTGCATGATTATCTAATTTTAATCGAACTTCCGCATAGTTTTGTGCTTTGCGATGTTCTGCGCCGGAAAAGATAATATCTTCCATTTTCGAACCGCGTAAAGATTTCGCAGACTGTTCACCTAAGACCCATTTGATGGCATCTGTTACGTTACTTTTACCGCTGCCGTTCGGACCTACAATTGCGGTCACACCTTGGTCAAAGTGGACTTCAGTTTGCTGCGCAAACGATTTGAATCCGACTGCATTGATTGATTTTAAATAAACCATACTTCACTCGATCTCCCTATCACTGTTTGACACAGCTTGTTCATTGTTTCTGATTCATCACTTTATAAGCCTTCTCTGCGGCTTTTTGTTCTGATTCTTTCTTCGTTCTGCCTTGGCCTTCTGCCACCGCTTCACCTTCTAATAATACTTCTGAGGTAAAGAGACGGTGATGTGCTGGACCTTCTTCATGAATTAAACGATATGTGACACTGCCTTTATTCAAGCGATGAATATATTCTTGGAATTGTGTTTTAAAGTCAATGACACCCATTAGCGCATCATCTTCAACGTAGGGGAAGATAACTTCTTGCGCAAATTGCCATACCACATCTAATCCTTGGTCTAAGTATAAAGCGCCTACAAAAGCTTCAAAGGCATCTGATACGAGCGACGGACGTGTGCGTCCACCAGTTTTTTCTTCGCCTTTGCCAAGTAGGATTAATTCATTTAATTTGATTTTATTCGCAAATATTACAAGTGAGGGTTCACAAACGATGGTCGCGCGCATTTTTGTCAGATTCCCTTCAGGCAATCCTGGATATTTGTCATATAAATACCGTGAAACCGTCAATTCTAATACCGCATCTCCTAAGAACTCTAAGCGCTCATTATGCGCAAGTCGGTCCATATTAAAATCGTTGATAAAACTAGAATGTGAAAATGCTTGTTGATATAGAGGTAAATGGTCATACGTGAGATGTAACATCTCCATTTTTTGTGCAAACTTTTGATTAAAAGCCTGCAGCATAGCGTCTTTCTTATGCTTGGTCAAAAGATGACCTCCTTTTAATTTTACAGAATACAACATCGCGCTGTATGCGCTTATGTGTCTCATTTTACGTGAATTTAATGCAAAACAAAAGAAAAATCTGAGTCGCTGATTAAGACGACTCAGATAATATTGTTATTATTTTTCAAGGTTGTTGATGAAGTTTACTGCGTCACCAACTGTATTGATTTTTTCAGCTTCTTCATCTGGAATTTCAGTACCGAACTCGTCTTCTAATTCCATAACTAATTCTGCGATATCAAGTGAGTCAGCGCCTAAATCATCTTTGAAAGATGCATCTTCAGTTACTTTGTCAGCATCTACACCTAAACGGTCAACGATGATATCTTTAACTTTATCGAAGTTTTCCACGTCGATTCACCTCCTTTAAAAAGCCTATACGACTCTATTATTTTCCCATTTTATCATCAAGAATACAAGTAGGATTACCCCACAAAATAGTGTAATCCCACTACTTCTCGTGAATTAATGGTTATTATTCCATAAACATACCGCCATTAACATGGATAGTTTGGCCAGTAATGTATTTTGCTTTGTCAGAAGCTAAGAAAGCTACTGTGTTCGCAATGTCTGTATCTTCGCCGAAACGGCCTAATGGAATTTGTGATTTCATTTGATCTTTAAGGTCGTCATTCAACGCATCTGTCATATCAGAAACGATAAAGCCTGGTGCTACTGCGTTAACTGTAATGTTACGTGACGCAAGTTCACGTGCTGCAGTTTTTGTTAATCCGATAACCCCTGCTTTAGTCGCAACGTAGTTTGCTTGACCAGGGTTGCCGACTGCGCCCACCACACTAGATAAGTTGATGATTGCACCGCTTCTTTGTTTCATCATTTGACGTGTTGCTTTTTGAATACAGTTGAACACACCTTTTAAGTTTGTGTTAATCACGTCATCCCATTCTTGTTCTTTCATACGCATTAATAAGTTGTCACGTGTAATACCTGCGTTGTTGACTAATACGTCTAAAGAACCGAATTGTTTTACGACTTCTTGAATCATGTCTTTAACTTCATCAGGATTTGCGACATCTGCTTGAATCGCAAAGGCTTCAACACCTTTATCCTTGATTTCTGCGACAACTGCTTCTGCTTTGTCTTTATTGCCTGCATAGTTGACTGCGACATTATAACCTTCTTCAGCTAACTGTAACGCAATACTGCGCCCAATACCTCTTGAAGCTCCTGTTACTAATGCACTTTTACTCATGTTCATTCCATCCTTTAACATCTTCGAGTGTTTGAATCGAAGTTAATTTAACGTCTCTGTTGATTTTCTTGATTAAGCCCGATAAAACTTTGCCAGGTCCGATTTCAATAAAGTGGTCGACACCTTGTTCAATTAAATACTCAGTTGATTGAATGAATTGAACTGGTGAATACAATTGTTTGACCATGTTTTGTTTAATCACTTCTGCGTCAGTTTCAGCTTGCGCATGATAGTTTTGAACAACCGGAATTTCAGCATCGTGCCATTCGAATTGATTGATGTAATCTTCGAAGTCTTTTTCAATGACTTGCATCATAGATGAGTGGAAAGGTCCTGACACTTTTAATGGTAAGACACGTTTCGCACCTAAGCTTTTACCTTCTTTTACAATACGATCAATCGCTGTTTTATGGCCTGAAACTACAACTTGACCTGGTGAGTTGATGTTCGCCGGTTCAATAATAGAACCTTCTTCTGATAAATCTTCACAGATTTTTGCGACATCATCATAATCTAAACCAAGTACCGCTGCCATGCTGCCGACACCGCTTGGGAAAGCTTGTGCCATCAATTCGCCTCTTTTACGGACGATTTTAACCGCATCTTCGAATGCTAAGACTTTTGCTGCGACTAAACTTGAATACTCACCCAAGCTGTGTCCCATTGTATAGTCCGCATCAACATCACCTAATGCGTTTAATAACGCAATACTATGTGTTAACAATGCCGGTTGTGTGTTTTCAGTTTCGCCTAGTTTACCTTCTTCATCTGTAAACATAGTTTCTAATAAATCAAAGCCTGCCGCATCTTGTGCAGCATCTAAAATTTCAGTAGCTTTTGTATCTTGTTGATACAAATCTTGCGCCATACCTACTTTTTGTGCACCTTGTCCTGGAAAAATAATTGCTGTTTTACCCATTTTGTTCACCTACCGTCTCTTTCATTACTTCAACAATATGTTGTTCTCCTGCGATTTTCGCTTGGCGAATCGCAGAATAAAAAGCCCTCGCATTAGAACTGCCATGTGCTTTAACCACAATACCATCTAAACCAAGTAGTACAGAACCGCCATATTCAGCGTAATCCATTTTTTTACTCATGTTGCTTAAGTCTTTCTTCAAGACTAAGGCAGCTAATTTATTTTTAAAGCTTGCCATTAATGTAGACTTTAACATTTTACCGATTGATTTCGCAGTGCCTTCTAAATTCTTTAAGACCATATTGCCTGTAAAGCCATCAGTGACCACGACATCAGCCGCATCTTCCATTAAAGTTTTCGCTTCAACATTTCCTGAGAAATAGAATGATGAATCAGCTTTCATTAAATCATACGTTGCTTTCGTTAGACTGTTACCTTTTTTCGCTTCAGTTCCGATGTTTAATAATGCAACTTTCGGTGCACCGATACCACGGATTTTCTCAGCGTAAATATTGCCGAGTTGCGCATACTGTAATAAATGCTCCGGTTTCGCATCCGCATTTGCACCTACATCTAAGAACACAAAACCTTTACCTGAAACTGTCGGTAAAGTTACAACTAATGCTGGACGTGCGACACCTTTAATACGGCCGACAATAAATAAACCTGCTGACATCAAAGCACCGGTATTACCAGCTGAGACACAACCAGAAGCTTCACCGTCTTTAACTGCTTGTGCAGCTCTGACCATTGAACTGTCTTTTTTACGTTTAATGGCACGAACCGGCTCATCTTCCATTTCGATTTCTTCAGTCGTATGACGGAAATCCAAACGGTCATGTTTTAGTGTGCACTGTGCTTCATCTCCGAATAAAATTATATGTAAATCTGGGAAGTCATTCAACGCTTGCTCTACCGCTTCTAACACGATACCCGGTGCGTCATCTCCACCCATCATATCAATGGCTAATGTCACCATTTCGTGATCACTCCTCGTTATAATAATACATTTTAAATGTACCTTTAAAAACACATTTATCTTTCACATAAGACGAAACCGCAACAGTAATATATTTCGAACCGAAATCAACCACTTGCGCAAAGGCATGGACTGTATCATGCAGTTTCACTTGTTTTAAAAACGTCACTTGGCTTTCTCTTGTCAGCACCATACTCTTTTGGATTAAAGCAACGCATAATGAATTCGCTTGCGCAAAAAGAATATGTCCACGTGCAATGTCATTACGTGTAAAGACTGAATCTTCCGTAATATAAATCAAAGATTCTGCAGTCACATCTGGTTCTACCCGGATTAAATCTCCGATAATCTCATTTCCTTCTATTGCACGAATATGCTTATAGTTATGCTCAGCAACGGTTTTAATACGTTTACGTAATTCTGGAATCTTCAAAAACGTTCTATCTAATCTGATGGTTTGGATACTGACAGAAAATAAATCACTGAGTTCATTATCAGTCATAAAGGGGTTTTCCTGCAGTCGTTGTTTGATAGCTTCACGTCGTTCTTGTTTCTTCAACTTCATCGCTTTACCCCCTAATTAGTACCAAGTCTTAAGACTACCTACATATCATATCATTTTCTCTTAAATTTGCTCAACAAAAAACACAACAGCCTAATTAAGTATAGTGTATCGAAATTAGTCTGTTGTGTCATGTATTGTTAAATCAAAAGGATTTGTCTTTATTTAAAGCGTTCATTTTTAATCAAAACTTGTATGCAAGAGATTTTGTTCTACAAAGTTGCGCAAAATCGCATATTGGTCTGTAAAGAAGACACCTGATTGAATAAGTTCTGCCGCTTCATCTCTTGCGACTTCTAACATACGATAATCTTCGACTATGTTTGCGACTAAGAAATCAGGCAGACCACTTTGTTTTACACCGAAGAAATCACCAGGTCCACGCATTTCTAAATCACGCTCACTCAGTTCAAATCCATCTGTCGTTTGCGTCATAATGGTCATACGCTCAATCCCTGTTTCTGTTTTAGGAGAGGCAATCAGCACACAATAACTTTGATGGTCGCTACGACCGACACGACCTCTTAACTGATGGAGTGTAGATAAACCGAAACGATCAGCATCATAAATAATCATAAATGTCGCATTCGGTACGTTTACACCCACTTCAACCACTGTAGTTGAAACTAAAATATCAATGTCATGTTGGTTAAAGCGCTGCATTACATCATCTTTTTCATCTGCAGGCATTTTACCATGCAGTAAGCCGACGCGACCAACACCATAATGTTGTTCGAGTGATTCATATAACTCTACGACGTTTTGTACATCTTCTAAGTGTTCTGAACTCTCAATGAGCGGACTGATCACATAAGCTTGTCTGCCTTTATTTAACTCTGCTGTCATTTGGTTTAGGACCGATTCATAGGCTTCATGTTTTGCCCACATCGTTTTAATTGGTTTACGACCTTTAGGCAATTGTTTAATCGATGACACATCCATTTCACCGAAAACAGAAATGGCTAATGTTCTTGGAATCGGTGTCGCAGTCATAAAGAGCACATTCGTCATGGCTCCCTTTTCACGTAATGCTTGGCGTTGGTTAACACCAAAGCGATGTTGTTCATCGGTAATCACTAGTCCTACATTTTGGAAAGAGACATCATCTTGAATCAAAGCATGTGTACCGATTAAACAATCAATTGTGCCGTTTTCAAGTTGCTCTAGTAAGAGTTTTCGCTTCTTACCTTTAACTGAACCTGTCAGTAACGCAACATTCATGCGGTCGCCAAATAGCTCCGTTAAACTTTCCGCATGTTGTTCCGCTAAGATTTCAGTCGGTACCATTAAGGCAGATTGATAACCTGCTGTCTTTAAGGCATACATACATAAAGCGGCTACGACTGTTTTACCAGAACCTACGTCACCTTGAAGGAGGCGGTGCATGCGAAGCGGTGCTTTCAAGTCTCTAAAGATTTCATTCACTGCAGTTTTTTGCGCATCCGTTAATTCAAACGGTAAACTGTCAATAAAATCTTTGACTTGTGCTAAATCATAATCAATTTCAATCGCTTCATCACTCGATTTTTCTAAACGATTCAACCACTGCATCCGCAATTCAAATAAAAACAACTCAGTAAAAGCATATGTTCTGCGCGCTTTTAATAACGCCGTTTTATTATCTGCGTAATGCAACGTTCTAATCGTTGACGCTAGCGATTCCAGTTTATATTTTTGACGTAAATCTTCAGATAGCCATTCGTTGATCTCAATATCATCTAACACTTTACGAATGATATCTCGAAGCGTCTTTTGTTTAATGCCTTCTTTAATACGATAGACGGGTTCTAATTGTTCGCCGTCTTGTGTTTGTTCTGGCTGATTCGTCGTAAAGAGACGCATGCCATTGATTTCTTGTTTCGCACGATTCCATTTACCTTTAATTGTCACATGGTCATGCAAGTTGATTTTCTTTTTTAAATACGGTTGGTTAAAAAACACAGCTTTTACCGCTATATTGTTGACCATTAAATGGACAGTAACTTTAGAACGGTTTCTGCCAAAAAAAGCGACAGTGGGCGTTGTGTAAACTTCGCCGACCACTGTCACAGTTGATTGATCTTCTGCTTCGTTTAAATCTATAACACTATTATCTTCATAGCGTACAGGTAAATAAAGCACTAAATCTTCTACGTTATAAATATTTAATTCATTTAACACCGCTATACGTTTTGGACCTAAACCTTTGATTTGGTCTAACGTATACGGCTGATCAATGAGGTTTACTTTAGACATGTTAATCACCAAATATTTGTTGTTTTAAGCGTTGGCCGGTTGGTGTTCCAGCGAGGCCGCCACGTCCTGTTTCACGCAGTGCAGAAGGCATCGTCTGCCCGATACGATACATTGCTTCTATCACTTCATCTGTCGGAATACGCGACGTCACGCCCGCAAGTGCCATATCCGCTGACACAAGCGCATTCGAAGCACCTGCCGCATTTCTCTTTACGCAAGGCACTTCAACTAATCCCGCTACCGGGTCACATACTAAACCTAGCATATTCTTCATACAAATTGCAAAAGCTTCAGCTGATTGCTGCGGTGTACCACCAGCCATTTCAACCGTTGCGGCTGCAGCCATCGCAGCGGCAGAACCGACTTCTGCCTGACAGCCGCCTGATGCACCAGAAATGGATGCGTTATTCGCAACCACAAAGCCGAATGCACCTGCTGTCAACAAGAAGTTCAACATATCACGTTGCGTAGGATGAAAACGATGCTTAATCGCAAATAATACACCCGGCACAACCCCTGCAGAACCTGCAGTCGGTGTCGCACAAATTTTCCCCATTGCCGCGTTCACTTCATTGGTCGCCACTGCTTTACTCACCGCATCTAATAAAATCGGACCTGATAAAGCTTGTCCGCTTTCTAAATATCTTTTAATCAGTACTGCATCGCCACCCGTTAAACCCGTTGTAGAAGTCACCCCGTTTAATCCTTCTTCTAAGGCATTTTCCATCGTTTTAAAATGATGCGACATCCCCGCATATACTTCCTCAGCCGTCGCACCCGTCACATCCATTTCTTGCTCTAATATAATTTCATGAATTGCTTTGTCTTCAGTTTCACATCTCTTTACTAATTCTTCTACTGTTTGAAACATCTTATATCCCCCTCTCTTTCTAATCTTCCATTAAGGATACCGCTGTAACATCATTAACCATTCTAATTTGATCTAAGATAGCTTCATCCGGTCTTTCATCTAATTCACAAGTCATCAATGCAGAATCTCCTTTTTCTTTACGCGCAACTTGCATAGAACCGACATTAATACTGGCTTCTCCTAAAATATTCGTGACTCGTCCGATAGTTCCGAAGGTATCTCGATGAAAGACTAATAATGTTGGATAGTTACCTGAGATACTGATTGGGAAACCATTAATAGCGACAATTTCAATTTTGCCTCCACCGATAGAAACACCCTCAACAGATAACGTTTGATCACCTTTCGACATACTTAATACCGTCGTATTCGGATGCGGTTTATCTTCATGCATAGAAATAAAGTTAACAGTCATTCCTAATTCTCCTGCCGTCTGTAAACTGGTCTTGATACGGTCATCGTCTGTATCATAACCAAGCAAGCCTCCAACTAATGCAACATCTGTCCCATGACCTTGATAGGTTTCCATAAACGAACCATATAAATAAATATCGACACGGTCTGGCAAATCCCCGAATAATTCACGTGCAACCATTCCGATTCTAACTGCCCCTGCAGTATGAGACGATGAAGGTCCGACCATCGTCGGTCCGATAATTTCAAAGACGCTTTTAAATTTCATGTTAATTCCCCCTCGCATTAATTTTTGATTATTGCAACTATTTTAAATATTATAACAATTATCCTCGTAAATAAGCACTTATTTTTACACTAATCTTACAAAACTTTTGTATTTCATCGTTTTTGTCATGTACAAACTATAAGTTTTCTATATTTATGCTTACACACAGAAAAATCCACTTAGACCGTTTTAGTCTAAGTGAATTTTTTATATACATTACTTTATATGATTTTCAACGTTATTCTACAGAGAATAAATATGGATAAATCGGTTGATCTCCGACTTGTTCATCGACTTCTGCATCAGGATAAGTTTCTTCTAACCATTCTGTTAATGCTTCAGTTGTTTCTGCATCAGCATCTTCACCTGTAATTACTGTAACAATTTCAGTTTCATCATCCATCATATCAGCTAACAATGCTTTCGCTGCTTCTAATTGTGTTTTCTGACTTGAAACAATTTTACCTTCTTTAAGGCCCATAAATTCGCCTTCTTTGATTTCTACACCATCAATTGTAGTATTACGTACAGCGTTCGTAATAGAACCAGAAGTCACATCTTCTAATGCTTGTGTCATATTTGATTGATTATCTTCTAATGACGCATCTGGTAAATATTGGAACATCGCCGCAATCCCTTGTGGAATAGATTTCGTCGGAATAACTACTGTTTCAGCTTCAACAATCTCAGCTGCTTGATCACTCGCCATTTGAATGTTTTTGTTATTCGGCAAGATAATAGCTTTTTTCGCGCCAGATTGTTCAATCACTTTAACGATGTCTTCTGTTGATGGGTTCATTGTTTGACCGCCATTAATAATAGACGTTGCACCCATTGATTTAAAGATATCTGAAATACCATTACCCATAGAAATCGCAATAATCGCAGTTTCTACTTGTGGTGTTTCATCGTTAGATTTTTGTTTTTCTTTATTGACCACATTGCGGTGTTGTTCACGCATATTTTCAGCTTTGACTTTAATCAATTCACCATACTCTTGGCCATAGTTGAAGACTTCACCTGGATGTTCAGAGTGCACATGTACTTTCACAATTTCATCATCATTGATGACAAGTAAAGAATCTCCGAATTTAGACATGTCTTCACGGAATTGCTGCTCATTGAATGGACGTTTATGTTTATCAAAACGTACCATCATTTCCGTACAGTAACCATAGACGATATCTTCTGTATTAATGACACCATGGAAATCATGTTCGTCATTCACAAATGTTTCAGTATCTAGTTTTGGTTTTGTCGCTTCGACTTTTTCACCTTTCATCGCAATTAAGAAACCTTCATAAACACACATTAAACCTTTACCGCCACTGTCGACTACGCCGACTTCTTTAAGTACTGGTAATTGGTTCGGTGTGTTTTCTAAGGCAACTTGACCATATGCGATAATCGCTTCTAAGACTTCTACACAGTCTTCAGTCGATTGTGCTTTCTCAACACCTGCTTTAGCCGCTTCTTTCGCAACCGTTAAAATTGTCCCTTCTACCGGTTTCATCACTGCTTTATAAGCTGTTTCAATACCCGCTTCAAAGCTTTCTGCGAAGGCTTTCGCATCTAGTGTTTCTAAGTCTTCCATATTCTGACAGAAGCCTCTGAAAATTTGTGATAGAATCACGCCTGAGTTCCCGCGGGCACCCATTAATAAGCCCTTAGAAAATGTCTTTCCTAAGGCTCCGATGTGATGTGAAGCATTTTGTTCGACTTCTTCTCTCCCAGAAGTCATCGTAAGATTCATGTTCGTCCCTGTGTCGCCATCTGGCACTGGATAAACATTTAATGCATTGACTAGCTCTGCATTATTTGATAAATTTTGTGCCCCTTGGATCACCATGTCGGCAAATAATTTACCATCTATTTTGCTGATCATCATGTCTTCCTCCTAATGTTTCTTGCCATAATTATTCATACGTACACCCTGTACATAAATGTTGATTGAATTGACTTTCAAATTTAAAGTTTTTTCCAAAGTATATTTAACAGTAGATTGTACATTATTCGCTACTTCAGAAATCTTAATGCCATAACTTACTATAATATACATATCAACGTCAATTGCTTTGTCATTTGAACGCACCACAATTCCGCGTGCATAATTTTCATGACCTAAAATTTCCGCAATGCCGTCTCTGACTTGTTGTTTGGATGCCATTCCGACAATACCATAACATTCTACGGCTTTACCACCTACTACTGAAGCGATCACGTCGTTGGAAACGTCAATATTGCCGTATTCATTGGTAATTTCTAATGTCATTATGAGTTCCTCCTTAAATATAGGTCTAATCAGTTATGATTTATGTTTTGCATTCATTACATACTATTATATAATGAATAACACAATTTTGCCTTTTAAATGCCGGATTTTACTCTTGGCTCATCCTTATAAAATCATTGCGTGGTTATAAGTCCACGTCGCCGCTTTTTAATAAAAACGCATACATAGACATTTACAAATTATAACACAATTTTGTTCCTTGTTTAGAATAACTTAAAATATTCTTGAAAGCTATAATTTTTGGTTGCCAATCTGAAAAATATATGCTAAATTAGGAAAGTATATCATAAGTCAGTGTGTTTATATTTATTAAAGGAGGTACTTTCATGGGTAAACAATGTTTCGTAACAGGTCGTAAAGCTTCGACTGGTAATCGTCGTTCACACGCTTTAAACTCTACTAAACGTAGATGGAATGCTAACCTTCAAAAAGTTAGAATCCTAGTAGACGGAAAACCTAAAAAAGTTTGGGTTTCTGCACGTGCTTTAAAATCTGGTAAAGTAACTAGAGTTTAATAAATATTAAGCACATGACAAAAACGACTCGTATGTGGCGGGTCGTTTTTTTCTTGTCTTAAAACAGCGATTTAGTCTTTTTAATGATATATTGTACGAAAAACAGCGGATGATGGTTTGCTTATGCATCATCCGCTGTTTTTTTATTGATGTGTTGTCATAAAGAAGGTTGCGTGTTTATTTGTATTCAACTCATTTTATAATGAATGTTGTGCATCTCTGCTTCTGATGGCTAGGATACCGCCAGATTCTACCTCGATTGTGCCTCGGTAAGCTGCAATTTCGTTTGAAATGGTTAAGGTTGAGCCTTGGTGGAGTGTTTGGTTTTGAAGCGGATATTTAAAGCCTGTCAGTGAAATCACTGTATTAGATCTTTGCGGCACAAACGATACATAAGGCATATGCTTATCATACGTCATATGATATTCGCCTTTTTCTAAATATGAAATTTCATTATTCGTATCAATAATGCGAATCACAATACCCGCTTCTACATATTCAGGCACTTGCAGCAGTTGTACGGCACCTAAGAAATGATCCAGTCTGCCGCCTGTCGCACCATAAATATCAATTTCGTCAAACCCGCATTCCACTGCTTCTTTGACACCTAACCCTAAATCAGTATCCGCTTTTTCTGCTTTAACTGGGTTAATATCTAGCTTCGTTTTTAATTCAGAACGTTCCTCGTCCGTCACTGAATCAAAATCACCCAATGAAAAGATCGGTTCAATTTCATGTTCTATTAAAATTAAAGCGCCGCGATCAATACCGCCCCACTCTTCTTCAGATTTATCTTCTAATAAATGTTTCGGCAAATGACGATCGCCGCATAATAGATTAATTTTCATAGCGTCACCCTGCCTTATTCTGATGGTTGTGCTGTTGATTTCAATGCTTCTACAACAGATTGATAACTCGCTTGTTTAAAGAAATAAGAACCTGTCACAAGCATTGTCGCACCTGCTTCTACACATTTCTTACCAGTAATCGCGTTAATACCGCCATCCACTTCAATATCGAAGTCTAAATTAAATTTCTCTTTAAATGCTTGTAACGCAGTCACTTTCTCTACACTGTTTGAGATAAACGCTTGGCCGCCAAAGCCTGGATTCACTGTCATAATTAATACGTAGTCTACATCATGTAAAATCGGTTCAATTGCGGCAACAGAAGTACCTGGATTAATCACGACACCTGCTTTAGCACCATGTGTATGAATCAGTTGAATGGCACGATGAATGTGCGGTGTTGCTTCGAAATGAACTGAAATCATATCTGCACCTTTAGAAGCGAATTCTGCGATATATGCTTCTGGGTTTTCAATCATCAAATGCACATCAATCGGTAAATCAGTACCCGCATTTACTGCTTCTAAAATAGGAAGACCAATTGAAATATTCGGCACAAATTGACCATCCATCACATCAAAATGTACACCGTCTACACCTGCTGCTTCTAGGTCTTTCAATTCCTGTTGTAAGTTTAAAAAGTCCGCTGATAAAAGGGATGGAAATACTTTAACCATTAATATCTTTCCTTTCGTGCTGCAATCTCTTCAAATAATTGTACATAATGCGCATAACGGAATTCCGCAATATTGCCAGCTTCTACTTGCGCTTTCACATTACATTTCGGTTCTTTCATATGATTACAATTTCTGAACTTGCAGTCTTGTCCGTATTCTTGAATCTCTAAAAAATAATCTTTTACTTCATCTTTTTGAATATGATCAAAATCAAGTGCACTAAATCCAGGTGTATCTGCCACAAAGCCACGCTTACGTTCAAACAACTCCACATGACGAGTTGTATGCTTACCTCGATTTAATGATTTTGAGATTTGATTCGTTTCTAATTGTAAATCAGGACGATAGGCATTTAATAAAGTCGATTTACCTACACCAGATTGACCGCTCAATACTGCTAAACCATCGCCCCACGCATCGAAAATCGCTTCGACATCGTCATCTTTTCCGACAAATTGCGTTTGATAGCCGATTGCTTGATATACAGCTAAATCTTTCTCTATCTGTGCGATTTGAGTCTCTGATGCCATATCTTTTTTCGTTACCACAATACGTGGTCTCAATTCATAGGAATGCGCAATGACTAAAAAGCGATCGACTAATTGTGTTGAAAAATTAGGCTCGACTGCACTCATCACAATAATTAAATGGTCAATATTACTGACAGGTGGTCTTTTCAATTCATTTTGACGTTCATGTACATGATGAATATAGCCTTCTGTCACATTTTCAATTTCAAAATCTACAATATCTCCGACAATCGGAGAAAATTTCTTCTTTCGGAATAGGCCGCGCGGTTTCGTATCAAAAAGCTCACCATCTGAGTCCACTCGATACACACCGCTGATCGACTTGATTATACGTCCTGTTCTCACCGAGACACCTCTCTTATTTCGTTCATTTTCTCTAATACATTATACCAAACGTTCCCTTAATAAACGAACGGATTGAAACAAAGAAAATCCCATCTCAATTCAACTGAATGAATGAGATAGGATTTTGAAATGTTTTAGTCATATGCGACGTCTTTATCTGCGACTATTTTATCATCTACACGTACGGTATAACCAGCAGTTTTGCCTTTTTCAATTTTTAATGGAATTGAAATCGAACGGTTGCTGTTGATATGAAACGTTTGAACTGCTGAAGAACCGTCATGGTCTTTATCTCTGACAAAGACTTCTACTTTCTGACGTTCTTTATCTTCACCAGAATATGGCACTTGAACCGTTTGTGTCACATCTTTGACTGATGGATTGTCGTCAGCTTTATCTTCATCTTTACCATCATCTTTTCCTAATGATACGACAAACGTTACTGTAGAATCCTCATCAATAGATTTACTCTTAGGTGATTGCGAAATAATCTTGCCTTTTTCGACTTTATCACTGTGTACTTCTTTTTCTTTTACTGGTTTCAAGCCTTTATCTTGCAGTTCTTTTTCTGCTTTGTCATAGCTTTCACCTGTATAATCTTTGACATAAACTTGTTTCACACCTAAAGATTCAGTCAGTACGATATGTGTATCATTAATCGGTACTTCGGTATCAGCCGCTATATTTTGGTTTTCAATCAAACCACGTTCTAATTTAGTCTTAGAGTAAGCTTGTTCTACTGAAATATGTTTGAAACCAAGTTCATCTAATAGCTTCAATGCTTCCGTTTTACTTGTACCGTATAAGTTAGGCATTTGTGCTTTTTGCGGACCTTTAGACAACACGATATTTACGGTGCCATGTTCTTCTACACGTTCACCTGGTGCTGGATCTGTTGTGATAATTTGATTTTCTTGATACTTATCACTATAAGCCCGTTTTGTTTTGCCTACTTTAATGTGATGTTCTTTTAAAATCTGTTCGGCTTGTGCTTCTGTTTTACCGCGCAAGTCTGGAGTTTCGATATATTTATTTCCTAATAAGCCGTACGCAATAAAGCTGATAAGACTGATTAACAATAACGCGAAAATTAACGCAAAGAAGAACTTTTTCTTTTTAGACCGACGTTTTTTAGGTACTTCATAAACAGGTCCTTCTGTACTTTGGAAACGTTGTTGATTCACAATTGGAATTTCCATTGTTTGATGAATCGGTTCATTATCTTTAGTTTCTTTTGCGATTGCTGCTTTATCAATCGCGATGGTTTTAGTATCTGCTTCATCTGAAACATAAGGTGTTTCATCTTCACGACATTTTTCTAACGCACTGCTTAAATCACGTTGCATACTTTCAATATCTTGATAGCGTTTGTCTCTATCTTTTTCAGTCGCTTTTAAAATCACGTTGCTGAGCGCTTGCGGGATATTTGGACGGATATCTGTCGGGTTCGGCATTTGGTCTTGAATATGTTTGATGGCGATACTGACAGCTGTTTCTCCAGTGAATGGCGGTTCACCGACTAACATTTCATATAAGACAATTCCGATCGAATAAATATCCGTACGTTTGTCTGTTGCTTCACCTTTCGCTTGTTCAGGTGAAAGATATTGCACAGTACCGAGCACATGGCTGGTTTGGGTCATGGCTGTTTCACTTAACGCTTTAGCAATACCGAAGTCTAAGATTTTCAATGTCTTATGTCGGTCTACTAAAATATTTTGAGGTTTAATGTCTCTATGTACGATACCCATTTCATGTGCATGTTGAATGCCTTCAAGTATTTGTTGTGCGAAGTTAACCGCTGTTTCAATACTTAAAGGACCATGTGTTTTTATATATTCGGAGAGTGTCAGACCTTCGATATATTCCATGACTAAGTAGAAATATTCGTGGTCTTCTCCGACATCTTTGACACTGACAACATTATCATGAGAGAGACGAGATGTATTATGCACTTCACGTTCAAATCGTCTCACCATGTCTTCTTTTTCATGTGGCGCAATATGAATCATTTTGACCGCAACTTTAGTTTCTAAGATCAAATCTTCAGCGAGGTAGACATTACTCATGCCGCCTCCACCTAAGAATTCTATGATTTTATATCGTTCGCTGATAGTTGAACCAATCATCATACGCGGTCACCTTCTATTTCTGCCAATACGAAGCTGACGTTATCGGTTGAATCATAGGCTTGTGCTAAATCTAATAAGGCTTGACCTTGTGTTTCTAGCGGTAAATCTTGATTCAATTGTTCTTGAATTAAATGCGGACGGACAAAGTCTGTTAAGCCGTCTGAATTTAATAATAAGTAATCATTGAAGTTCAAACGTTTCACATAGATATCTGCGACTACGAATTTATCTGTACCCATCACTTTGGTAATGATATTACGTTGTGGATGCGTAAAGGCTTCTTCTTCGGTGATTTGTCCTGTCATCACGAGATGATTGACAAAGGAATGGTCGCTTGTGATTTGTTCGATTTCACGGCTGTTGATGAGATAGGCACGAGAGTCGCCGATGTTGGCGATGATGACGCGCTTATCGTAAATCAGGGCGACAACTGCTGTAGTGCCCATGCCTCTGAAATCTTCGTTAGCTGCGGCGTAGTTAAAGAGCTCTCGGTTGATGAGCTGCAGGGTGCTGCGCAGCCATTCTTCCGCTTGAGATTCTTCGACAAGGTTTTCTTGTTCGAAGAGTTCTTGGAAGCGGTTGACTACGAATTGACTCGCAACTTCGCCTGCTTTATGTCCGCCCATACCGTCGCATAAAACCAACAGCTGTTGATCAGTCATGTTGTAGAAGATGCCGCCAGCATCTTCGTTCTTTTCCCTATGGTGTCCTGTGTCTGTAAAAAATTGTGCATTTAACATAGGTTCCTACCTCGTTTCTACTTGACGTTCCTTCGCTCTTAATTGTCCGCATGCGGCATCGATATCTGAGCCTTGGTTACGTCTGATTGTCGCATTAATACCTAAACGTTTGAGTTCTTTTTCAAACTTAAAGATATCTTCTTTAGATGTCTTCACGTAATTTCTTTCAGGCACATGGTTCACTGGAATCAAGTTGACATGACAGTTCAAACCTTGAATTAAATGTGCCAGTTCTCTCGCATGTGTAAGCTGATCGTTTACACCGCCGAATAAACCATACTCAAACGTAATACGACGATTCGTTTTTTCTTGATAGTACTGAATAGCTTCCATTAATTTATCAATTGAATATGCACGGTTGATCGGCATTAATTTAGAACGAATTTCATCGTTCGCCGCATGTAAGCTGACCGCAAAATTGATTTGGATTTCTTCATCTGCGAAATCATAAATTTTAGGGATAATGCCTGATGTTGAAACCGTGATATGACGCGCTCCAATATTTAAACCATTGTCGTGGTTTACAATTTTTAAGAAGTCCATCATTTCATCATAGTTCTCAAATGGTTCACCAATACCCATAATTACGATTGAAGAGACACGCTCATCTGTCGCATCTAAGGCTTTTTGAACAGTAAGCACTTGGGCTACGATTTCTCCTGCTTCTAGGTTACGTTTCAATCCGCCGAGCGTAGACGCACAGAATGTACATCCGATACGGCAACCTACTTGTGTTGTTACACAGACAGAATTACCATATTCATGGCGCATCAACACAGTTTCAATTGTATAACCGTCTTGTAATTCAAATAAGAACTTGATTGTCCCATCACGACTTTCTTGTTTAACGGCAGTTTCTAAAGTCGTGATTGTAAAGTTGTCTTTTAATAATGCGCGCAAGTCTTTAGATAAGTTTGTCATTTCGTCGATTGTATCGACACGTTTCTCGTAGAGCCATTCAAAGATTTGTTTTGCTCTGAATTTCTGTTGGCCATGTTCGACTAACCACGCTTGCATCTCTTCATAGCGTAGTGAATAAATTGATTGCTTTTCAAAATCAGGAAGAAAACGATTCTTTTTCTTCTTTTGAGGTGTAATCATGAATTAACTTTCCTTTCTTCTAATCTTTGTAATAAAGAAACCATCTGAGTCAAAGTCTTGCGGTAAGATTTGTAAGGTCTTTACTTCCTCTCCTGTTCTAGGATGTGGGAATGGTTCAAATTCAAAGTCTTTGTTTTGTTTTAAAAATGTATAAATCACATTTTCATTTTCCATCTGTTCTATTGTACATGTTGAATAGACAATCACGCCACCCGGTTTTACAGAATCTTTAATATTATTCATAATTTCTAACTGTAAGTCGACTAATCCATCGACCGTTTCCGGATTTTGTGTATATTTAATTTCTGGTTTATGGCGTAACACACCTAAACCGCTACATGGAGCATCCACTAAAATTTTATCATACTTTGCGTCATATGGCTTTGTCGCATCGTGTTGAAACGCTGTGACATTCTTTAAACGCAACTTACGAATGTTATGCTCAATTAAATCAATTTTATGCTCATGGATATCCGTCGCATCGACATGACCGCTGCCTTTTAATAATTCAGCAGTCTGACACGCTTTACCACCTGGTGCACTACAAGCATCTAAAATATTTTCACCTTCAACAGGTGCTAAGATTTCAGCTACAAACATAGAACTTTTATCTTGGATAGATACATAACCATCTTTAAATGCACGGCTTTCTACTACTGGACGTCCTGACACATGTAAACAATAGTGAATATCTTTATCTTGTGATACTTCATAATCTTCTTTTTCTAAGCGTGCTATCGCATCTTCAATCGTTGTTCTATGTGTATTGACACGTACTGTTTGACCTGGTCGTTCAAGCAACGACTGAGCAATTGCTTCGGTTGTTTCTATACCAAAATGTGTCACCCAATGTTTAACAATCCACTTAGGCAAGCTGTACATAATCGCAATACGTTGTTGGTCATTTTCAATATCTGCAGGGTTTGGTAAATCACTGCGCATCATATTACGTAAAATACCATTCACAACTTTACTGTTATGCAGCCCACCACGTTGTTTAGTGATTTCAACTGCTTCATTGATAATTGCGTGATCTGGGATTTTATCTAAATATTGATATTGATAGATACTCATCCATAGTAAACGGCGCATCCACCCTTTAATCTTCGTTTTTACGAAAGGCTTCAAATAATAATCAAGTGTATATTGATGTTTCAACGTACCATAGACTAATTCTGTTAATAGCCCTTTATCCGCACGGCTCAATTCATTTTCTTTTAAAACTTCATTAATCTTTAAGTTACTGTACGCTTTGTCTTGGATAATTGCTTGTAATGTGTCAAATGCGAGTGTTCTCACTGTCTGCATTAATTTAATTCCTTCCCAACTAAGTCATCTTGGTAGCCGCTTAAGAAGTTCGCAGTCGGCATACGTTTTTTACCTGATAATTGAATATCTGTTAACGCAATCGCATCAGATGAACCTGTTCCGACAATGATTGCTTTCTTTGTCGTTTCAATAATTTCACCTGGTTTGCCTTCTTTTCCTTCTACTATATGTGCTTGATATAACTTCATATTTTTATCATCTAGTTTTGTATATGCCACTGGCCATGGTGATAAACCACGGATATGGTTGTAAATATCTTGTGCAGATTTTGACCAATCGATACGTTCATCTTCACGACTGATATTTGAAGCGAATGTTGCCTCTTCCTCATTTTGTTCAATACGTTCATTTGTACCATTAATAATGTCTGGTAAAGTTTTCGCAAGTAAATCTGCACCTAAGAAGCTTAATTTATCGTGCATAGAACCTACATCATCATTCGCTTCGATGTCAATGGCTTGTTGTGAAATGATGTCGCCTGCATCTAGTTTTGGTGCCATATACATAATCGTAACGCCTGTTTCTTTTTCGCCATCGATAATCGCTTGATGAATCGGGGCACCGCCACGGTATTTTGGTAATAATGAAGCGTGCACATTAATTGCGCCTAAACGTGGCGCATCTAACAATGCTTTCGGTAAAATTTGACCGAATGCTGCTGTCACGATTAAGTCTGGTTTTAAATCAATTAATGTTTGTAAATCCTCTGATTGTGAAATCTTTTCAGGTTGATAGACTTCAATCCCATTTTGTAATGCCACTTCTTTTACTGGCGGCGGTGTCATAACACGCTTACGCCCTACTGGACGATCTGGTTGTGTTACAACCGCAATCACATCTTCTTTCGCGATTAACATTTCTAATACTTTTGTGGAGAAATCTGGTGTTCCCATAAATATAATTCTACTCATCTTCTAAATACGCCTCCAATTCTTCTTCAGTCAATTGTTTTTCCATCTTATCTGTAAAAGGCACGCCATTTAATTGATCTATAATATGAAGAATCATGCGTGCAATATCATCATATGCGGTTAATTCTACTGTATTGCCTTCAACATCATTACTTTGAACGACAATCATTTGACTGCGTGTAACTGTCCCAAAGATATCTGGAAACGATACATCGCCTTCTAGTTCAGTCACTTTCGTTTCTGATTCACTGACAATACGTGGATTGATTAATTGAAGTAATCCGTCCGCTTCCATATCGATAATCGCTGCTTGTTGTGAAACCCCAATTTGTGGTGCACACAAAGCAGATGCTTCTGTTTCATATAAAGTATCCTCTATATCTAATAATAACTGTTTCAACTGACTATCAAACGTTTTAACATCCTCTGCTTGTTGACGCAATATTGCGCTTGATGCAGACACTAAAGGTTTCACTGCCACATTCATCGACTCCTTAAAAAATTCATCTAATCATTATATCGTAAAACACTCAGAAAAGCGATACATCCACAAAAACAAACAACAAATTCCTAATAAAATTAAGATTTAAAACAAAACAAAATGGGTAAAGTATTAATATTGTATAAATTTAGGGTTTATACGCGTATTGATTAAAGGTGGTGAATATTCTTGGATGATATCACACGTGATCAGGCATTCATCGTTGCGGTGTTGTATAAATATTATACAGAAAAACGTAACGCTGACATGACACCTGAACAAGCGAATGATTTCAAGGATTCTTATTCATTACAAGAAAACTATTTCTGTGATAAGGATCGAGACCCATTCTTAGACGATTTGAAAGTCTTATTTGATAAAGGATATGTAGACGGTAAATGGGACGGCACTAAAATTAATGATGTTCGCTTATCAGACAAAGGCTTTGATGAAGTGAACACGAACTTATTAAGTAAATAGAACAAACAGTAAAGCACATCTCAAGCGAGTGAGATGTGCTTTGTTTGTGTTATATCCCTAAATTATCACGATAGATTTTTTCTATTTTCTTTTTATTTGCTTCATCAGGAAGGAAATAGAACAATCCATCATCTAACATTTGATTGTCACCTTCTAATTGAAGCTTTTCAACGTTCTTTTTAGCAGGTTCATAATTCTGTCTTAAATCATTGAGCTCTGTAATTGATAAATCAGTTTTTACGTTATCACCTAACGCATCTACAATTCCATTAATTTTAGGTATAGAGTTTACACTGACAAGTTTATTAACAAGTGCTTGCAGTACAAGTTGTTGTCTTGCTTGACGACCAAAGTCGCCACCAGCACCATCTTGTTTTCGGCTCGTCATAAATGTACGCGCTTCTTTTCCTTTCATATGATACTTCTCATTTTTTTCAAAGTCATATCCCTTATAAGAAAAAGTTGCGTTACTTCTAACATCTACACCATCAACATGATTAATAAGTTCTTCAATACCATCCATATTCATGGTTGCATAATGATCGACTGGAACATTCATCAGTTTTTCAATTGATTTTACAGCCATATTAGGACCGCCGTATGCATAAGCATGATTGATTTTTTCTACCGAATCATGCCCTACAATATCTGCTCGTGTATCTCGTGGGATACTGACCATAACTGTTTTCTTCTTATCAGGATTGATAGATAAAAGAATAATAGAATCAGAACGTTCTCCGCCGCCTTCAGCTTTTCTGACTTCATCTGAGTCAATACCAAACAAAGCAATGGAAATCGGTGTACCATCTTTTTTAACTGATTCATTTCTTAAATCTGATTTCTCTCTATCTAGCGGACTATTAATAGAATTATTCAATCCAAATAATTTAAAAGCTAAATATCCGATAAAAATAATGGCTATGAGTAACAAAATACCAACAATAATCAACAACCATTTTACTGGTGTCGATAGTTTCTTTTTATTTTTTCGTGACATATCCAATCCTCTTTCCGCCCTATCTAGCTGTTAGCTTTCAATATAAGCTTTTACTCTTTCAATTACAGTTTTAACTTGCTCATTTGTCATATTTGAGCCTGATGGTAAACAAATACCTTCTTCGAACAATTTTTCTGCATTATCTGTCTCATCATAAACATAATCAAATGATTCATACAGTGGCTGCAAATGCATCGGTTTCCATACTGCTCTTGCTTCAATATTTTCTACATTTAATTCTTTGATTAACTCAGCAGCGCTAATATTAATTTTGTTTGAATCAATAGTCATTGCTGTTAACCAACGATTAGATTTACTGTCTGGTAATTCAGGTTGGAAATTAATACCATCAATTTCACTTAATGTATCATAATACATGTCGAAGATGTCACGTCGACGATTCACACGATCATTAATAACTTCCATTTGGCCACGGCCAATACCTGCTGAAATATTACTTAATCTGTAATTAAATCCTAACTCGCTATGTTGATAATATGGTGCTTTATCTTTAGCTTGTGTTGCTAAGAATAATGCATGGTCAATGTATTCTTTATGGTTGGAAAGCAACATACCCCCACCACTTGTCGTAATGATTTTATTACCATTAAATGAAAAAATACTTAAATCTCCAAAACTACCACTCATTTTACCGTGATAAGTTGACCCAAGAGATTCTGCTGAATCTTCAATTAAAGTAACATCATAACGTTTACAGATTTCTGATATCTTTTCAAAATCTGCTGTCTGACCATATAAATTAACTACTAAAACTGCTTTAGGTAAAGTACCTTTATCTTCATATATTTTAAATGCTTTTTCTAAAGCTGTCGGTGACATATTCCATGATTCCATTTCTGAATCAATAAATACTGGTGTAGCATCTTGGTATAAAATTGGATTAGATGTTGCACAGAATGTTAATGATGAACAAAAGACGATGTCACCTTTGGCAACACCTGCTTCAATCAATGCAAGATGAATAGCAGATGTACCACTTGCTGTAGCTAGTGCATAATCTGCACCTACGTAATCTTTTACATCATTTTCAAATTCCGTTACATTTTCACCTAAAGGTGCAATCCAATTATCTTTAAAAGCTTTTTCTATGTACTGGGTTTCTGTCCCACCCATATGCGGTGTTGATAAAAATATTCTCTCTCTCATTATCATCATTACTCCTTAATAACTTTTGCGGGTGATCCTACTACCGTTACATTGTCCCTTACATTAGAAATTACGGTAGAACCTGCGCCTACCATAACGTGTGCTCCAACTTTCAAATTCGGAATCACTGTCGCATTTGCTCCAACTTGCGTGCTCTCACCAACCGAAACATTGCCAGTTAACACTGCTCCTGGTGAAATATGTGTATAATCCTTTATTAAACAATCATGTTCAACTATGGAACCGGTATTTATAATGGCATGCTTCCCTATTACTGTATCCGCATTAACAATGGCACCGGGCATAACAACGGTACCATTGCCAATTTCTGCAGTTTTACTAATAATTGCATGCGGATGAATAAACACTGGAAATCTTTCGATAGGCACATTAATCTTGTCGAAAATTTTATTTCTAACTTTATTATTCCCTATTGCAATAACAAAATAGTAATTTTCTTGATAAAGTTGAATATTTCTAAGATTATCGAAAATCAAATCTTTTTCTTTATACATTTTTTCAATATTATCATCCAAATATCCACTAACTTTATAAATGCCTTCAGCTTCGATTACATCTCTGACAACCTTAGCGTGTCCGCCATTACCAATAATTAGTATTGATTTCATTGCGGCGAACCTCGGAATTTTTCCATTGTTACGTGATCCTTAGCACTTACATCCTTACGATTTAAAACATTGATAAATGTTTTGTATAGGATATACATATCTAACTTGAACGATTGGTTTTCAACATACCAAACATCCAATTTAAACTTAGCTTCCCATGAAATCGCATTTCTGCCGTTTACTTGTGCCCAACCTGTGATACCAGGTTTTACCAAGTGACGTTTCTTTTGCTCTTCTGAATATAAAGGAAGATATTCCATTAATAACGGACGTGGGCCTACCAAGCTTAAATCACCTTTTATGACATTAATTAATTGGGGTAGTTCATCAATGCTGGTTTTACGAATAAAACTGCCTACTTTTGTCATTCTTTGTTCATCAGGCAATAATTCACCTTGATCGTCTCGTGCATCAGTCATTGTTCTGAATTTATAAATATAGAAAGGTTCTCCATTTAAACCTGGTCTTTGTTGTTTAAATAACACTGGTCGTCCCATGCTTTTGGCAATGGCAACAGATGCACCGACTAAAATTGGAGCACTCACTAAGAAAACTGAACTACCTATCGCTAAATCAATTGCTCTCTTTAACATCTTTATCACCATTTCCAATCTTTTTAAATACTTCAATCTGCTTATCGGCTACTTTAGCTTCATCATATAATTGATGTGCACGTGTGAAACCATTTTCTTTCATACCTTGTAGTGTCATAGGGTTTTCAATAAGATAATCCACTTTATCAGCAATCTGCTTGCTCGCATTTAAATCGATTAAATAGCCTGTTTCATCTTCGACAACTTCTTCTCTTGACCCTCTGATATTTGTAGCAATAACTGCATTTTTCATTGCCATTGCTTCAATAATTGAACGTGGCATTCCTTCTCTATATGAAGGTAGGCAGAAAATATCACTCAAGTACAGCAGTTCATTGATATTAGATGCTTGTCCTGTAAAAATAATATTAGGATTTTCCTCATATTTGTTGAGTGTTTTTGCTGTTTCTAAGTCTCTTTCACTTTTAGGCAAATCACCGATAATCAAATATTTAACATTTTCACTTTTTAAATGTTTAAATGACTCTAACAAATCGATAATTCCTTTTTCTTTAACAAGTCTTCCAATAAATGACACTACAATATCATTTTCTTGAATACCTAAATCCTTTTTGATTTGTTTAATTTTTTCATCATCAATCGATTTAAGGTTGAATGCATGACCTAAATCAATACCATTACTAATATGATAGTAATGATCATGTTTTTTCTTACTCAAGAATTTATTTTTCACTGCAACATCAAAATCTTCTTTACTTTGCGTGAAAATATAATCAGTGAAAAATCTACCAATATACTTTTCTATATTGAAAAATAATTTATATTGTTTTTTTGACATGCCTTCATGGAAATAAAACCCATGAGCTGTATATATAATAGTGGGTACTCCAGCCAATTTGGCCGCAATCCTGCCTAATACTGCAGCTACAGGTGTATGCACATGTACAATATCAGGTTTAATAGATTTAAAAAGTTTAACCATTTGAAGCACAGATTTAAGATTGCCTACAGGGCTTATCTTTCTATCAATGTGTATATTATGAAAATAAAAGCCTTGTTTCTTAATTTCTTCTACATAATCACCTTCACTACTTACGCAGTGTACTTCAAAGCCTTCTTTTGCTGAATGTTGATTCAAGGTGTTCAATAATTTAATATGCGTCATATCAATAGCTGCTACTTGAATAATTTTCACAAACCCACCTCCAGTTCTTTTTCTCTTTAATAAAATTTACATAAACCAAACTATTTTTAAAGTCTCCAAATACTTTGGTTTTCTTTTAATTCATCTTCTTGAATAATGCCTTTAATATCGAAAACAATACCATTTTCTGAAAGTAAATCGAGATACTCAGATTTATTTTCAAGATAATCTCTATGAGGTACTGCAAAAATTAATGCATCAGTTTCTGGTAGATTTTCTTTAGAAACTAGATCAATATCATATAAAGCTTTAGAAGTTTCATTATCCGCTTCAACATCATTCACATTAATTTTCAATCCATAATCTTCTAATTCTCTTACAATATCAATGACTTTGGTGTTTCTTAAGTCAGGACAGTTCTCTTTGAATGTAAGACCTAATAAATTAATAGATGCATTTTGAACATTGATGCCTTTTTTCAATAATTCTTTGATGATGTTAGAAGCAACATGTTTTGACATATTGTCATTAATTCTTCTACCTGCAAGAATAATTTCAGGATGGTGACCTAATTCTTGGGCTTTATGAGTTAAGTAGTAAGGATCTACACCAATACAGTGTCCACCTACTAAGCCTGGTTTAAAGTTTAAGAAGTTCCATTTCGTACCTGAAGCTGCAAGTACAGCGTTTGTATCAATACCTACTTTGTCGAAGATAACCGCAAATTCATTCATTAAAGCGATATTAACGTCACGTTGTGTGTTTTCAATAACTTTCGCTGCTTCTGCAACCTTGATAGATGGTGCTTTATGAACACCAGCTTTAACAACTGATCCATAAACATCAGCAACAATATCTAATACCTCAGGTGTTTGTCCAGAAACAACTTTAGTGATTGTTTCAAATGTATGTTCTTTATCTCCTGGATTAATACGTTCTGGTGAATAACCCACAAAGAAGTCTTCTCCAGCTTTTAAACCTGAATTCTCTTCAAGAACTGGTACACATTCTTCTTCAGTTGCGCCAGGATATACTGTAGATTCAAATACAACAATCGTGCCTTTTTTCAATGCTTTACCTACAGTTTTACTTGCGCTGATTAATGGCGTTAAGTCAGGTTGATTATGTTTATTGATTGGTGTTGGTACCGCTACAATAATAAAATCAGCTTGACTTAAAGTATCAATACTATCTGTAAATTCAACATCTGATTCTTTCAAATCTTCAGTTGTTACTTCGTTTGTTCTATCGTGATTTTCTTTTAACTCTTTAATTCTTTTCGGATTAATATCAAAACCGATTACTGAATTCTTTTTTCCAAATGCTACCGCTACCGGTAAGCCTACATATCCTAATCCAACAACTGCTATCTTTCTTTCCAAAACAATTCCCCTTTTCTATTTCTCTAAGTTATTGATGGTGAATTATGATTTAAATTTGCTATTGACTTCATCACCGAAAAATAAACGAAGTACAAATAACATTTATTAAAATGTAATGTGCATATATGAAAAACACCAATACCTTACATAAATTTTATTAGTTTTTATAAGAATAATAATCTAAATACCAATCAATAAACTTATTTACGCCATCTTGGATTGTTGTTTCTGGTTTAAAATCTATATCACGGAATAAGTCATCAACATTTGCATAAGTTTCTGGAACATCACCAGGTTGTAAATCCATATAGTTTTTCTTTGCTGTTTTGTTAAGCTTATTTTCTATCGCCTCTACAAATTCCATTAATCTTACTGGGCTATTATTACCGATATTATAAATTTTGTACGGTGCATATGATGAACTTGGATCTGGATTAGCTCCACTCCATTCTGGATTTGGTTGAGCTGGACGTTTAACTAATCGACTGATTGCTTCTACAATATCGTCTACATAAGTAAAATCTCTCATCATATTGCCATGATTATAAACATCAATTGTTTCGTCATTAACAATTGCTTTGGTGAATTTGAAAAGGGCCATATCAGGTCTGCCCCATGGACCATAAACTGTGAAGAATCTTAATCCTGTTGTAGGTAAATTGTATAAATGGCTGTATGTGTGTGCCATTAATTCATTGGATTTCTTTGTTGCGGCATATAAACTTAGAGGATGATCTATGTTGTCTGAAGTTGAAAATGGCTTAGAAGTATTAGCACCATAAACTGAACTAGATGAAGCATAAATTAAATGTTTAATATTGTAGTGTCTGCAGCATTCAAGAATGTTAACAAACCCTACAATATTTGAATCAATGTAAGCTCTTGGATTTTCCAAGCTATACCTTACACCTGCTTGTGCAGCTAAGTTAACAACAACATCAGGATATTGTTGCTTGAAAATTTCTTCTAACTTATCTGCATCTTCTAAAGTCACTTTGTAAAACGTGAAATTATTATCACCGATTGACTTCAATCTGTCTTCTTTTAACTTTGGATCATAGTAATCATTAATGTTATCAACACCAATGATTTCATGGCCTTGTGAAATTAATTTCTTAGCTAAGTGTGAGCCTATAAAGCCGGCTGCACCTGTAATTAAAATTCTACTCAAAATTGCATCCTCCTTTTATATATCTTTTATTTTTTTTGCAGGAACACCTGCATAAACAGAATTACTTTCTACATCTCTATTAACAACACTTCCAGCAGCAACAACTGATCTTTGTCCAATTGATATGTTAGACAACAATCTAACACCACAACCAATCCACACGTCATTTCCAATTACAACCTTTCCTCGTTCTACTGGATTATACTTTATAGGCAAGTCTGTATCTTTCCATGTATGATTAGTGCTTAGAATTGACGAATTATGTGCAATTGATACATTATCACCGATATTAATTTTACCGTATCCATCTATATAACAAAGGTCATGTATACTAACATTGTTACCAATAGAAATTCTATTCAAATTTTTAAAAGTAGTATTCTTACCAATGTAAACATTGTCCCCAATTGACTTTGCTAAACTTGCTACTAATATATACCTTATTGCTAATTGAAATTTAGTATTTGTCATTGAGTTCAGTTCTAATAATGTATAACGCGATTTAACAGGGAGTATCTTCAAAAAGCCTGATATTTTTCTAAGTTTTTGAAACATAATTTTTTTCCTTCTTTCTGTTAACTAAATAATACGATATAAACATCATTAGTAATAATGAATATTTATCACGGTGTCTCAATGCTGTTCCATAATTATATGTACCAAATGCGAATAAGCCATAAGAAATGAAAACAACTATCAAAATGATGAGTATCTTTCGATTATTTGTTTTTCTATATACATCTATAGCAATAATGAAGCTAAGTAAAATAAAAAATATATTGAAAAAACCAGTGATATCCGAAAAATTTCTAACTTCCCATGGAAACGGTTTAGTTACAAAATAGACGATTTGTTTGGCTTTCCCACTAATTGATACACTTTCTTGAGGCGTAATATAATCTGCACGTGCAGTGGACCTAATTTCATTAGTAGGTTGAGATTCTCCTCCACCAAGCGTAGAAGTAATTTTTGAGTTACTTGTTGTAAGTACGAATGCAACCACAATAAGTAAAGATGTTACTCCTATCATTACTTTGCCAAACTTGGACATATCACTAAACAATAGAAAGTATACCCCTGTAGCAACAAAGAGCGCGATCAATCCGATGTGAAATAAACTTCCTATACCAATGACTAATAAAGAGATAAACAGATGTACGATGTTTCTCTCAGTATGATA
Organism: Staphylococcus simulans; assembly: GCF_002902285.1. Taxonomy (GTDB): domain Bacteria; phylum Bacillota; class Bacilli; order Staphylococcales; family Staphylococcaceae; genus Staphylococcus; species Staphylococcus simulans. The sequence goes on along the minus strand of NZ_PPRU01000014.1, from coordinate 4,203 downwards.
TTTCAATAAGAAATAAACAAACAACACAACAAATAATGTGATTATTATTTCTCTTAAAGTAAGAACAGTATTAAACATCGTCACAGGATAAATTGTAAACAGTGTGGCTGTTAAGATTGCACCTTTACTATTTTCAAATACCAAAATGTAAATTTTATATATTAAAATTATTATCACACTATGTACTGTAATATTTATTAACCCAGCCGTTAACTCATGATCTTTTCCTATACTGTAGAATAATGCCAAAAATTTAGGATAAGTAGTAGATTCTTGGAATACATTTACTGCTGTTCCATAAACATAGCTGTTATAAAATGACTTAGCCAAAACTTCAAACCTTAAATCATCATCTCCTGAACCAATCATTGGTGTAATAAATTTGTGTACTAATAAAAGTGGAAAGTATATCAGCCATTGTACAAAAATCAATAACAATAATTTAAAGTTACCGTTTTTTGATAGTAAATATAATATAATGGCTGCATTCAAAAGTATAAGTACATAAAAATCCAACAAGTTATAGTATAAAAACACTATAAATAATATTAAAGATGTCACAACAAACATAATCGTGAATTTTTTTCTACTCATACTTAACTCTCCTAATTATCAATGTAGAATAAATCAATTTGAGAACAAAAACTGTTATTGCGAATACTAAGAATGATATTACTGCTCCAAGTATTTTAAAGTTTGGTATCAACATTAAGCCTGTGATTACAACAACAATAACACTTATTATCTGAATTTTAGTGTTGAATTTATATTTCTTATGAGAATTAATATATAAGTCAAATAGAATGCTTAAATACACTAAAATACTCGCAAGTATTACTATTACAAATTCAGTTTTAAAACTCATGAATTTTTCGTTATAAAGCAATTCCATCACTGGATCTATAACGAAAGGTGTTATTAAAATCACCAATAAAAACATAGCTAAGCCACTTAATAAAATTAACCTCAAAATCTTTTTTAGGTATTTAGAGTCATTCTTTTTTCCACCATTTTAGGCAACATAAAATTATAAACTGAAAAAAAGAATGTATTACCAGCGGAATAAATAATTAACAAACTACTGAAGATACCTACATACACAAGGTTAGAAGTGTATTCTAAAATATATTTTGGAATATTAGTGTTTAATGATGATAAAAATAATGTAATTGAAATGGGAAATCCGATCACAGTTGAGACTTTGACGCTCTCAAAAGAAACATTTTTCCATTTTCTAAATTTATCTTTATTTTTAAAAATAATCACACCAACTAAAACCAAACTGTAAAATAGGAACGGAAGAAACGGTTCTCTGAATAGATACATAAACACTAATAAAAGCGATATTTGCAAAACAGACATCCACAGCTTATAAATACCAACCTTATACTGCTGCTTTGCTTTTATTAAATATGCAAAGTCAATATCTAGAACATTTTCCAATATCTTAGCAATAGCTACAACTATAACCATTCCTAGAAATTGGTTTGAAAAACCAAAATTAACAAAAATTATCACTAAATAGACAAAAAATAAAATCATACTAAATAAACATCTACTAAAGAAATATACATTCTTATTCAAATCGTCAATAGTTACAATCATAGTATTGTAACCAAAGGAAAATAGTAAAATTAATGGAGCAATTAATGCGATTGAATAAGTATATGCTCCTAACTCTTGTCCAGTCCCGAATTTTACGAATAGAAGAATAGCAATCCATTGACTGAAACCAAACACTACATTACCTAATAAATATATCAAAAATTTATATTTCAATTTTCCACTAACACCCTTTTGCTAATTTGAATAAACTTAAGGAAACTAATTGACTAAAACAACCCAAAAAACTTGTTTCGTTCTTTCATTTGAAGCGGTTTATTTTTTAAAATCTCTTCATTCTTGATAATACAATCGGCATTATCAAATAAATCATTTATTTCCTTTTTTAAATTCCTTAAACTTTTATCTTGATGCAAATCGTTCATCAAAAAGCGTCTTGAATTTGTATTATGGGCATCAGATGCAATAAAATGCACTAAGTTATGTTCTATAAAATTCATGCTTAGTTTTTTTATTTTCTTACCATGATTCCCTGCTAATGAAGAAGAGGTTATTTGACTAAGTGCTCCTTCATTAATTAGATCGAATAAGATATTGGGATTATTAGCTATTGCTTTATTTCTTTCTGGGTGCGCAATAATGGGAACATATCCTAAATTTTGGATTTCAAAAAATAACCTTGTAGTATAATTAGGAACTTCTCCTGATGGAAATTCTAGTAATAGATATTTTGAATGATTTAATCCCTCTATAGTTCCATTTTCAATTCCTTTCAATATCTCATCAGTAACTCTAATTTCTTGTCCTGGAAATAATTGAATATTAGTGTTCTGAATATTATCTTCAGCCATTAACTCATCTAAATGTTTTTGTACTTCCTTAAAATCTAAGTTGTATTTCGGGTGCAGATGATGGGGAGTAACTATTATTCCTGTAACTCCTTGTTCTTGTGCCTGTAGAATCATATCAAGCGTTTCATCCATAGAACTAGAACCGTCATCTACACTAGGCAAGATATGATTGTGAATATCTATCATACTTCATCATCCTCAGCATAGTAATAGTAAGAACTATTATTCTTTTCAAAAGGAGCTTTATTTAAAATAACTCCTAAAATTCTAGCTCCTGCTTTTTGCATTAGCTCTTTTGCTTTAACTATTTCATTGCGATTGTTTTCTTCTGTATCAATAACAAGTAATGTATTTTCTACTGTTTCCGCATATAATTGAGCATCAGTAACTGTATTAACCGTAGGTGAGTCTATTACTATAAAATCAAATTTTTCTTCTAATTGATTAATTAAGTTTTCAAAATTAGAAGATCCTATTAATTCTGATGGATTTGGCGGGATAGGTCCTGAAGTCAAAATTGATAAATTATCAACATGCGTCTCTTGGATAGCTTCATACATAGTTGTATTTTTTATAATAAGTGAAGATAACCCCTTAGTATTATTTTTTTAAATATATAATGTGCAGTGGGCTTTCTTAAATCTCCATCAATTAACAACGTATCATAACCCGCTTGAGCATATGTTACAGCTATATTTGCTGCTATTGTCGACTTACCCGAAGATGGCTTTTCCGATGTAATTACAATACTAGAAATAGGTTCATCCACAGAAGAAAATAAGATATTTGATCTGACCCCTCTAAACTTTTCACTAATAGTAGACTTTGGTTTATCATGTGTAATTAAAACACTATTTTCTGATTTAGATTTACTTTTTCCAAACATTTAATCACCTCATTTAATTTTGTTTATAGTACCTAGTACTGGAAGGTTTAAGATTTCTTCTACATCTTGTTCGCTCTTAATTCTCTTATCCATCATTTCTTTAACTAGAACAATTAATAATGCAACAAAAACGCCTAATAGTATCGCTAAAGCACTATTTAGAATTGGTTTCGGATATACTTGGCTTCCTTTATCAGCTTTAGAAATAATAGTCACATTATCAACATTCATTATTTTCTTAATATTTTTTTTGAAAACTCCAGCTACTTCATTTGCTATTAATTTAGAATCATTTTTATTTTGAGAAACAACGCTAATGTTCAATATTTGTGATTCAGTTTTATTCTGCACATTCACCATTTTGCTTAATTGTTCAGGTGTATATTTAACCTTTTTGTTTTTAGCAACTTCATTCAAAACATTTGGACTTTTGATAATATCAGTATATGTATTTACTAATTTTAAGTCTGATTGAACTTGTTGAGCCATAAACTGTTCATCTGAGTGACTTTGATTTACAATTATCTGAGTTGAAGACTCAAACTTAGGCTTCATAAAGAAAAATGTGAGAATTAAACTAACTATTAAAAATAGCAAAGGTATTCCCACAATTAACTTTAAATTGTTTTTTAAAATTGTAACTAACTTCGATAAATCAAATTTTCTTTCCATAACTTCCTCCACTGTTTATATATTTGGTTTATAACGTATGTAGTATAGCTCATATTTTGGTGTAAAATATATTAGCTTTTTTCAAATTATTTTAGCACCTCACATCATTATATACTACCACTGTAATTTTATTAACAGTTTTTTTGAATTGAAAATAAAATGTAATATACATATATAATTGTTTAACAATTCACGCTTACCCTTGTTTTTTTATTAAGAGATTGTAAATTC
>NZ_PPRU01000013.1 GCF_002902285.1 Staphylococcus simulans | reverse complement strand
GGTTGTAATGACAGTATTGTTAAAATACAACTTGTGAGCGATTGTATGTTTTAAACATACAATGTTTTATAATATGTACAATTAAATATTTCGATTTGCTATTATGATATTAATGTGAGGCAAGAGAAACTTCGTAACAACTAGGAGGTCTTTGATTAGAAATGAAAGAAAAAGCAATATTAAAATCGCTTCATGTATGTTTAGGTATCAATGTTAAAGCATACGATTCTAATCTGAATGAGATACAGGAGTATACATCGAAGAAAATGATAAGCCCGCAATATAACGAACTAGATCTTATTAAATCTGTTGAAGATGAAAAGAAAAGGCATAATTACTATATTTTAACAGGTGCCATGAATGAAGTATTTCTACTTCATAACTTTGAGGACAAGCATTATCTGTTTGGTCCGTTTAATGTCCATTGTTTACCACCGGACGACTTCTTTACACACTTTTTAAAACAACAAAACATCAGCATTAAATTTAAAAAGGCAATCAATGATTATGCACCAGAAATAAAGCTCTATTCTCTAGAAGACATTAGAGACATTATTAAATTAGTGCACTATCTTTTTACATTAGATCGTCAATCAGACCCGACTTTTGAGCCTATACATAGCTATGTAGAAAAGTTGCAGAAAATGTTAGACGACGCTGGGTTAGAGAAATTATTTTTTATTGAAAATGAAAACGAAAAGAATAAATTAAAGTATGAAAAGCAAGTGATGGATTTAGTTAGACAAGGTTCTATAACAAAGTTGAAGAAATCTCTATCAGATTTGGAAGGAGGAATCATGCCAACAAGCAAAAGAGATTCTATTCGTAGTGAGAAGAATTATTCGATTATCGTTTTTGAAAAATTATCACAACTCGCAATAGAATCAGGCATGGATGTATTAGAAGCAACCCGCACGAGAGACCAAATGATTATTGACAATGAAGCCGCTAAAAACTTTTCGGAAATTATGAAAGTCAGAAATGGCGCTATCGTATTTTTCACTCAAAAAATAGGTGAAATCGTGGATGAAGAGCTCTCCCCATTTTTATCTTCAATTCTCAACTATATCAACCAGAATCTTTACAATGAAATCACGATAGAGTCGATTGCTAAAGAATTTAACATTAGCCAAACGACCTTAAATTTAAACTTTAAAAATGAACTTGGTATGACAGTTAAAAAGTATATTACTAAGTCAAAACTAGAAGATGCTAAAAAGTTATTAGATCGTAACTTAAGCATCAGTGAAATCTCCCAAATGTTAGGTTATGCAGATTCTTCTCATTTCTGTAAGAAATTTAAAAAAGAATTTGAAATGACACCTACACAGTACAGAAGAAACAAAAAAGTATGATATCACAAAAATATGTAAAGTAATAAGTACCCTTTCTATTATTTAATACAATATTTTAATACTCTAATTAAATATAATCACATTAAGCCGTCTGATTTGTTATTGTTTCCTACTCATTTTGTGAGTCCCCAGGGATGAAGAAAGTCTGTCTATTTCAAACACTAGTTCTTCTCCAACATTCTACAGGAACAATACAGATTGGTTCGGCTTAATTTTTATACCTAATTAGGGATAAAAGCAGTGAACGGCTTAAATAGAGAGAGGAGAAACACATGAATAAACAACTAAATAATTTTGAGGCAAAGCACCGTAACAAATATGCAATCCGCCGATTTTCGGTTGGTACAGCATCCATTATTGTAGGTGCTACCTTAATATTCGGTCTTGGTCACGAAGCAAAAGCAGCAGAGGAGATAACGACATCAAACCAGGCTAAAGATTCAACATCAGTACAGCCAGATGAGCCTGCGAAAAATGCAGGGACACCAGATGCTCAGCCGGCAAACATTGATAACACTGAAAATCAATTAAATAATGACACACTAAAAGATCCGATTGAAAATGACACACAAACAGACAACAAAGCAGATACAAGACAACAACTAGAAAATACCTCTAAAGAACCTAAAGTATCACAACCAACTACAGAATCAACACCTACCAAAGAATCAACACCTACTGAACAAAAAAATCCTATTGAAGAAAAAACACCACTTACAGAATCAGCACCAACAATTAATGAAGTACCAACAACAGGCGTACAACCTGAAAACAATCCACAAAAAATTGAAGAATCAGCAGAAGAAAAACAATTAATTAAACCTGTAGAAGCACCTCAAACATTAACTGCATCACAACCTGTTAATCCAGTTGTTAAAACAAGGGGCGGAGAAGCGGATATTACACCGCAAAAAACTCCAGTAGTAACGGCAGACTTATTAAAACAATCATCTCAAAATAAAGATAAGGACACTATTGAAGCTACAGCACAAAATGCACAAATATTACGAGGAGCAGCTTATACTGCTGAAGATTTGAAAGATGTAGCAACGGATCAAAAGGGTTCTAACGTTAATGACTTAGTAACAGTTTCAAACCCACAAATTAGCCAAACAAAAATTGACCCTAACCAAGGCGGTAATTTCCGTTTAACAGCGGATTATAAAGTAGATGACAAAGTTAAAGGTGGAGATTACTTCACAGTACAAATGCCTGAATACGCGACATTCAACGGCGATTTACATTATAAAAACGCAGAAGATAAAGCATATACAGTATTAGCCACACCAACGGGTATGATTGTTGCGATAGGTGTATATGATACAAATACTAAACTTCTCAAATACACATTTACAGATTGGGTTAATGATAAACAAAATATTTCTGGCAAATTCGACTTAACACAATTTACTGACAGGGATAAAGCTACAAAAAAAGGTGTATATACTTTGAACTATGATTTAGCCGGAGAAAAGTATAACCCGCAAATCACATATGATTATGACGCTCATGATAAAGGCTTATATCCAGCTTCTGTTGATACTGTAATTACAAGTGTAGATGCCTTACAAAAAACAAATGATTTCCAACAAGTGATTTATGTTAATCCAATGGATAATAATCTAGCTTCAGCTATATTAAGAATAGGGCCCAAGGATAAGGATAGTAATGCATTATTAAAAATTGATGATACACAACTTCGTATTTATAAAGTGCCTAATAAAGCAGATTTAACAGACAGCTATGCATTTGATGTTTCTAAATATCCAGATTTAACATCAAATTATCGTGTGGACACAGATAATCATGGTAATTTATTGGTGAACTTTGGGTCTATTAGCGATCCTTATGTCGTAGTTGTTGACTCAAAATTTGACCCGACACTCAGTTCTAACTTAACAACAAGATCTATATTATATGCCAGGGATTATAATGGTAGGGAAGCTACTTATTACTATGACACTAATGTAGTGACTCAATATAGTGATGGAACTGGTGACGGTGTACTTGAAAACTACAAAATTGGAGATTATGTATGGGAAGATATTAATCAAAATGGTATTCAAGAATCTACTGAAAAATCAATTGAAGGCGTAAAAGTTATTTTAAAAGATAAGGCAGGTCAAATACTTCAAACAGCAGTTACAGATAAATATGGTAACTACTTATTTAATAACCTTAAAAATGGTGAGTATGTTGTTGTATTTGAAACACCAGATGGCTATGTTCCAACAACTAAAGAATCAGGAAACAATCGTGAAAAGGACTCTGATGGATTGATTTCATATGTAACGATTAACGGAGAAGATGATTATACGATAGATTCTGGATTCTTTAAACCAGTAGTAGCGACATATAATTTAGGTGACTATGTCTGGGAAGACAGCAATAAAGATGGTATCCAAAACTTAAATGAAGTAGGAATTGCTGGAGTAACGGTCACATTAACAAAACCAGATGGTACAAAAGTAACGACAGTTACAGACGAAAAAGGTAAATATAAATTTACAGACTTAGAAAATGGTGAATACCAAGTAGATTTCGAAACGCCAGAAGGTTATAAATCTACATTAATTGAGCAAGGAAATTCTAGAGCGCTTGACTCAGAAGGCACATCAGCCACAGTGAAAATCAATAATGCAGATGATTACACAATTGACAGTGGATTCTACAAACCAACAGTTGAGCCGACACCAGTTCCAGCAACATACAACTTAGGTGACTATGTCTGGGAAGACAGCAACAAAGACGGTATCCAAAACTCAAATGAAGTAGGTATTGCAGGTGTAACAGTCACATTAACTAAACCGGATGGTACAAAAGTAACGACAGTTACAGACGAAAAAGGTAAGTGTAAATTTACAGATTTAGAAAATGGCGAATACCAGGTAGATTTCGAAACACCAGAAGGTTATAAATCTACATTGATTGAACAAGGAGAGTCTAGAGCGCTTGATTCAGAAGGTACGTCAGCTACAGTGAAGATCAACAATGCAGATGATTACACAATTGACAGTGGATTCTACAAACCAATGGTAGAACCAACACCAGTGCCAGCGACTTACTCAATCGGAGATAAAGTCTGGGAAGACAGCAGTAAAGACGGTGTCCAAAACTCAAACGAAAAAGGCATTGCAGGTGTAACAGTTACATTGACTAAGCCAGACGGCAGCACAGAAACAACAGTGACAGACGATAACGGTATGTACCACTTCACAAGATTACCAAATGGCGAATACACAGTAACGTTCGAAACACCAAAAGGCTATGAACCAACTAAAGTGAATGTTGGAGACAAAGCATTAGACTCAGATGGTCAAACAATCAAAGTCGTAGTAGATAATGCGGATGACTTCACAATCGACAGTGGTTTCTACAAACCGACGGTTGAGCCGACACCAGTCCCAGCAACATACAACTTAGGTGACTATGTGTGGGAAGACAGCAACAAAGACGGTATCCAAAATTCAAATGAAAAAGGTATCGCCGGCGTAACAGTGACACTGACTAAACCAGATGGTACAACAGAATCAGTTGTGACAGATGCTGAAGGTAAGTATAACTTTACTGGATTAGAAAACGGTGAATACACAGTTAAATTCACTGCACCAGAAGGTTACACAGCAACTAAGGTAAATGTTGGTGATCAAGCATTAGATTCAAACGGTTTAGAAACGAAAGTCGTAATCAACAATGCAGATAATTACACAATCGACAGCGGATTCTATAAACCAGTGGTAGAACCAACACCAGTTCCAGCGACATACACTATCGGAGACAAAGTATGGGAAGATAGTAATAAAGATGGTGTTCAAAACTCAAATGAAAAAGGCATTTCAGGCGTAACAGTAACTTTAACTAAGCCGGACGGCAGCACAGAAACAACAGTAACGGATGAAAACGGTATCTATCAATTTACTGGATTATATAATGGCGAATACACAGTAACATTCGACACACCGAAAGGTTACGAAGCAACTAAAGTAAATGTAGGAGACAAAGCATTAGATTCAGACGGTCAAACAGTTAAAGTTTTAGTAGATAATGCGGATGACTTCACAATCGACAGCGGCTTCTATAAACCAGTAGTAGAACCAACACCAGTTCCAGCAACATACATTATCGGAGATAAAGTATGGGAAGACAGCAACAAAGATGGTGTTCAAAACTCAAATGAAAAAGGCATTTCAGGCGTAACAGTTACTTTAACTAAGCCAGACGGCAGCACAGAAACAACAGTGACAGATGAAAACGGTATTTATCAATTTACTGGATTATACAATGGTGAATACACAGTAACATTCGACAAACCGAAAGGTTATGAAGCAACTAAAGTAAATGTAGGAGACAAAGCATTAGACTCAGACGGTAGAACAGTTAAAGTCGTTGTAGATAATGCGGATGATTTCACAATCGACAGTGGCTTCTATAAACCAGTAGTAGAACCTGAAAAACCAATCACACCTGAGAAACCGGAAGAACCAAAAGTTCCTGAAAAACCAGAGAAGCCGGAAGTACCAGAAGTGCCAGAGAAACCAGAAGTACCTGAAGTACCAGAGAAACCAGAAGTACCTAACACGCCAGAAAAACCAAATAAACCAGAAGTACCAACTACACCAGAACAACCATCAGAACCTGGTCAACCTACACCACCTAAAGCACCAAAAGGTGATGTAACCCCTCATAAAGTAGTTAAATCTGAAAAACAACCAGAAAAAGCTCCAAAAGTTTCTAAAGATAAAGCTTTACCAGAAACAGGTGAAGAAGGTACAAATGCAGGTTTAATTGGAACATTATTCGCGGCATTAGGTAGTGTATTCTTATTTAATCGTCGTAAGAAAGAAACAAAAGATTATAAATAATGTATCGCAGTAATACTTTGAATAGGTTTTAATGCATAAGTAATGCCTCCTTAAGCTCACATCATGTGAATGCTTTTGGAGGCATTTTTTTAGTCTAAGTCATAAATTTCTTCGTATCTTACTTCTGTTGCTTGTGGTAACCAAGGCTTGCCTGACATAAAACCAACGTGAGCACCTTCAAATTCTGTGTTCATCAGTTCATCCATAGCTTTTCTTTGCCAATCTCTTTCTCGTTTTCTTCGAAACTTTTCATCTTCGCTCATTTCAAAACGGTAGAGCCATTCAGGAATAAACTTTTTAGGTTTACGTTTCTTAGTTCCAGCGTATTCATTGAGTTCAATAGTGATTGCTCTTTTCTCATAATAGTAAGCGTCATTAAGAAAGATTAAATCAAAGGAGAAGGGTTCAGGTAAGGGGATGCCGAGTTCTTTATACTTTGCTAGGGCGAAGCCTAAGCAATCTTCTGGAGATAGGAGTTCGATTGGAGGAAGTACTTCATGTAGTGATTCTACATCGAAATCTACAAAGAAGTATTGGCCTTCAAGCTTCGGATCATTTTTATAAAATATTGCGACGTATGTGACTTTCATTATCTCAAGTCCTCTCTATATTTATTGTGACGCAGCTTAATTTGAGTAATAAACATAGTAGATGTTATTACTTAGAAATTAGTATAAAAAAAGGAAGTCGACGGCACAATCGACTTCCTTTACCTATTTAGTAAACTTGTATTTATAAGTTAAATAATACCTTGTATCTTCAACACAATATGAGCTACGACGGCTGAACCGACATATGTACTCATTAGAATGACCATACCTACAACGATTGTTTTCCATCCTAACTTCGCAAAGTCAGTCCAAGAATTGCCGATTGAAATACCAGCATATGCAACAACTGGTGTAGCTAATGCCATTAATTCTACATTGTGTGTCCAACTAACGATATAAGGTGCCGTCGGCATACTAGGAATTGTAAGTACTAATCCAAGTACACCAATATAAGCAATACTAGGAATGTTAAGAGGGATAAGCTGTTGAAGAATCATACCGACTAAAGCGATTCCCATTAACGCAAGAACACCTGGAACAGCTTTTGAAGGCATAATGTCTTGGCCAACCCAGTTACTAATTAACGCAATAAGTCCCACAACAACAAGCGTCAAAGACCAGTTGATAATATTAGACGTGAGTTTCATGTATATCCCTCTTTCCTTTTGTACTTTTTTGTACTCTAGCTTTAACCTTCATAACACCATTGTAGTAACGAATTGTTAATGGTAATGCGATTAAGATACCCATATATAATCCAGTTACTGATGTTAATAAGTTACTGACTCCTGAAAATGCTTTAATATCACTAGCGTAGCTTGGGAACATTTCAATAATAGGACCAACTGCGGCAGCTGACATAACGCCACTACCAACACCAGTCGCCATTGCGTAAGCTAATGGATGTAAAGGTATAATGGATGCGATCAAACCTGAAAAGATACTAAAGAATATCGCCCCGAAAATTGTTCCGAAGATATACATAGACATGACACCACGCCATTCTGGTGATTCAATTCCGAACTTTTCTGTAATCAACGCCATGTTTGCTTCTCTACCAATAGAGTGTGTCATACCGATAGCCTCACGACGTAGTCCAAGCATAATTGCCAACGGCAAAGAAAGAAAAATCGTACCTAGGTTACCGAGTTCTTGTAAAACTAATGCTGGGCCTGCTGCGATAATTTTAGGAAGTGCAGGTCCTGCTTCAGTACCAAATTTCGCAATTAAAATAGCAACAGAAATAAAAACCATAGGCTCTGAGTTTTTGGCTTGTTTCTTACCAACCAAAGGAGTGAAATAAGCTAATAAACCTAAGACAACTCCATAAACTACAGGTAATAATAAAATAGACGTAACCCCTAATGGAATATCGAATGGGCCAATTAATTCACAAATCACAACAATGGCTAATACTAAGACATGTAATCGCCAATCTTTCCAGTAGTGTTGTCTTCGATTCATAGTTATCTCCTCCTATAATAATTATTGTAATAATCAGAAAATTGTGTGAATGAACTCATTGTAACGTTAAACATATAGAAAGTGAAGAGGTAAATGACACTTATTTTGCTTTTTTGGTAAACAAAATGTAGAGCAAAAGCATGTATAATTTGTATGTTCGCATTTCCATGCTGATAAATGTATAGAAAAAGGAGAGTAGTTTATGAGTGATAAAAATAAATGTGAGAGGCAGGCGTTCATATTGTAGAAATTGAAGTAGGTTTTAAATCAATCGTTCTAAAAATAAAGAAAAGAAGGACAACAAATGAATACAACATCAAAAGATAGAAATAAGAATGTAATGGATCGATCTACAAAAGAGGAAATAAATGTTCAGAGTATCGAATGTATAAAAAATTGGAGAACGTGTGATGAGAAGGAAAAAGAGTATTGGGCAAACAAGTTCATTATGCTGAATCACCACACTGTTGATAAAGTGGTTGAACAAAATATATTACAGATACAAGAAACGATTTTAGAAAAGCAAGATTTAGTATCGTATGGATATGAAGGATTGCTCAATATAATGGAAAAGTTTAATTTAGATAATGAAAGCTCTTTTCAATATGATAAGTATTTCAGAGTTCAGTATTATGTCAGAAAGAATATAGAAGATTACAGATCTTCATATAAAATTCCCACGTTTGAAAAAGAACAGATAAATTATATGAATCGTTTAATGTCGCAAAGTCACTTTCTGGATGAAGATAAGTTAGATGCATTGTTGAGGGAGAAGATTGGGGTTTCTGAAAAGCAATTATTCAACTTAAAAAAGTTCATGGGAATGTGTGTTTATAACCAAATATCATTAGATGAAGAAATGGATAATCTTAAAGAAGATGAATTCATTGATAATAAACTGAGGTTTATTGAAAGAGAAACTGAAAATAGCGTAGAGGAAATAGTTATAATTAATCAATTTATTGAATACATGGTAAATCAAGCTAAAGAAGTTTTGCCTACGGATAGATATTTTATAGTATTCACTAGATATTTAGGGATAGATGGAAAAGAACCAGAAGAATTAAAAAACATAGCTAAACTAGTAGAAACAAGCTATAGATATACTGTAGTTATAAAGAACAGTTCAATTTCAAAGATGAAGTTTGCTGCGAGAAGAGGAGAAATCTCCAATTGGTTTAAAGAAGAATAGTGGAATATTGTTTTATGAATGAGTAGTTAGATCTATAAATATTAAATAAGCCTTGAACTTCTATACGAGTTATAGAGATTCAAGGCTTACGTATACTATTAGAAATTTTTATTAAGTAAGTGAACATGGATAAAAGTAAGATAGTTAAGTGAAGTAAATTGTTTTGTATAAAATATTAATGTATGTATAAAATTAGCAAATTAGTAGTAAAAAATATGGTAAGAGACAGGGCAAATTCGCTAATTGTTATAAATGATTAATAAGTTTATCGATAGAAATAAGTAAGTCATGCATACCTGTATGACTCATATAGATGCATGACTTATTCTATTTAATAAAAAATAGTTTAAAAAGTAGTGACGAGAAGATAAGAAGTAAGATCTATGAATATAAAGAATTAGTAAGCTCTTTAATAATTAAATCTCCTCTGGTTTTAATCATATTTATAAGAGAATCATATTCTCCTGCTACTAGATCAAATTCTATTTTGTCTATAACTCGTTTTTCAGGATAACTACTGTATTTTATGTAGTTATATTCGTGAGTATCTTCCTTATTAATATTATCTAAATTAAAAATTTCATACAGAAATTTTTCTTTCTTTTTACGATTAGAGCCTTCATCTAATAGCATTATATTACCTAAAGCACCTGCCGGTATTAAATGATTATTTTTATGTTTATTGTATAACTTTCTTGAGAAAATATGTTCATAATCAAAGTTATCATTTAGACCTTTATAAAAATCAGAGTGAGTATTTGCAATGCATGATATTATCATTTTTTCGTCAGATTGGATATTTACGCTAGATTTATTTATACTTTCGTCGTTCCAACGAAGTAGTTCATTCATAAAAATTTCTTTTGGTAATGCATTTGAATATCTATTGTTTTTATTTATATAAATATCCATTAACTTTTTATCTCCGGTTCCAGACCAGTAATTTCTTATGATGTCATAAATAGAATAGCTAACAATATTATCTAAAATTTTCTGACGCTCTTTTTTTCTTCTTTGTTTTTCTTTTATATATAAACTATCTTTTGTTTCATCAAGTATAAGCGAATATGAAACTTGCCATAATGATGCGAAGAATGACATGATTTGTAAACGGGTAAATGACTTTGTTTCATGTTTTTTCTTTCTTGTTAAAGATGACAAAGTAAATATATTGTCGAATTTATTGTTAATGATTTTATACACACCTACAATTTTACTAACCATATCTTCTATATTATTACCGTTTTTTAAGTATTTATGGAAGTGAGGTAAAGTATTCATTTTAGAGGTCGGGATATCAAATATCATTAACATAGTTTGAAAACCTAATTCGTTACATATGTCTTCACTTATTTTATCAAAGAAGATATACAATTCTTCAGCAAGTATTTTACCTAAACCATAACAAAATTCGGATAAGTTAATTTCACGACTATTTCTCATCTCTTGAGGGTCAAAATCTTCAATAAGTATGCCCCGATCATTATTCAAAGTTTCATATCTATCAATAATATTATCCAAAATTTTATTACTATACTCAGCTTTACTTAATTCAATATTATATTTATCCCAATGAGCTGCAAAAACTTGATATTTTGATAATTTTTTCCCGCCGCTATTCAATCTTTGAAAAACTTCAGCAAGTTGTGTTTCATCACCTTCAAAAATAATGCATGGTATCTTGACTTTGCTAATATTTAATTGGTTATTAAAAAATTCAGTGACTTCTTGTTGAATTTCTGTTATTTCATCACGTATATCTTGGTCATCTAAAGCAGGAAATTTGTCTATCACTTTCTTGGAAAGAGCTGTTGCTCTTGTATTTGGTGAATTAGGATCGTTATTTTGTTTTACTATTTCTAATAAAGTATCTTTAGAGAAATTCACAACTTCGTTAGTGGTACTTTTAGATGCATTTTTATAAAGTCTAGCTATTCTTTCAGCAAATTCATCAAATTCAATATAGTTTGTAGGATTATCTTTGAAATCCAACATTGTAGAATATCTTTGTAGTCCATCTATTAAACTGTATCTATTTTCATTATCTTTAGTTTTTTCTCTTTCGTATTCATACAACAAAATAGAACCAAAGGGAAATCCATCTTTAAGAGTATTAAAAAACTCTTTTTTTTGGTTATTAGACCATACAAGTGCTCTTTGGAAGTTCGGTAAATTTAATTTGCCTTGCAATTCTTCAAAAGTACGTGTTTCAATTCTATATCCCAATTTATCCACTCTCCTCGAGTTACTATTATTTATTAAAAACCCTTTAAAACTAGTACGTAATTTGTGATTCAAAATTTTACGATAAATAAACTTAATTTATATTAATCATATCATTAAGGGTTAAGCAATACTATATTTTGTTATGAATATAAGCATAGATTTGACGACTAGTTATTAATTATTTAGATGAGTTAGATCAAGGAAGTTAAAACATTATTTGTAAACATATTATTATTTATACATATTTGTATAGCGATTTTATTTCCTACTGTTCACAGACATTTATAATTATTTTAAAGAGGGGTTTAGTGTATACTTACTACAATGTTGATGGTGTGTTAGGCGATTAATATAAACAGTTTAAGAAATTAGATGATTAATCAAATGAAGTATTAAATTTATATATTTAGTATAGGAGTAATAATTCAATCATATAAGGAAACATTGTTGTTTGAAAGTGAATAAGGGTCTAGATTTAATGACATGCTTTGTGGAAAAGCAACATGAAGTGGAGCGATAGAAGCATATAATGTATCTAAAGAGAATGTAATAAAATGGTTAGACACAAATGGAATAGATAATATATGAGGGCTAGATGAACTAGTAAATAATGTTGCAACGCCAATTAAATAAAAAAGCATCGGAATTATCGTAAGTACTTATGATAATTCCGATTTTATTCATGTTCTATAAAATTAACAAATATGGATTTTCGATATACTTCGCAAGCACTTTTAAGTACTCTGCAGCATCAGCACCATCTAATAACTGGTGATCAAATGTTAGACTGAGTGGTAAACGTTGAATTTGCTTTACATTGCCATCCTGTATAACAACTTCTGATTGCATAGCACCAACACCTAGGATACCCGCTTCACCCACATTTAAAATTGGAGTAAAGTACTCAATCTCACTTGTACCCATATTCGTGATCGTAAATGTAGCACCAGATAAGGCAACATCATTAGTTTCACCATTACGTACTTTTTCTGCAGAATCTTTAATTTCATTTGCTAATGCACCGATGCTTTTACTATCCGCTTCTTTAATCACAGGCACCATCAGTCCATCATCTAATGATGTCGCAATACCTAGATGTACTTCATCAAATTCTTGAAGCTCACCATTTTCATAGCGGACATTAATTTTTTTATACTCTTTTAGTGATAATACTACAGCCTTGGCGAGTAATGCTGTGATAGATAACTTCACATCTTGTCCAGCATTACTTAACTCTGTAGCTAATTTTTCTTTAAATGATAATAATGGATCAGCATTAACTTTACGGTGCAGAGTAAGTTGTGCTGTTTGTTCGAGACTCTGACGCATATTTTGAGCAATACGCTTACGTATTGGATTTAATCCTTCTCCTGCAGTAGAAGATGAAACAGAAGCAGCAGAAGGTGTATCAGTTGTATCTTGACTCTCTTTATCTAATCCATTTTCAAGAACACGCTGTATATCAAGTTTAGTAATTCTTCCATTTCCGCCTGTGCCTTCGATACGAGAGATATCTAAATTGTTTATATCTGCCATATTGCGTGCCAGAGGAGAAATGAATATACGTTCTCCTTTATTTTGAGTAGCACTAACTTCTTTAGGAGATGGAGACTCGTTAGTATCATTTGAATTCACATCTTTTTCTTCAGAAGTTTCATCTTTTTCTGAACTGTTTTCTTGCTTATTTTCTTCAACAGTCTCTCCACTTTCTCCTATAACCCCAATAGGTGTTTTGACTTTCGCTTCTTCACCAGCTTGAGTAGTGATTTTTATAATAGTTCCGTCAGCAGGGGCTTCAACATCTTGTGTTAATTTTTCTGAACTGATTGAAACGATGATGTCACCTTTATTTACTGAATCACCTTCTTGTACATGCCATTCTTCAACAGTTCCTTCTTTCATTGTCATGCCTAGTTTAGGCATCATAATATTTGTGCTCATTTTATCCACCCCCTTAACTTAAGATTTTACTTTCTTTAAATCAGCAATTAGTTCATCAGCTACATCTAATACTTTTTCTACACTTGGAATGTATGCTTGTTCTAAGTTTTGAGCGAAAGGTACAGGTGTATCTGGAGCAGTAACTTTTTTAATAGGTCCATCTAAGTAATCGAATCCAATATCACCAATTACTGAAGCGACATCTCCAGCTATATTACATTGAGGATTAGATTCATCTATCACAATCAAACGACCTGTTTTCTTTACTGATTCTAATACCGCTTCTTCATCCCATGGAGAAATTGAGCGTAAGTCGATGACTTCAGTTGAAATATTATCTTCAGATAACTTTTCAGCAGTGTCTAAAGCGGTCTGTACCATTTTTCCTATTGCTACAATTGTTAAGTCATCGCCTTCTTGTACGACATTAGCTTTTCCAATCTCAACAATATAGTCTCCTTCAGGGACGTCACCTTTCATACTTAGTAATGTTTTGTCTTCTGAGTAAACAACTAAATTATCGTCTTTAATCGCTGCTAAAAGTAATCCTTTAGCATCATATGGATTGGAAGGGACTACTACTTTAACACCAGGAATACCAGCAAAAATATTATATAGTGTTTGTGAGTGTTGCGCAGCGGCACCAGCGCCAGCACCATGGACAGTTCTAACTACCATTGGAATCTTGGCTTTACCGCCAAACATATATCTCATTTTTGCACCTTGGTTTAAAATAGGATCAAGTCCAAACCCGATAAAATCATTGAACATTAATTCTGCCACAGGTCTTAAGCCTGTTGCAGCAGCACCGACTGCGGAACTTAAAGTAATATGTTCAGCGATAGGTGTATCGATCACGCGATTACGTCCATATTTTTTAACTAATCCCTTTGTAACACCGAATACACCGCCGAATGAATCATCATCTTGTAAGTGATCTACATCTGCACCGCCGGCTACATCAGTACCAATTAATATAACGTTTTCGTCTTGTTCCATCGCAATATCCATTGCTTCGTTTACGGCTTTCATAAATGTGATTTTACGTTCTTCTCCCATTGTCAGTTCCCCCTTTAAGCTTATGCAAATACATCTTTATATAAAGAATCTAAATCTGGTAATTCACTATTTTCACCAAATTCTACTGCATCTTCTACAGCTTTTTTCGCAGCTGTTTCAATTTCATTTGCTTCATCTTCAGTTAACAAGTCATTTTCAATGGCATATTTTCGGAATTCTTCAGTTGGATTACGATCAGCATTTCGGTCTTCTTTTGATTTTACTTTTTGTTCATCGCCTTCAAAGTGTCCATACTTACGATAAGTATCACACTCTATAAGCGTAGGACCTTCGCCGTTTTTAGCACGTTCAATAGCTTCTTTTGCTGCATCATATACCTCTACTACATTCATTCCATCTACATAAACACCAGGCATGTTATAAGCTGAAGCTCTCTCAGCAATTGTTTCTGATGCACTTGCATATTTATGTGTAGTACCTTCACCAAATTGGTTGTTTTCACAAACGAAGATAACAGGCAGGTTTAAAATCGAAGCGAAGTTTAAGCCTTCATGGAAGTTTCCTTCGTTTGCTGCACCATCTCCAAAGAAGCATACAGCAACATTATTTTTGCCTTGGTTTCTTAAAGAAATACCAGCACCAGTTGCTAAGCCGAAACCGCCACTTACAATACCATTGGCACCGAGCATACCTTTATCTATTTCTGCCACGTGCATTGAGCCACCTTTACCATGGCCTAAGCCGTCTCGTTTACCCATGATTTCAGCCATCATACCGTTTAAGTCGCAACCTTTAGCAATAGCATGTCCGTGTCCTCGGTGTGTACTCGTGATATAGTCATCATCTTCTAATAAAGCCATTACACCCGTTGCGACACCTTCTTCGCCAACGTATAGATGCACGAATCCAGGGATTTCTCCTTTACCAAATATCTCATGTACTTTGTCTTCAAATTCACGGATTTCATTCATTGTTTTATAGATCCAGCGTGCTTCTTCTTTATTCATAACTAATTCCCCCTTAAAAATAGCTATTTATGAATTGCTTTATTTAGATAACTATCTGCAGATTCTCCCATTACTTCTAAAAGAGAAGGGTGAGGTTGAATCACTTGCGATAATTCTTCTATTGTTCCTTCAGATACTTTTACACCTAGCAGTTCACCAATTAACTCAGTAGCATTAGGTCCGGTAATAAAACCACCTAATATTTCACTATATTGAGTATCAATAACGAGTTGAATAAAACCATCTGTCTCTCCCTCAATCAAAGCTTTAGCATTACTTTGGAATTGAGCTTCGACTGTTTTAACTTTATAACCTTGTTCTTCTGCTTGCTCTTGAGATAATCCTACTGAAGCGGCTTCCACACGCGTATAGATACAACGTGGAATCATTTCATTTTGAATTGCTTTAGGTTTTAAACCAGCAATACTTTCTGTTGCCACGATTCCTTCAGCACTCGCAGCATGAGCAAGCTGATAACTATTTACTAAATCTCCAACGGCATAAATGTGTGGGATGCTAGTTTGATAATTTGTATCAACCTTTAAAAATGATTTTTCATCTTTTTCGATATTGAGTTCATTAATGACTTGAAGGTTCGGTTTTCTGCCAGTCGCGACAAGCAGGGTATCAAAGTTAATATCTTTTTGATCTTTTAATTGGATATGATCTTGAGTAACTTTATCAATTGTGCATTGGGTTAAAATTGTAATGTCTTGAGAATCTAAATGTTCTTTTAATACGGAGCGGATTTCTTTAGTTTCAGTGAGTAAGATATCATCAGCGACTTCTATAATTGTCGCTTTAACACCTAAGTCAGCCATTGATGATGCGATTTCTGTAGCAATAACGCCACCACCAATTACTGCTAATTGCTTTGGTAGTTTTTCGATTTTGAAGATAGTGTCTGTAGTGTGATAGTTTGTTTCTTTTAGTCCAGAGATAGGAGGAACGAATGGAGTACTGCCAGTTGCAAGAATAATGTCTTTAGCCTGGATGGTTTGCTGATCAACTTTAATGGTTAAGTCTTCGTTTACAATTGCTTCACCCTTAATCTGATCAACTTTGTTTTGTTTAAGTAAATGCTCAACACCGCCAGTTAATTGAGAAATTACTGTCTTCGATCTAGAGAGCAATTTAGAATAATCTATGTCTAAATTTTCAGTGTGTATTCCCCAAGAGTCAGCAATGTTAATGTTTTGAACTTTTTTACCATATTCTAATAATAATTTGGATGGTATACAGCCAACGTTTAAACAGGTTCCCCCAAAATACTGTTTTTCAACGATAGCTACTTTTAAACCTAATTGTGCTGCTCGAATAGCAGAAACATAACCACCAGGGCCAGCGCCAATAACAACTAAGTCATATTGTTTCAAATTATCGCCCCCTTAATATAAAAGATGAAAACAAGTAAACATTCACTATGTAAGCGCTTACTTAGTTTATTCTCATTTTACTTAATATTTTCTAAATATTCAAATAAATATGTGCAACTCTAAAAATTTACAGGAATATTGAGTAGCAATTTGTGATAAATCAATGATTAGTATTAAAGTTAGAAGCATTCATCGATTAAAAATTACAACTGATATGTAATTACTGTTTATAAAATGAGAATCAGTATATAAAGGCTAAAATTAAAGAGAACGGTATTAAAAGAACATGAAAGAACAATACATTGTGTATAAATGTATTTTGGAAGCTGAATCGTATGGTGGTTTTATTGTTTTCCTATTCACTGACACTTATAATTATCTTAAACAGGTGTGTAGTATTTAATTACTACAATATTAATGGTGTATTAGGTGATTAAAATGAATAGGAAAAGAAAGCCGATAATTAAACAAATAAAGTATTCAATGGAGGATTTAAATCATTTTGTGGACGTATGGGAAGGCTCTGAGGATTCGAAGTATCTGTTGAAGTATCCTACGGTTTATATCATTAATGATGATAAGCAAAAGGGTTTTAAGGTGTATGTAGGGGAGACAGCTGATATTAAGGAGCGTACTTCTCAGCATTTATTGACGGATGCGAAGACAGTACCTTATTGGGCAGATTTTTCGTTGTCGTTAACGTCGACTATGTATGTGATTGGTCATCGCTATTTCAATAAATCTCTAACGTTAGATGTGGAGAATCGTTTGATGCAGTATTTATCAAGTGTTGATAGCATTGAATACATCTATAATAAGAGAGCAAACCAACAAAACGATTATTATACAGCTGATCAATTAGATGATATCTTTACGGATATTTGGAAAAAGTTGAATAAAGAGAATAATATTTTGTTCCCAGTAGAAAGTATTATTAGAGATTCAGCGATATTCAAAGCTTCTCCGTTTCATAAATTGACTCAGGAACAAAATAAAGCTAAAGAAGCGATAACGGGTAAGATAAAAGTAGCGTTACATAATAACTTAGAAGAACAGCTGGTGTTGGTAGAAGGTGAAGCGGGTTCAGGTAAAACCGTATTAATGAGCAGTTTGTTCTTTGATTTAAAACGAACGTTGTTAGAAGAAAATGATAACCAGCCTTTAAGTGTGTATTTGTTAGTCAATCATGATGAACAATTAAAAGTCTATCAAGAAATTGCGAAGAAATTAGGGTTGTATGATCCAAAGAATAAAAAACAAGCGATAGTAAACAAACCTACCAGTTTTATCAATCAGCGCAGCACTGAGGATAAAGTAGATGTGATTATTGTGGATGAAGCGCACTTATTATGGACACAAGGTAAGCAATCTTACCGTGGACAAAACCAACTGAAAGATTTAATTGCCCGAGCAAAAGTAGTTATTGCCGTATTTGATAGAAACCAAATCTTAAGTACTGAACAAGTGATAGAAGCAGACCAGTTAGAAAAATTGGTGTCAGAAACTAAAGAAAATAACAATCACATACATCTTAATAATCAAATGCGCATCAATAGTAATGAAGATACTGTAGATTGGATTCGTCGCCTCATAGATAAACAAACCATTGATAATATTCCTGAAGATGATAAGTATGATATTAAAATATTTGATCAACCTAAGCAGCTAGAACAAGCAATACGAAATAAAGCTCAATCTCAAGACTCTGGTATTTCACGTTTACTCGCAACGTATGACTGGAAGTATAATAGTAAAGCACCTGAAGACGCGGATTATTGGCGTGTACGTATTGGTGAATGGAGCATGCCTTGGAACAGTCAACTCAAAGTTAGTAAACGAGAAAAATCTTTATCTTGGCCTGAACAAAGTCAAACTATTGATGAAGTAGGTTCAACATTTACCGTACAAGGCTTCGATTTAAATTATGCAGGTGTGATTATTGGTCCATCTGTTAAATTTAGAGATGGTAAAATTATTTTTGACGGTTCAGAGAGTTATAATCAAAAAGCAACTAGAAATAGAACACTCTCAGATAACACTAAAGCTAAATTCACAGAAGAATTGCTTAAGAATGAATTAAACGTCTTATTAACACGCGGCGTCAACGGCTTATATATTTACGCAGTAGATGAAGCTTTGCAAAATGAACTCAAACGTGCCGCTAATGGAGGTATAAACCATGAATAATACAGAACAACTCATCCAAGAAATTAATGATTTTCGTAATGCGAGAAACTGGAGACCTTATCATAATGAAAAAGATCTCGCAATTTCTTTATCGCTTGAAGCATCTGAACTTTTAGAACTGTATCAGTGGAAACAGCCTGAAGAAGTCAACGAGACAAAGCGTGAGCGTATCGCTGAAGAGTTGGCAGATGTCTTGATATACAGCTACATGATTGCGGATAACTTAGAGATGAATATTGATGATATTATCCGCGAAAAGTTGAAGAAAAATGCGATTAAGTATCCAGTAGAGAAAGCTAAAGATTCAAATAAAAAATATACAGAGTTATAACATGTGAGGACTGCTTAGCGCAGTCCTTTAATTATTTAATAGAGCTCTCTGTTTTTAAGTTTTATACGTTTAAAGAAGTTGTTGAACTCCAAGTGTTTCATAAAACAAGAAATCGCCAGCTCTGCTGATTCTGGGCTCGCATAAACATAAGGGCATTCACTCATTTTTTTAACTTCTTTATTGATACGTTCTGCGCTATTACTTGTCAGTACATAGTTGTAGTTAGGTGCGACAGGTATTGTCAGATACGTAAAGCAGCTTTCAAAGTATTGATTTAATAAATTTATACCTTCCTCAAAACTTGGATAGTCTTTCGTTATTTTTACTAATTCTTTTTTGATTTCTACATTGACTTGATATTCAGTATTAGGCTCGAATAGTGCAGCTACCAGTTGACGTGCTTGTTTCGCAACGTCTTTTGGTGGTTCAGCATAGTCATCAGTATTTAAGACACGTTCAAAAGCTTCATTCAACGCAATTCTCATAGATCTAGAACATACTTGATATTTCATCGTTGGAAAATGTTTTGAACATATTTTCATTAAAGCAGGTGATAGGTCAGCAGAAATCATTAAAGGCGGGTTCATCCCACGATTTTTCAATTCATTGAAGAGTTGTGTCCAAACCACATTTTCTTCTTCAAAAGAAACAGTCAAAGTTAAAATATCTCTATATCCATATTCATTGATGCCAGTGATTGTATAGAGTTTCGCAAAGTCAATATGCGCACCGTCAAATACAGGGAGTTGAAGGGTATGAGCATGAATAAAGTGATAGTGAGTACGATCAAGCATGCGTTTGCGCCATGTATTTGTTTTAAGACTCAATACACTTTTTAACTGAGAGATGTGAGATTCAGTGATGGAGTGTCCCCAAAAATAATAGAGCGCATTATGAATTGAACCTTGTGTTAAACCATGAACATGATTTTCTAGCAATGAAATACACATCGCTGCTTCAGGTAATGCATAACTTAAGACAACAGAAGGTTCGAATTCAGTGAACAGACGTTTAGGAAAGTTGATATCCAGTTGCCCCATTTTAAGACGATAACCTTGTTGGTAAGCCTCAGTAGTTAAGTTTGAGATAGGGATATAATTGTCACGTAATATTTTTACTACGTTGAGTGGATATTCATGATGAAGATGTTGTGTTAAAGAAATCAACTCTTTCTTTGAATCAATATCCATGTTGCTTTCTTTGATTTCAGAAACTAAGTTTGAAATAGGGTAGGTCATGTGCGGTTCTTTATGAAATTGAGTCATGAAAATATTCTCCTGTCTGGATGTCATTGAATTAATAATGTGTAAGCTAAATTGAAAGTAAATTAATTTATAGTCATGTAGAGCTTATTCATAAGCGCGCACCTGTCAGTGGGAAGTAAAGATTGAAGTTATAAATTGTGATACTTGTAAATGCATGTAATGGGAGTATGTATTGGATAAAATATGGCATATTAAAATTTCCTTTCTCTGATGTCTAGAATTAATATGGTTTGGAAATAACTGCGATAATCTTAAATAAGATTGAGTTGTGTTATGTATCAATTGCGTGTTTCTAAGTTGTTCAGTTAGTTTGTGAATCAATTAGAGTATTACTTGAAAATAAAACTACAATGTCGATTGTCGACTAAAGGGAAAATAATGTGCTATTAACGTAAGAGGAAATGGTATTGAACGCTATGAAATAAAGTGAGTTGGATATAGCGTTATATTTAAGTGATGTACCTCAAAGAGAGGTAATGAGATAGTTGAATTATAAAGTGCTTTTTAATTTTTGTAAACACCTTTTTCGATAAAATAATAAAACAGTTTGATAATACTGAATTTCAAACAATGAAAAAGGACTTAGAATATAAACAGAGAGAATGTTTGAATGCCTTTAAATAGCTGCTTAATATGATTTTAAAATGTTTGATGTATTTAATGAAAAGCTAACCATTCTTTTGATTAATTGAATATATTGCAAACGATAAGAAGATGTATGTTTTTATCAGAAATTAAAGCGTGGTTACATTCATTTAAAATTTAAAATATTAGATTGACAATAGAAATAGGGGAGTGCTAAGATTTTAGCATGTAGTCTTTCCAAGAAGCTACATAACCGTTTCTAGCATGAGACTAGACATTCTATTCTGATTGGGCTGGATCATAAAGTTATCTTTATGGTCTGGCCTTTTTGCTTTGTTAGAAACTAAAAAACCGCCCAAAAGGGCGGGTCATCAAGTTGTGAATTTAAAAGTTGCGCTTCAAAACAAAAAAGAAAATGACAGCATCTTTGTCTTGCTTTGAAGACAAGAAAAAGTATATAGGATAACTTTTGATAAGTAAAGAACTTTTATTAAAAAAATCACGATAATATTTTACTTCATATATAGCGAAAAAATTATCGTAAACCACAAAGGTTTTTTCGACACTAAAACTCGAAAAACACAAATTCAAGATTTTTTTGATATTGCTAAATTACTTTAATCGTTGTTGTGGTGCGGTTTTAGAAAAAATAACATTTTTTACTTTATGATAGTGATAACCACCAAGAAATTGTATGAAACCGTAA
>NZ_PPRU01000012.1 GCF_002902285.1 Staphylococcus simulans | reverse complement strand
ATGTTACAATAGCATAAACATGCATGAATCCTCTCTTTTAGACATCCCCATTTCTGCAATCCACATAAAATTTACAATACCTTCACATAATGTCTTTTACCCGAAAAAATAGATAGTCAATAATAGAATTAATTTGGCATGAAAAATAGAATTGGCGTGCTAGAAATGTTAAATTATATAGTAGATACTTATGTCTAAATAAAATTATTCATGTACGATTATGATTAGAAATGAGGTTTAGGATTATGGCGAGAAAAGTAGTTGTAGTAGACGATGAAAAACCTATTGCTGATATTCTAGAATTTAACTTGAAAAAAGAGGGTTATGAAGTCTTTTGTGCATATGACGGAAATGATGCGATTGACTTAATTTATGAAGAAGAACCAGACATCGTACTCTTAGATATTATGCTTCCAGGCAGAGATGGTATGGAAGTCTGCCGTGAAGTACGTAAGAAATATGAAATGCCGATTATTATGTTGACGGCAAAAGACTCAGAAATTGATAAGGTGCTTGGTTTAGAACTAGGTGCGGATGACTATGTGACGAAACCTTTCAGCACACGTGAATTGATTGCACGTGTGAAAGCGAACTTACGTCGTCAATATACACAACCGCAAGAAGCAAATAATGCGCCGAACGAAATTAAAATTAAAGATATTGTCATCTACCCAGATGCGTATTCTATTAAGAAACGCGGCAAAGATATTGAATTGACACATCGTGAATTTGAATTGTTCCATTATTTAGCGAACCATATGGGACAAGTTATGACACGTGAACACTTACTGCAAACGGTATGGGGCTATGATTATTTCGGTGACGTACGTACGGTCGATGTTACAATCCGTCGTTTAAGAGAAAAAATCGAAGATGATCCGTCACATCCAGAATATATCGTGACACGCCGCGGTGTCGGATACTTCTTGCAGCAGCACGACTGAGGCCATAGTATATGAAATGGCTTAAACAATTTCAGTCCCTTCACACGAAGCTCGTGATTGTTTATGTCTTGTTAATTATTATTGGGATGCAGATTATTGGTTTATATTTTACCAATAACTTAGAACGCGAATTAACACAGACATTCAAAAACAATATTTCTCAGTATGCGAAACAAATTGAGATCAACGTGGAGAAGGTCAATGAAGAAGACAAATCAGTCAATACGCAAAAAGAGATTCAAGAATTATTTAATGAATATGCGAACCGCCAAGAAATTGAACAAATCAACTATATTGATAAAGATCAAATTATAGTCGCGTCGACGAAACAATCTTCTAACAGTATCATTAATCAAAAAGCCAATGATACCTCTATACAAAAGGCACTTTCATTAGGACAAGCGAATGACCATACGATGTTGAAAGACTATGGTAAAGGTAAACAGCGTGTATGGATTTATAACTTGCCTGTGAAGTCGTCTAAAGGTGTCATCGGTGATATTTATATTGAAGCGGATATCGACAGTGTTTATGATCAATTAAACAACTTTAACCAAATCTTCATTGTAGGTACTGCGATTTCTTTATTTATCACAGGATTACTCGGATTCTTCATTGCGCGTACGATTACTAAACCGATTACGGATATGCGTAACCAAACGGTTGAAATGTCAAAAGGTAATTATACGCAACGTGTAAAAATCTATGGTAATGATGAAATCGGTGAACTGGCATTAGCCTTCAACAACTTGTCAAAACGTGTCCAAGAAGCACAAGCGAATACGGAAAGTGAGAAACGTCGTTTGGACTCAGTTATCACACATATGAGTGATGGGGTCATTGCGACGGACAGACGTGGACGTGTGCGTATTGTGAACGATATGGCATTAAAGATGTTAGGTATGTCTAAAGAAGATGTTATGGGTTACAACATGCTGGGTGTCTTAGATTTAGAAGATGAATTCGCGTTAGATGAGATGCAGGAAAATAATAATAGCTTCTTGTTAGATATTAATGAAGCGGAAGGTATTATTGCGCGTGTCAGCTTCAGTACAATTGTACAAGACACAGGCTTTGTGACAGGTTACATTGCGGTGTTACATGATGTAACAGAACAACAACAAGTAGAACAAGAACGTCGTGAATTCGTTGCGAATGTTTCACATGAGTTGCGTACGCCGTTAACTTCGATGAACAGTTATTTAGAAGCTTTAGAAGAAGGCGCTTGGCAAGATCCTGAAATTGCGCCGCAGTTCTTATCTGTAACAAGAGAAGAAACGGTACGTATGATTCGCTTGGTGAATGACTTATTGAATTTATCACGTATGGATAATGATACAGAACAAATCACTAAAGAAATTGTGGACTTTAATATGTTCATTAATAAAATCATCAACCGTCATGAGATGGCTTCAAAAGATGTAACGTTTGTGCGTGACATTCCTGATGAAACAATCTTTGCGGAAATTGATCCGGATAAGATGACGCAAGTGTTTGATAACGTCATTACGAATGCGATGAAATACTCACGTGGCAGCAAGCGTGTTGAGTTTCACGTGAAACCGAATCCATTGTATAACCGCATGACGATTCGTATTAAAGATAATGGTATTGGTATTCCGATTAATAAAGTGGATAAAATCTTTGATCGTTTCTTCCGTGTCGATAAAGCACGTACACGTAAGATGGGCGGTACAGGTTTAGGTCTTGCGATTTCGAAAGAAATTGTGGAAGCACATAACGGACGTATTTGGGCAAATAGTGTCGAGGGACAAGGTACCTCAATCTTCATCACATTACCGTGTGAAGTTATAGAAGATGGTGATTGGGATGAGGCATAAAGAAGCAGCAAAATCCGTTATCCTCACACTCTTAGTGTTGATGAGTATTGTGCTCACGTATTTAATGTGGAATTTCTCACCAGACCTTGCGAATCTTGAAAGCCAAGATAATAAGAAAACAAATCAGAATACCATCGGCAAAGCGAATTCAGAACCTATGGCGAGTGTTATTTCGCCGTATCAAGTGGTGTATTCGAATGATGATAAGTTCACAGGTGCTTTAGAAACCCGTACGATTAACCGTAATATTGTGAAGGTATTAAAGAATCAAGAGGTTGAAGATGCTCATGAAGTCTATCATGCGCATAACCTATTTATTCCAGAACTCAGCGATAACTTCTTGGTGTTAGACTTTGCGTATGATATGCCTTTATCTATGTATTTAGGCCAAGTCTTAAATATGGATGCGAAGGTCTCAAATAAGTATGAGTTCAATCGTTTATTGATTGATGCAGAGCAAAAGGATACAGCAGTCATTTACGCCATCAGCAGTGATCATCACCGTGTGATGCGTATGACAACATCTATTCCAAGCAACAAGGTTAATGACTTAGTAGGTAAAATCAAACCGAATTTAATACCATTCGCAGATATTATTACGAATAGAAATACAATTGATGCGGCAACGCATATCTTTGCGCCTGAAAAGCCGCAACATTTAAAAACGTACCGTACGATTTTTAATCACATTAGTGTGGAAACGATGAATTCTATACTCTTTAATGATTCTGTAGTGGTGCGTAGTACGAAAAGCGGTAATACGACTTACAACAATAATACAGGTGTCGCAACATATGATTCTAAAAATGAACTCTATCGTTATATGAACTTATCTGAAGATGAATCAAAATCTAAGAATATGTTAGAAACGATTCCTAGTACATTCGACTTTATTAACGCACATGGTGGTTTTACAGATGATTTCCGACTCTTTGATACGGATGATGAGTCTGGTGAGTTAACTTATCAAATGTTTTTAAATGGTGTACCTGTATTTAACGAAAATAACTTAAGTACCATCCAAGTGGCTTGGGGTGAGAAAGGTATTTTCAGTTATGGACGCTCTTTATTAAAAAGCAATATCACCATTGATAGCGGTGAAGAAAAGGAAAAACTCCCTGGCGCAGAAACAGTACGTTCTAACTTAGCAAATAATCCATCCATCGACTTTAAGAAAATAACGAATATCACGATTGGTTATACGATGAAAGATCGAGAAGAAGATGACATGGAAGTTCAGCGTAATAGTGAGTATGTACCACAGTGGTATGTGCAGTATGATGGTGAATGGTATGCTTACGAGAATGGAGGGCTTAAGTCATGAATTGGAAGTACGCAAAGACACTCTTCATTTTCGTGTTCCTCATCATCAATATTATGTTAGCTGTGATGTATGTGAATAAAATCAATAAATCTTACATTAATGATGCTGAAGGGAATAATGAAGTCAACTTCAGACAAGAAGAAATCAGTATTCCTAAAGAATTACCAGATGTCAGAGGATTGAAAGTTCAACTAGTCACAGGCCGTTCTAAAGATTTCACGAATTACGCGAAATCAAAAGACGAAGTTAAAACAGAAGATGATGGTAAAATCGCACAAGGTAACATCAGCCCACCGATCAGCGTCAGCAATGATCAAGTAACCAGCCTTAAAATGTACATGAAGAAAAATATTTATAAAGGTGAAGATTACCAATTATTTAGTACAGATGATAACGAAGAAACGTTCGAACAAACTTTTAATGGTTTACCGATTATGAACAATGATAAAGCGATGTTGAAGTTTAAAATTAATGATGACGAAGAAGCGAGCAGTTATCGCCAAACAGCGCTCCATGAGCTCAGTACTTCAAAAGGTGAAAATAACGAAGCACAACATGTCATCAGTGCGCGTAATGCGATTGAAGCTTTATACTTCAACCGTTATTTAAAACGTAATGACGCAGTCACTAATATTCGTTTAGGATACTATTCAGTAGTGAGAGAAACCAATGTTCAAGTTCTCCAAGCAAGTTGGGAGATTAAAGTTAATCACGCTGGCAGTACGAAAACGAAAACGTACTATGTTGAAGCGACTTCAAAAAATCCGAAGATTATTGTGAGATAACCAACAATATAAAATAAGCAAAGAGGAGTATCATGAGATCAATCTGATGGTACTCCTCTTATACATAGGATGTTCAATGTGTGAAACTATTTCAGCTGATATGGTGGGCAGCTGTATCAATTAGGTGTACAATAGATAAGTAAAAATTAAAAAAGATGAGGGACGGCACTGTTCGGCCACTCAAACGGCAGTATGACCAAGCCGTATCTTTAACAAACAGCTCATAATTTGAGATAATAATTAAAATGTATTCGGATGTTCAAAATAAATAGAAACAGTTAGAAACTTAGAAAGGGTGAATCGCTTGATACGTATGAGCGTACTTGCGAGTGGTAGTACAGGCAATGCCACTTATGTAGAAAGTGATAAAGGAAGCCTGCTCGTTGATGCTGGATTAACTGGCAAGAAGATGGAAGAACTCTTCAGTAAGATTGATAAAAATATTCAAGATTTAAATGGAATTTTAGTCACGCATGAACACATTGACCATATTAAAGGATTAGGTGTTCTTGCGCGTAAATATAAATTACCGATTTATGCCAACGAAAAAACTTGGCAAGCGATAGAAAAGAAAGACAGCAAGATTCCAATGGATCAAAAATTCATTTTCAATCCATATGAAACACACTCATTAGCTGGATTTGATATTGAATCATTCAATGTGTCACATGATGCGATTGATCCGCAATTCTATATTTTCCACAACAACTACAAAAAATTTACGATGATTACAGACACAGGCTATGTTTCAGACCGTATGAAAGGTATGATCAGAGGCAGTGATGCCTTCATGTTTGAAAGTAACCATGATGTAGATATGTTGCGCATGTGTCGTTACCCTTGGAAAACTAAACAACGTATCTTAGGTGATATGGGGCACGTCTCAAATGAAGATGCGGCAATGGCAATGTGTGATGTCATTACAGGCAACACGAAACGTATTTATCTTTCTCACTTATCACAAGATAACAATATGAAAGACTTAGCGCGTATGAGTGTAGGACAAGTCTTAAATCATCATGATATTGATACAAATAAAGAAGTTCTACTATGCGATACAGATAAAGCAGAACCTACACCGATTTATACAATATAAATAAGTTTGAGACAGCCAATGAAGCGAACCACTTCATTGGCTGTTTTTTTACGAAGAAAAGTAAAAAACACGCAAAAGTCATCACAAAAAGCGGAAAAAGTGTAGATAAAACTTAGGGAGAAAATGTATAATTTCTAAGGTAGTGTGCACGTAGGGTAGTTATTCACAATTTTGTGTAAAGAAAGCGTAAAACTGTGAATAACTATGTAAGACTGACCTCAAAGTTATGCACAAAATGAGGATAAGTTACCCACACTTGTGCACAATCCACAGAGAAATACCCACATTATTAACAGAGTTATCCACATATCTACAAGTTAACCACAGAAATGTGGGTAAAATACACAAGAATAGCAGTGAATTTATATACATAAGCCACTTATTAAGACAGTAAGCTGTGAATAGGTGGATAACCTGTGGATAACTCGAATAACTATTCAGATATAAGGAGAATGTGATGAAGATAACTGTACTTGCTGTAGGCAAATTAAAAGAAAAATACTGGAAACAAGCCATTGCAGAATACCAAAAACGTTTAGGTGCTTATACAAAGATAGAAATCATCGAAGTTCCTGATGAAAAAGCACCAGAAAATTTGAGCGATAAAGAAATAGAACAAGTGAAACAAAAAGAAGGACAACGACTACTAGTGAAAGTAAAACCACAATCCATAGTCATTACATTAGAGATTAAAGGTAACATGTTAACATCAGAGGGATTAGCTAAAAACCTTCAACAACGTATGGTTCAAGGTCAAAGTGACTTTACCTTCATTATCGGAGGATCAAATGGCTTGCATCAAGACGTCCTAGACAGAAGTAATTACGCCTTATCCTTCAGCAAAATGACTTTCCCTCACCAAATGATGCGTGTCATCTTACTTGAACAAGTATACAGAGCATTCAAGATTATGCGTGGGGAGGCGTATCATAAATAAAACTAAAAAATAGGTTGTAAAAAATATAATATGAGGTGAATTAATGGAAAATAATATATGGACAGCATTGATAACTGGAGTAGTTTTATATGGCTCTAAAGAATGGATAAGGTTATACGTTGATACCAGAATTGCTAATACAAAGTTAAATTTAGAAACACTTTATCCAATTTATACAGAATGTTTTATTTCAGTTAAGAAAATGATAGGAGCGTACAGAACTCCATTTACACAAGAAGGAACTTTTGAGAGAGTTAATCAAGATTTATTAAAAGATTTAAATCAAGAATATCAAGATCTTTATTTGCAAAATATAAATTATAGAAAACTTTTAAGTCTAAAACAACATATCAGACTGATGGAAGAGTTAAAACATGATTTTAATAATATTTTTAGCACTAACCAGGTATTTTTTGATTATGATTTTGTAGCCAAAACTATAGAATGTGTCCATGAATATGAAAGCGATTTAAGTTATTTGAATAATATGGTTGATTTTTATGTGGATAATGAAGAAAACTTAAATTTTGAAAATATTATCACTCATGAATATAAAAGAAAAGTGCTATATTATGAACGATATTTAGATTCATTTGAAGATCAATTTAGAAAACAATTTAAACTTGGTAGAGAAAGTAAAATAAGTATTATTAAAAGAAAGTGCAAACACTTTTTAAATAAAATAAAAGGCAGATATTGAAAAAACACTATAACTTCTTTGAGAAAAGTATGTGAAGGTGAAACCAAAGCTTAGCGTCCAGACAAATATATATAATATTAAATATGCAAGTTAGGTAGCCTTAAATTACTAATATTTTGGTGTGTAAATTAGATGGTAAATAGTAATATTACATAAAAGGAATTTTGCTACAATGACAAATATAATCCATCCGGTTCTGTTGCAAAGTTGAAAAATAAATGTCTAATCTCAATTTTAAAATAATACTTTGTGTTAACTTGTTAGCATGATGCTAATTTCATGGCATGGCGAAAATCCGTAGATCTGGAGAGACCTGCGGTTCTTTTTATATAGACCGTAAATACACTCAATACCTTTTAGAGTATTCTTTGCCGTATTGATACTTTGATATCTTGTCTTTCTTACTTTAATATGACGGTGATCTTGCTCAATGAGGTTATTCAGATATTTCGATGTACAATGACAGTCGGGATTCAGTTTAAACGCTTTAATTACTTTAGCCATTGCGACCTTCGTTGAAGGTGCCTGATCTGTAACTATCTTTTGAGGTTTACCAAATTGTTTAATGAGACGTTTGATAAACGCATATGCTGAATGATTATCTCGTTGCTTACGCATGTATGTCCCTCTGTATCAATGGCACGATATAAATAGCGCCATTTTCCTTTTATTTTGATGTACGTCTCATCAATACGCCATTTGTAATAAGCTTTTTTATGCTTTTTCCTCCAAATTTGATATAAAATTGAGGCATATTCTTGAACCCAACGGTAGACCGTTGAATGATGAACGTTTACACCACGTTCCCTTAATATTTCAGATATATCACGATAACTCAATGCATATCTTAGATAGTAGCCAACGGCTACAGTGATAACATCCTTGTTAAATTGTTTATATCTGAAATAGTTCATACAAAAGACTCCATTTTGTTAAAATCATATTATAAATTCAACTTTGCAACAGAACCGATCGCTTTATCTGCCAGTTATCGTTGGGAGACTGTGGGAGAAAAAATATTAAGAAATAGTGTTAAAAAGGCATAGTGTATTAATATTACTGAATTGTAATTTGATATGTTATGCCTTTTTAAGATTTAATCTCTATTATTCCTTGTAAAACAGATGTTTAGGGGCAATCTTACTTAAAATAGCTGATAATTCATCGGGAGACTCTTTTTGACCATTGTTTATCCATTCTTGAATAATTCCCAATATTGCATTACTTAAAAAAATGGTTAGATAATGCTTTTCGATTTCTGAATAATTATTTGTATTAATTATAGGTAAAATATTCTTCTTTGCATTTTGTTGTATTAAACGTTTAACCTGATTTTGTATATCTGTCGATCCATTATCAGAGATTAACAACATGAGTAATTCTGCATCATTGCTCCAAAAATGAATAGCTTTTGCAAAAAACTCTTCTAAAGATAAATAATTTACGCTTTCCAGTATGGGTTGAATTTTTTTCATGATTTCAATTTGATATTTATAGACTAAATCATATTTATCTTTGTAATGGAGATAAAACGTACCTCTACTAACATTTCCTTCTATGCAAATATCCTTTACTGATATATCCGCAAATTTTTTCCTTTTTAATAGTCTTTTAAGTGCATTAAGTGTATTTCGTTTGGTCTTTATTATTCTCGCATCCATTATTAATTCTTCGTTCAATTTTATTCACTCCTAAATATTAATTGACACTATTGTTGATATGTCTAATAACAATAAATTCACCGTTGATTTTTTTTTTTTACAGGTATATAATCACATTATGCAATTAAATTGATATTGTGTCTAATAAGGGGGAGAAAATATGAGTGATAAAGTATTAGAATTGAAAAATGCTACAAAATATTACGGTGACAAAAAAGTTTTAAATGATATCAATATAGAATTATCTTCTGGAAAAATATTAGGTTTAATAGGACCAAGTGGATCAGGAAAAACGACAACAATTAAGTGTTTAATGGGTATGGAAAGTTTAAATGAGGGTTACGCAAAAATATTTGATACTGATATGCCTAATAGAAAATTATTAAATGATATTGGTTATAT
This sequence comes from Staphylococcus simulans, assembly GCF_002902285.1. Lineage (GTDB taxonomy): Bacteria > Bacillota > Bacilli > Staphylococcales > Staphylococcaceae > Staphylococcus > Staphylococcus simulans. Next base: position 3,409 of record NZ_PPRU01000012.1, on the reverse strand, counting down.
GGGGCAAAGTGATGCACTATATGAATCTCTATCAGCCCGTGAAAATTTAGTGTTTTTTGGTAACCTCATGGGTTTGAAAGGTAAAGAATTAAAACAAGCAATTAAAGATAATATGAAATTAGTTAACTTAGACAATGAATTAGACAAAACAGTTTCTAATTTTTCAGGTGGTATGAAACGTAGATTGTCACTTGCAATTACATTATTATCTAATCCCAATTTAATTATTTTAGATGAACCAACAGTTGGTATAGATCCAAGCCTTAGAAAGGAAATTTGGAAACAGTTACGAGAACTAACGAGTGAAGATAAATCAGTAATTGTTACTACACATGTAATGGATGAAGCAGAACGTTGTGATTACGTAGGTTTAATCGTAAACGGCAAATTATTTACAATTGGTACACCACATGAATTGAAAGAAAAATTTAAAGTGGATTCTATCGAAGAGGTATTTATCAAAGCAGAAAAGGAGGTAAAATCATGAGATTTAATGCAATCTTTGTAAGAGTTACGAAAGAGTTATTGAGAGATAAGCGAACATTGGCACTTATGTTACTTGCACCTGTATTAGTACTGACTTTAATGTATTTTATTTTTAATACTAACAACGATGTGAATTTAAAAGTTGGTGTGGATGAGAATGTTCCAAATAAAATTGTAGATGCCTTACCTTCAGATAAAGTTAAAATTAAAGAATATGATTCACCAAGTTCGATTAAAAAGACAATCGTAAACTCTGACTTGGATGTATATATTGAGAAAAAAGGTGATAAGCTCGATGTTACTTATAAAAATGAAGATCCATCAAATACCGGAACAACAAAACAATTACTAGGCAGTGCAATCCAAAAGAATAAATTGCAAGATATGGCGAAAGTAATTAATAAGATACCAAGTAATTTAAAACAAGGTAACTCAGCTCAAGGAGAACAAATCACATTAGATAATCACTATTTATATGGTGATGCTGATAGTACCTATTTTGATAAAATGTTCCCAATTCTAATTGGATTCTTTGTATTCTTCTTCGTATTCTTGATTTCTGGAATTGCTTTACTTAGAGAACGTACTAAAGGTACATTGGAACGACTACTAGCTACTGCAGTTAAAAGAAGCGAAATCGTGTTTGGTTATTTGGCAGGATATGGTATGTTTGCAGTACTCCAAACTTTAATTATTGTATTTTACGCAATTTATTTATTGAAAATTGAAGTCGCTGGTAGCATATGGTGGGTACTACTTGTAAACATACTCATTGCGTTATCAGCACTTGCTATAGGTATCTTTGTATCAACATTTGCAAACTCAGAATTTCAAATGGTTCAGTTTATTCCATTAGTTGTAATACCTCAAGTATTCTTCTCTGGAATTATTCCATTAGATAGTGTAGCGGATTGGGTGAGCTCAATTGGTTATATATTCCCATTGCGATATGCTGGTGATGCTTTAACGAATATTATGATCAAAGGTGAAGGATTTAATTATATTTGGTTTGATATTACAATCTTATTGGTATTCATCATTGGATTTACAATCCTAAATATTGTTGGACTTAAACGTTACAGAAAAGTGTAATAATTAAATATAGTATTTTAAGTAATTTAAAATAAGCAAAAAGCCCATAATTAGCGGATATGTTAATTATGGGCTTTCATAATAGAGAGCATTTCTAAATGACTTTTGATTGTCATGTAAATTGCTGTGGTAATTTACATATTATAAAACCATGATTATTACATTTCTAGGGAGATAAGTTAATGGGACAGCAACGACAAAGCGAACAATTAACCATATCATCGAAACCACGTTTAAGTTATTGGAGACAAATTATTTTGATGGTATTTCTGTACAACAAATATGCGATGATGCTGAGGTAAATAGAAGTACATTTTATCGCTATTTCGAAGATAAAAGCGACTTATTATATCATTTGATGCAACGCATAGGTGATATGTTCATAGAAAATGCCAAAAATAATGAAGACTTAATTACATACAAAGCAATTTTAGAAATAAGATGCGTCATTTAGTTGCATTTTCAAAACAAGAAGATGTATACAAAGATTGTAAAATGATAATTAGTAAAATAATGATTGAAATTGCTGCTCAAAAGAATGACCCTAAATCTATACGGATAAGAAATTCTAAATATCCTAAACTATTGTGTGATTTATATAGTGGTGTCTTAACAGAGTTGTTGAGACAATGGCTAGAAAATAAATTCGATATTTCACCAAAAGAACTATTAGAATTCTTGGAAAAAGAATTCTAATAGTTTGGCGTTTAAGTATTGTAAAAACAATATTACGAAAATATAAGTATTATTTGTAGGTATGAAGAAAGTTTTGGCACTCTACAATTGAATAATTGGAATTTATATTATGTATATTGAATTATAGTAATTAGAAGGATATTTAGACATTTGAATAATTGCAATAATGGTTCGAAGAGATATCTATGTTGCCGAGATTCTTTAGAAGATAAGAGAAATATATCACTAAAAACCGCATCACGTACTGATAAGCAGAAGCGTACCACAAATAAAACTAAAAAAATGAATATTATAATGATATATTAACAATTAAAAGTTTGAACTTTTTTGGCAATGATGTTAAGGCAAAAATGTATTGAAGAAAGTTAAGAGTTTGGGACATAAAGTTCTAGGATAAGTGAAAAAAGACAATTTCTATTGAAGTAATATAAAAATTGTCTTTTTTATAATTTTTTTGATTATTTTCAGATCGTTGAGCTGTTACATTTCTTATATTAAGTGCCATCAGCACAAATTCTAGTTCTCTTTTGTCTTTTTTATTCCTCGAACGGACATTCGAGTGAAATCCAAAATGGCCTTAATAAATCCAAAAAACAGGCTCCACATCAACTTTTTTTGACTGTAGATGGTTTTTGTTTTTGATTTGAAGTTTATACTTTATACATTGGTGTTTCAGAGGACATTCTGAACAATCATCACATTCATATAATTTAAAGTCTCGTTTAAAAACTATATTTATCATGGCTATAGGCATATCTTTTAAATCCTAGTCTTTTATTATTCGGACAAGTGAATTCATCGTTAATTTCGTCATAATCCCCATTTTGAGTATTAAGAAATGTCACTTTTATATTTTTTAGTTTTATCTTTTATAAACATTTCATAAGTTATGAGTGGCATTCGATTAAAATGATAGAATGCTTTAGAGTCTTTATTCATCCTTGACTCAGGTTTTGAATACTATTTTTCCATACAAATGTATATCGATTGGCATTTGCCTCAACTTTCGTATCATCAATAAAAATGGCTTGATCATCTATAAGATGGTTCTGTTGCAAAGTTGAATTTATAGTATAATTTTAACAAAAAGGAGTCTTCTGTATGAACTATTTCAGATATAAACAATTTAACAAGG
>NZ_PPRU01000011.1 GCF_002902285.1 Staphylococcus simulans | reverse complement strand
TTACTTAATATTAATCATTATCCTTTGATTTAATGTTATGGTTAGTGAATAACCACTTACATCCTAGAGATATTAGTAGAAATAATATAAACTTGTGACAACGTAGTTAAATGGATACTTTATTTTGAAAAACAAGTTGCAGATAGGGTATAATTCTCTTTGCTTAGTATGTATTGCAAGTTATAATTAACTTACAAGATGTGTTTTTCAACCTCTTCATTTAGGGTATGAACACTACATATGTAAATAAAAATATTTTTAATATAGAAAGGATGATGACGTTGTCAAACAACAATTTCAAAGATGATTTTGAACGCAACCGTCAATCGATTGATCCTAAACCATCTCATAAAAAGCCTGATCATTTAGACAAGTCAGTTGACACAGAAACAAATCATCAAGAAGAACCTATAAAAGAAAAGCAGGAACAACATTTCCCACCGAGAAATGCGCATAAAAGACGTCAAAGAAGACGTGCTACTGCAACACATCAACGTGAAGAAAAGACAGAAAAACCAAATGACTTACATAGCCAAGAAGAAGAACCAACGAAAAAAGAGTCAAAAGGTCATATTTCTGAAACTGTAAAAGGTCAACAAAACGGCAAGAAAAAAGCTGCAGGTACAGCAGCAGGCAGTGTTGGCGGCGGTATTATCGGTAAAGATTTAGAAAAAAATCATGAAAAAGCTTCTGAATCTAAAGATGATAAGAAAGATAAAGATATCAAAAAAGAAGAACCCACAAATACTGAAAAAGACAACTCTGGTAAAAAAGCTGCAGCTGCTGGTGCAGCTGGAGGTACTGCTGCTGGTAAAGCTGCTCAAAAACATTCTGATAAGAAAAAAGATGAAAAGCAAAAAACTGAAGAGCAACCTAAAGAGAAAGACACAACAAAAAAAGACAACTCTGGTAAAAAAGCTGCTGCTGCCGGTGCAGCTGGTGTAGCTGGAGGCGCTGCTGCTGGTAAAGCCGCTCAAAAACATTCTGATAAGAAAAAGGCCGAAAAACAAAAAGCTGATGAACAACCTAAAGAGAAAGACACTGCGAAAAAAGACAACTCCGGTAAAAAAGCTGCTGCTGCCGGTGCAGCCGGTGTAGCTGGTGGTGCTGCTGCAAGCAAATCAGCGCATGCAGGTATTGGAAACGGAGGCGCAGGTAATGGCGGTTCTGGCAATGGTAGTTCCGGAAACGGCAGTGCTGGTAATGACGGAGAACCTCCTAAAAAGAATAAAGGCGGATTAAAAAAATTACTTCCTTTACTTTTAGGCTTATTATTAATCGCAGCTATCGCAATTTTTGCTGGTTTAGCATTAACAGAACAAGGCAGTCATAAAGCACAAGACGACAACAAAGTTGCACAAAAATCGGATAAAGACAAAAATAAAGATGCAGCTAAAGATAAAAATGAAGATAAAGATAAAAAAGCAGCAGACAAAAACAAAGATAAAAAATCTGATAAAGCAAAACACGATCATTCTAAACATCATGCCGCTTCAGATTCAGAAGCAACTGACGAATCACAAGCACAAGATCAAGACCAAAATGCTTATGATCAACAACAAAACGCTGCACAAAACCAAAACGGTCAATATAATCAAAATCAGCAAGGTCAACAAAACAATCAATACAACCAAAACCAACAAGCGCAACAAGCACAACAACATAATCAAGGTGGCCAAACACATACAGTATACGGTAAAGAAAACTTATATAGAATTGCAATCCAATACTATGGTGAAGGTACACCAGAAAATGTTGAAAAAATCAAACGTGCAAATGGTTTAAGCAACAATAATATTTCAAATGGACAACAACTAGTTATTCCACAATAATAATATTAGCCTCACTACAAAATGGTAGTGAGGTTTTTTCTTTCATTAATGCTTCACAATTTCTAATCTTTCTTAGATGAAAAAAGATGAATACCTTTTAAAAATTTGTATGACTGATATAATATTAGGGGTGTGAAGAAGGAGGTCAACTGTATGCAAACAGTAGAAAGTATCATTATCGGCGGCGGACCTTGCGGGTTAAGTGCTGCGATTGAACAAAAGAAAAAAGGAATTGAAACATTAGTAATAGAAAAAGGGAATGTTGTAGAGTCTATTTATAATTACCCTACGCATCAAACATTCTTTTCTTCTAGTGATAAATTAAGTATCGGCGATGTACCATTCATCGTTGAAGAGTATAAACCAAGAAGAAACCAAGCGTTGGTGTACTATAGAGAAGTTGTTAAGTATCATCAATTAAATATTCATGCATTTGAAGAAGTGCTTACAGTTAAAAAAATGGGTAAACGCTTCACAATTACAACAACTAAAGATACGTATCAATGTCGTTTCTTGACTGTTGCGACAGGCTATTACGGTCAACATAACGAATTGGAAGTAGAGGGTGCTAAATTGCCAAAAGTCTTCCATTACTTCAAAGAAGCACATCCTTATTTTGACCAAAACGTTGTGATTATTGGAGGTAAAAACTCAGCAGTTGATGCGGCGCTTGAACTAGAAAAAGCAGGTGCAAATGTGACAGTACTTTACCGTGGCTCAGATTATTCATCAGCAATCAAACCATGGATTTTACCTAACTTCGAATCATTAGTAAGACATGAAAAAATCGATATGCATTTTAATGCAAACGTGACTAAGATTGATGAGGATAGCCTAACATTTGAACAAGAAGGCGAATCTTATACAATTCCTAACGATTATGTCTTTGCGATGATCGGTTATCATCCAGACTATGACTTCTTACAAACGATTGGTATCGATATTAATACAAATGAATTCGGTACTGCACCTGTGTATGATAGAGAAACCTACGAAACAAATGTAGAAAATTGCTATATTGCAGGTGTTATTGCAGCTGGTAATGATGCAAATACTATTTTCATTGAAAATGGCAAGTTCCACGGTGGCATTATTGCACAAAATATTGTTTCTAAAAAACAAACACCGCTTGAATCTTAATTCAATACTCAAAAAACCGAGAAACAGTACTAGCTGCTTCTCGGTTTTTAGTTATATCCAATTATACTTGTGCATCAAAGTATGCTTTAAGTTGTTCTTTATCATAATGATTGCTCATCGCAACAAGGAGCTTAAGACGTGCTTTTTGACCATTCAAACCGTTTGAAAAGATGACGCCTCTTTGTGCTAAATCGTATCCGCCGCCTTCGTAAGCATAGATAGGACCAACAATACCGTTAAATGATCTTGATACCAGGATTACAGGAATACCTTTATCTAAACAAGCCATTAATCCTTTTAAAGCAGTAGGGGGTAAATTACCTTGTCCAAGTGCTTCAACTACAATACCGTCAACTGCTCTTTCACTGTAAAACAAGAAAATATCACTCGGCATATCCATATAAGCTTTAACAATAGGTACATCTAATTTCGGATTGATTTTATCTAGAATTTTATGTCTGTACGGTTTATGGTGAAACTGTACACTCGTTTTTGTTAATACACCTAATGGTCCATGGTTAGGACTTTGGAAAGTATTCGTATTTGATGTATGTGTTTTAGTTACATTTCGCGCAGTGTGAATTTCATCATTAAATACAACCATTACACCTTTATCAGATGAATCATCTGAAGCAGCCACACGAAGTGCTGAAATGAAATTATACAATCCATCTGAACCGATTTCGTTAGAGGAGCGCATTGCACCTGTGATTACAATAGGTTTGTCAGTTTGTGTAATTAAATCTAATAAGTATGCTGTTTCTTCTAAAGTATCTGTACCATGTGTAATTACAAAACCATCGTATTGATTATGCTTGCTGTTTTCTTCAATAACATCCCTGAGCTTAACAACATCTGCAATTGTCACATGGGGAGACGGCAGATTAATAGGGTTAATCTCAGTAACGTCTGCATATTGTTTGATAATATCATGGTGCTTTGAAATGGGATTTTCTTCATTTTCTACTACTTTATTGCTTTCATCTTCAGACATACTGATTGTACCACCGGTATGCATGACTAAAATCTTTTTCAATGTCATCGCTCCTATCTCTATAATACGTTTTTATGATAAAATAAATATGAATAAACGACAAGGGAAGGTTTTCTAGATATGAGTTTAATTAATATAGCTATTGATGGCCCTGCAGCAGCGGGCAAGAGTACCATTGCACGAAAGGTTGCTGAAAGCCATTCTATGATCTATGTAGATACAGGCGCGATGTATCGTGCAATTACCTATAAATATTTAAAAGAAGGTAAACCAGAAGACTTTCAATCTCTTATTGAAAATGTAACATTAAAATTGGTTTATGATGATGTGAAAGGTCAACGTGTGTTGTTAAACGATGAAGATATTACAGATTTCTTACGTTCTAACGAAGTCACACAAAATGTTTCTTACGTAGCATCTAAAGAACCAGTTAGAACATTTGCGGTTGAAGTACAGCAACAATTAGCTGCTGAGAAAGGGATTGTGATGGATGGACGTGACATTGGCACAGTAGTGTTACCAGATGCTGAATTAAAAGTATATATGATTGCATCTGTTGACGAACGTGCTGAACGCAGACAAAAAGAAAATGAAGCAAGCGGAATTCCTTCCTCTTTAGATCAATTAAAAAAAGAAATCAAAGCACGTGATGAATACGACATGTCTCGTGAAATATCTCCATTACGTCAAGCTGATGATGCAATTACTGTGAACACAACTGGAAAATCTATCGAAGAAGTAGCTGAAGTAATTAATCAACTTATCAGTGAAACACAAAACAAGCAGTCATAATTTTAGATGTTAGGCTGATGTTAATTATATTAATTTGTTTATAAAAATTCATAATCATTCTATGGCGATGCTAACAGATTCAAATAATTATGCCATACTGTGAATAATAAATGAGTTTTTGTGGTATATATTATAGTGAGAATAAATACGTACATTGGAACGTAAAAATAATACTTTTTTACTGCAGAACTTGAGAGAATTCTTCACTTTTTGTGAATAGAGGTGAATTTCTTGACAATTCTGTCAGTTTGTAAGATGTTATAATTATGTAGTGTACAAGGAGGCATACAAGATGACTGAAGAATTCAATGAATCAATGATTAATGAAATTAAAGAAGGAGATAAAATCTCTGGACAAGTCCAAAAAGTCGAAGAAAAACAAGTGATTGTTGATGTCGACGGTGGCAAATTTAGCGGTATTGTACCGATTAGTCAATTATCTACTCATCATATTGATAGCCCAAATGAGGTTGTCAAAGAAGGAGATGCGGTAGAAGCTTATGTGACTAAGGTAGAAAATGACGAAGAAAATGAAACAGGTGCATATATCCTTTCAATTCGTCAATTAGAACAAGAGAAGTCTTATCAATATTTACAAGAGAAACAAGAAAATAACGAAATTATCGAAGCAAAAGTAACTGAAGTCGTTAAAGGCGGTTTAGTTGTAGACGTAGGACAAAGAGGGTTTGTCCCAGCTTCATTAATTTCTACTGATTTCATTGAAGACTTTTCAAGCTTTGATGGACAAGTTTTAGAACTACGTGTTGAAGAACTTGATCCAGAAAATAATCGCGTCATCCTTAGCCGTAAAGCAGTTGAACAAGAGCGTAATGAAGCTAAAAAAGCTGAATTACTAGAATCTCTTAATGAAGGCGATGTAATTGAAGGTACAATCGCACGTTTAACTAACTTTGGTGCTTTCGTAGATATCGGCGGTGTTGATGGTTTAGTTCACGTATCTGAACTTTCTCACGAACACGTTGATAAACCGGAAGACGTTGTTTCAGTGGGCGAAAAAGTTAAAGTAAAAGTAAAATCTGTTGAAAGAGACTCAGAAAGAATCTCACTTTCAATTAAAGATACTTTACCAAGCCCATTCGAAAGTATTAAAGGTGAAATCCATGCGGATTCAGTAATTGAAGGTCGCGTGGTAAGATTAACTGACTTCGGCGCATTTGTAGAAATTGCTGCTGGCGTTCAAGGACTTGTTCATATTTCAGAAATCAGTCGCAAACATATCGCTAAACCTAGCGATGTACTAGCACCTAACCAAACAGTTACTGTGAAAGTACTAAGCGTTGATGAAGAAAATGAAAGAATTTCACTTTCTATCAAAGCAGCTGTACCAGCTGAAGAAGAAGTACTTCAAATCGACGATGACGAATCACGTGACTATGTTGAAGGTAAACATGAAGAAGAAGACAATGATAACCCAACATTAGGTGAAATGTTCGGCGACAAATTGAAAAACCTTAAATTTTAATAAGTAATTCGCTAACATCAGTCAAGACTGTAGTAAGTGTCCTAACTTCACACTTTACAGTCTTGACTTTTTATTGCCTAAATTTCTTTTGCTTTAAATAAGCCATGTGATAAAATTAACTAGATATATGAAAGAGAGGAAGTTAGCTTATGACTAAACCTGTTATTGCTATTGTAGGTCGACCGAATGTCGGTAAATCCACAATATTCAATAGAATTGTCGGAGAGCGTGTATCGATTGTAGAAGATACACCCGGCGTTACAAGAGACCGCATCTATTCTAGCGGTGAATGGTTGACACATGACTTCAATATCATTGATACAGGCGGTATTGAATTATCTGATGCACCATTCCAAACACAAATCAGAGCACAAGCTGAAGTCGCAATTGATGAAGCAGATGTTATTATTTTCATGGTTAACCAACGTGAAGGATTAACACAAACTGACGAAATGATTGCGCAGATGCTTTATAAAACAAATAAACCTGTCGTTTTAGCTGTCAACAAAGTTGATAATCCAGAAATGAGAGCAGACATTTATGATTTCTATGCACTTGGTTTCGGAGAACCATTCCCTATTTCAGGTTCACATGGACTTGGTTTAGGGGATTTGTTAGATGAAGTAGCTAAACACTTCAAAGATGAAGGCGACGATCTTTATGATGAAGACACTATCAGATTATCTTTAATCGGACGTCCTAATGTTGGTAAATCCAGCTTAGTCAATGCAATTCTTGGGGAAGATCGTGTTATTGTTTCTAATATCGCCGGAACAACACGCGATGCCATTGACACAGAATATTCTTATGAAGGACAAGATTATGTCTTAATTGATACAGCAGGTATGCGTAAAAAAGGTAAAGTATATGAATCAACAGAGAAATACTCTGTATTACGCGCATTAAAGGCCATAGAGCGCTCTAATGTCGTACTTGTTGTCTTAGATGCTGAAGAAGGTATTATTGAACAAGACAAGCGTGTTGCAGGGTATGCACATGAAGAGGGTAAAGCTATTGTTATAGTAGTAAATAAATGGGATACGCTTGAAAAAGACAGTAAAACCATGAAAAAATTCGAAGACGAAGTTCGTAAAAACTTCCAATTCTTAGATTATGCACCAATCGCATTTGTTTCTGCGAAAGAAAAACAACGTTTACGTACATTGTTCCCATTAATCAATGAAGCGAGCGAAAACCATAAAAAACGTGTTCAAAGCTCAACATTGAATGAAGTCATCACAGATGCTATCGCAATGAATCCAACACCGACTGATAAAGGTCGCAGATTAAAAGTGTTCTATGCAACACAAGTTGCTATTGAACCACCAACATTTGTGGTATTTGTTAACGATGAAGAACTAATGCACTTCTCATATAAACGCTACTTAGAAAATCAGATTCGAGATGCATTTGGTTTCGAAGGAACACCAATCAAAATAATTCCAAGAAAACGAAATTAGTATTGAAAGGATGAAGTATATGAGTAAGGTTGCCGTTTTTGGTATGGGCAGTTTTGGTACAGCATTAGCGAATGTACTCGCACAAAACGGTCACGAGGTCTTAATGTGGGGTAAAAATAAACAAAGCATTGAGGAAATCAATACTTATCATACAAATTCACGCTATCTAAACGAAGCTAAATTAGAAGAGACAATTAAAGCCACTTCTGATTTAGAAGAAGCTGTCAATTTTTCAGATACGTATCTGATTGCGTTACCAACAAAAGCTATTAGAGAAGTAGTTAAACAAATCGATGAGAAATTAGATTCGAAAAAAGTGTTTATCCATGTCGCAAAAGGAATTGAAAACTCAACATTCGAACGTGTATCAGAAATGATTGAAGATTCTGTTGCGCCAGAACATAATGGCGGTGTTGCTGTATTATCTGGACCAAGTCACGCGGAAGAGGTAGTTATTCAACAACCAACAACTGTTGCAGCTTCTTCTAAAGACCCAGAAATCAGTAAATTAACACAAGATTTATTTATGAATGAATATCTGCGTGTATACACGAATAACGATTTGGTTGGCGTAGAATTAGGAGGCGCTTTAAAAAACATTATTGCCGTGGCTAGTGGTATTGTAGCTGGTATGGGGTTCGGCGATAATGCTAAAGCAGCCTTAATGACACGTGGATTAGCTGAAATCAGCAGATTAGGGGAAGCACTTGGCGCAGATCCGATGACGTTTTTAGGTCTCGGCGGTATCGGGGACCTAATTGTAACTTGTACTTCAACGCATTCAAGAAACTATACACTTGGGTATAAAATCGGCCAAGGTAAAACAGTAGAAGAAGCACTTTCAGAAATGAACATGGTTGCTGAAGGGTTCTATACAACTGAATCTGTGCATAATTTAGCTAAAGAAAAACACATTGATATGCCGATAACATCTGCATTATATGGCGTATTGTTTGAAAATGTGCCATTAGAGAAAAGTTTAAAATTATTAATGGATAGAGACAAAAAGTCAGAATAGAAATTAAATTAATTTACTATTATTGTATATTTACACATAGGTGGCTAAAAAACCTTATAAATCGCGGTTTTATGCTTATAAATAATTGCGATAGTAAGAGCCGTTGTGTTAAAGTCATAGCATAATGATATTAAGTTATCATTAGCAAACCCTTGGGAGGTGACTCATAATGAACAAAACAGACTTAATTAATGCTGTTGCAGAACAAGCTGAATTAACTAAAAAAGAAGCTGGTTTAGCAGTTGATGCTGTATTCGAATCAATTCAAAACTCACTATCAAACGGTGAAAAAGTACAATTGATTGGTTTCGGTAACTTTGAAGTTCGCGAACGTGCAGCCCGTAAAGGTCGCAACCCGCAAACTGGTAAAGAAATCGACATCCCAGCAAGCAAAGTTCCAGCATTCAAAGCTGGTAAAGCTTTAAAAGATGCAGTTAAATAATGAATTCAATACTTAACAGAAAAGCCCTTTTCGGGGCTTTTCTTTTTATTACATACTTTTACATTGAATTACTTTTACGACTGAAATTGCTAGATATTGCAAGCAGTTGAACAAAAGTGATTTTATTTTTCTATATATAATGTTAAGATGATTATTGATTAATAACGTGAGGTGCAGACATGGATTCAACATTAAGTACATTAAAAAAACAAATAGATCGTAAGCTTAATGGTATACATAGTCATGAACCAATTCAGTATAATCATCAATTGGCTCATGTACTTGATGCGCAAGATATTTTGCCTGACGCAAAATTAGCATGCCTCGCAATTGATACATCCATGAGTCATCTTGATTCAATCACGAGTAGTCATCTTTCTAAAAATGCGATTCTGATAGGGGATTTGATCAGTGCACATTTTTATACGTTGACAGCATCTATCAATGATTCAGAATATCTAGAAGCTATGAGCAATGCAATCATTAAAGTAAACGAATTAAAAACCGCTTTGCATTACAAAACGCTTTCTCATGACGCGATAAAAGACGCAGTTCGATATATTGAAACTATTTTCCCTGCAATTACCATCCAGCATTTCAATCCAAATGTTGAATTAAGCAACGCAAAAGATAGTTTAATTCAATACGCTTCAGAAAATTATCCAGCGTATCTTAAAGATTATAGTGAAACAGAACTCGAAGCTATTTTTAATGAATTGCGCAGTAATATAAAATAAAGTAGAGGTAATATATATGGCTAAAAATAAAGCAGATAAAGAAAAAGTGCACAAAGTCTTTCAAAACATTTCCACTAAGTATGATCGACTCAATAATATTATCAGTTTTGAACAGCACAAAGTATGGCGTAAACGCGTCATGAAATCAATGCAAGTTAAACCTGGCAGCAAAGCATTAGATGTTTGTTGCGGTACAGCGGACTGGACAATTTCATTAAGCAAGGCTGTCGGTCCTACAGGTGAAGTCATTGGTCTAGATTTCAGTGAAAACATGTTAAAAGTTGGAGAAGAAAAGACTAAAAATATGGCTAACATTCAACTTGTACAAGGCGATGCCATGGAATTACCTTTTGATGATAATGAATTTGATTACGTAACAATTGGTTTCGGATTAAGAAATATCCCTGATTATGTCATTGCACTTAAAGAAATGAACCGTGTTTTAAAACCAGGTGGCATGGTGGTCTGCTTAGAAACAAGCCAACCTACAATCCCAGTTTTCAAACAACTTTATCAATTATACTTTAAATTTGTCATGCCGATTTTCGGTAAGTTTTTCGCTAAATCTAAAGAAGAATATGAATGGCTTCAACAGTCAGCTTTCAACTTCCCAGATCGTGATGAACTTAAAGCGCTGTTCCAATTAGCAGGCTTCAGAGATATTGAAGTTAAAAGTTTCACTGGCGGAGTTGCCGCAATGCATTTAGGGTATAAGGAAAAAGAAACAGCAAAAGGTGATTAATGTGGATAAGCTGAACATTAATAGAGAAGTTAAAAAAATTGAAAGACAACTGAAGGACACAATAAAAAGCAATAATGTTGTATTAGAAGAGGCGGCACACCATTTACTTTCATCAGGCGGTAAACGTGTGCGTCCGTCTTTTGTTATTTTAAGCAGTGAATATGGGGATTCACCTAGAAACAAAGATACTTATAAAATTGCTGTTTCGTTAGAATTGATTCATATGGCAACTTTAGTGCATGACGATGTGATTGATAAAAGTGATAAACGCAGAGGCCGTTTGACTATCAGTAATAAATGGGATCAAGATACAGCGATATTAACAGGGAATTACTTATTAGCTTTAGCTTTAAAACACATTGCATCAATTGAAGACAAAAGAATACATACAATTTTATCACATGCTATTGTAGATGTATGTCGTGGGGAACTCTTCCAATTCCAAGATCAATTCAACTCAAACCAACCTGTTACAAATTATTTACGTCGAATTAACCGCAAAACAGCTTTGTTGATTCAATTAGCGACAGAGCTAGGTGCATTATCTGCACATGCAGATACTAAAACGGCTAATAAAATGAAAAGAATCGGACATTATATTGGAATGAGTTTTCAGATTGTCGATGATATTCTAGACTTTACAAGTACTGAGAAACAACTAGGTAAACCAGTTGGCAGCGACTTAATGAATGGTCATATAACGTTACCAGTGCTATTAGAAATCAGAAATAATCCATCATTCAAACAAAAGATTGATGCATTACAACCAAATAGCCCAAAAGAAGATTTTATTTATTGTGTTAATTATATTAGACAATCTGACAGCATCGACCAATCTAAGCAAGTGAGTCGTCATTATTTACAAAAAGCAGTACGTTTGTTAGATGAATTAGAAGAAAACACAGCTACAACATGGTTTAAAAAGCTAATTAAGCGTATGGAATCTAGAAATGTATAAAAAACAATCACAAAATATTGAAAGCGCTTAAATAAACTGTTAAACTAAAAATGTATTTATTTAGATTCATAAAAATACACATCTATTTTCAGGAGGATTTGCGAAATGGAAAGAACTTTTCTAATGATTAAACCAGATGGTGTTCAACGTAATATCGTTGGAGAAATCATCACTCGTTTAGAGAAAAAAGGATTAAAACTCGTTGGCGGTAAATTTATGACTGTTTCCAAAGAATTAGCAGAAACACATTACGGTGAACATGCTGATAAACCATTCTACGAAGGTCTTGTTTCATTTATTACTTCAGCACCAGTATTTGCGATGGTAGTTGAAGGAGAAAATGTAGTAGAAGTAACAAGAAATATGATTGGTAAAACAAATCCAACTGAAGCAGCACCAGGTACTATCAGAGGTGACCTAGGCTTAACTGTAGGCAGAAATGTTATTCATGGTTCAGATTCTCCAGAATCTGCGAAAAGAGAAATCAGCTTATGGTTCGAACCTAATGAACTAAGTGTTTACACAGCCAACAATGAAGAATGGTTATACGAATAATAATATAGAGTATACAAATTAAATTCATTTTATCCAATGTAAACCAGATTGAATTACTTATTCAGTCTGGTTTTATTTTTTACCCGCTACAATAGTCAGAAAAATTTTACAATTAAATCATTTTAATTGTTTCTGTCCATATTTCACGTGTGCTATGATAGTAGGTATACTTATTATTACTAATTTGAAATGGAGTGATTGCATAATGAGATTTTTAACTTCTGGAGAATCCCATGGACCGCAACTGACTGTAATTGTTGAGGGCGTTCCAGCTAATTTAGCTGTAACAGCTGAAGATATCAACGTAGAAATGTTTAAACGTCAAGGCGGTTATGGTCGTGGTCGTCGAATGAAAATTGAAAAAGATGCAGTAGAAATTGTTTCTGGTGTGCGTAATGGCTATACATTAGGAAGCCCAATTACTTTTGTAGTGACAAACGACGACTTTACACATTGGAGAAATATTATGGGTGTTGCTCCTATTTCTGAAGAAGAACAAGAACAAATGAAACGTAAAATTTCAAAACCAAGACCTGGTCATGCAGACCTTGTCGGCGGTATTAAATACAATCATCGTGATTTAAGAAACGTCTTAGAGCGTTCATCTGCAAGAGAAACAGCTGCGCGTGTAGCTGTCGGTGCCTTATGTAAAATTTTATTAAAACAATTAGGTATTGATATATACAGCCGTGTCGTTGAAATCGGTGGTATCAAAGATGACGCTGAATATGATTTGGAAACAATTAAATCTCATGAAGATAGTAATGATGTTCGTGTTATCAATGAAGAAAAAGCACAAGCAATCAGAGATAAAATCGATCAAGCTAAAAAAGACGGCGATTCACTTGGTGGTGTCGTACAAGTAATCGTTGATCATATGCCAGTCGGTGTCGGCAGTTATGTTCATTACGATCGTAAATTAGACGGCAGAATTGCTCAAGGAGTAGTCGGTATCAATGCCTTTAAAGGTGTAAGCTTCGGCGAAGGATTTAAAGCAGCCGAAAAACCAGGCAGTCAAATCCAAGATCCAATTCTTTATAATGAAGAAACAGGCTATACACGTGCTTCGAACCATCTCGGCGGTTTAGAAGGCGGAATGAGCAATGGTATGCCGATTGTAGTCAACGGTGTGATGAAGCCTATCCCAACTCTTTATAAACCATTAGCTTCTGTAGATATTGAAACAAAAGAGCCATTCAAAGCTACAATTGAACGTTCAGACAGCTGCGCCGTACCAGCAGCAAGTATCGTTTGTGAACATGCAGTAGCATTTGAAATTACGAAATCATTATTAGAAGAATTCCAATCAAACTATATGGAACAACTTCAAGCACAAGTAGAAGAACGCAGACAACGTAACATTGAATTTTAAAATCAAAGGTGATTAAGATGCAACTGATGACAACATATCAAGACAATAACTATCCTATTATTATTCAGCATGATGCAATGACTCATTTAAGTACTTTTTTGTCACAATACAGAGATGTCGCTTTCATTGTTGATAAAAATGTAGCAAGTTTTCATCCAACCAAAATAGAACAAGCAACTTCAGCTATCAAATCAAATCAGATTTCACATATGATTTCAGTAAAAGGAAACGAACAAACGAAGTCCTTTTCTGTTTATGAGTCTGTGCTTGAACAACTTTTAGAAACAGGTATCACACGTAATACATGTATAGTCGCTATCGGGGGAGGCGTGGTTGGAGATTTTGCCGGATTTGTAGCTGCAACATTATTACGTGGCGTAGATTTTATACAAGTACCAACAACCATTCTTGCACATGATTCAAGCGTTGGTGGTAAAGTAGGTATCAATACGCCTCAAGGTAAAAACTTAGTAGGTGCTTTTCATCGTCCTAAAGCTGTTATATATGACTTAGACTTTTTAACATCATTACCTTATGTTGAAATCAGCAGTGGCTACGCTGAAGTATATAAACACGCATTATTGAACGGCGAAAGTGCGCTAAGAGAAATTGAAGCAGCTTATCCAAATATAACTGCATTATCAGAACTTAACCAATTAGATGATTTCTTACTTAAAGGTATTGAAACAAAACTGAATATCGTTGTTGCTGATGAACATGAACAAGGGAAACGCAAATTCTTAAATCTTGGTCATACCTTTGGACATGCGGTTGAATATCATGAGAAAATACCACATGGTCACGCAGTAATGATTGGTATCATTTATCAATTCATTGTTTCTAATCTCATTTTAGACACAAATTATGATATCCAACACTTCGTAGATTATATGCAAAAATTGGAATATCCGCTTGATGTTGTTTTAAATGCTGAATTCCAACCTTTATTAAATTTAATGTTAAAAGATAAGAAAAACGATCAAAATGGCGTTCAGATGGTGCTCTTGTCTGAAATTGGCAAACCAGTGGTGACACATGTTGATAATACTGTGCTCAAAAATGCATTTGAACAACTACAAAACCTGTTAAAGTGAGTGAAACTAATGAGTAAAACTGAAGAAATCAATGTTCAAGGTCCTTTACGCGGTGAAATAGAAGTACCTGGTGATAAATCTATGACACACCGTGCGATTATGTTAAGTTCATTAGCAGAAGGACAATCAACTATTTATAAACCTTTATTGGCAGAAGACTGCCTACGTACAATTCAAATATTTCGCCAACTTGGTGTTGAGTTTAAAGTTGAAGATGATAAAGTAATTGTAAATTCTCCAGGTTATCAAAAATTCGTTACACCGCATCAAACTTTGTATACGGGTAATTCAGGTACGACGACACGTATCATGGCTGGATTACTTAGTGGATTAGGAATTGATTCTGTATTATCTGGTGACGAATCTATCGGCAAACGACCTATGAACAGAGTCATTGATCCTTTAACTGAGATGGGCGCTGCAATTCGCGGTATTGATGGCAATTATACACCTTTAATAATCAATAAAGGACAAATTAAAGGCATCGATTATAAAATGCCAGTAGCAAGTGCACAAGGTAAAAGTGCCATTCTATTTGCGAGCTTATTTTCTGATGCGTCTTCTATAATCCACGAGATAGGTATTACACGCAACCACACGGAAACCATGTTTGCACATTATCAAATACCGATTAAAACTGATGGTATGACAATCGAAACGACACCACGTGCGATTGATTCTATTCAAGCAAGAGATTTTAAAGTACCGGGTGATATTTCATCAGCTGCTTTCTTTATTGTTGCAGCATTAATTACACCAGACAGCGATATTACAATTCATAATGTAGGAATGAATGAGACACGTTCTGGTATTATAGATATAGTACAGAAAATGAATGCGAACATTGAAATTTTCAATGTGACAGAAGGGGCGGAACCTACAGCTTCTTTACGCATCAAATACACACCCGATTTAAAACCACTCGACATATCAGGCGAATTAATTACACGCGCAATCGATGAAATTCCAATCGTTGCTTTGTTATGTACACAAGCACAAGGTTCAAGCGTGATTAAAGATGCAGAAGAGTTAAAATACAAAGAAACGAATCGAATTGAAACAACTTCAGATGAACTCGGCTTACTCGGCTTTGAAGTTCATCCAACCAATGATGGTTTTGTGATTCATCCATCTACATTCGAACATGCAGCAGAGGTAAGTTCTTACACTGATCATCGCATTGGAATGACCTTGGCAATTGCGTCACTATTAGGAACTGAACCGCTTCACATCAAACGATTCGATTCAGTCAACACTTCATTCCCAGAATTCTTACCTTTACTTAAATCGATAGCACAGAAAGGATAATTTGAAAGTATGGAAGATACACAAAAATTAATTGATGATATTCATCTGCAAAAAATAGATAACTTAGACAGCAGAGTTGAGCAAGCAATTTCAACAGCTGATGACGATACATTATTCATGTTAGGAGAAACACTCTATAACTATGGTTTAACTCCTCAAGGTTTAGAAGTATTTAGAGCCTTATATAATAAATATCCAAACGAACCAGAATTATTGATTTATTTCATTGATGGATTGATTTCTGAGGATAAGACAGATGAAGCTTTAGAATATTTGAGCCAAGCAGACCTGACTACAGAACGTTTAATGTTAGAAGCAGATTTATATCAACAAATTAATATGCTTGAAGTAGCCATTGATAAAGTTCAAGAAGCGATTGAGTTAGAACCGAATGATCCCGTTCTGCATTTCGCTCTTGCTGAATTGATGTACTTCGATGGGCAATATTTACGTGCGTCTGCAGAATATGAAACAGTTCTAGAAACTGGTGAATATATGGTAAACGGGGTCAACTTGTATGCGCGACTTGCAGATAGTGCTTTACAAAGCGGTAACTATGACGACGCAATTAAATTATATGACGACATTCATGAGCAAGACATGACCCCAGAAGACTATATGAAGAAAGCATTAGCATATGAAAAAAATGAATTAGTTCAAGAAGCCATTAAAATTATGAGCACATTAATGGAAAAAGACCCTGATTACATTCAAGGCTATTTTTATCTCCAACAGCTTTATTTACATCAAAGAGATTATAAGTCAGCCATTGAAGTCGGTCACGAAGGTTTACGACTTAATGTTTTCTACAAAGAGCTAATGTTATCAACAGGTAAACTCGAATTAGATCAAGGAGATGCTGAAAAAGGGGTAAAACTCTTACTTAACGCATTAGAAGTAGATAACGCTTATCAAGAACCTTTAATTGAACTTAGCAGCTATTATCGTACTAAAGAAGATAATGAATCGATTATCGCGCTCTTACAATATGCGAGCGAAGACGATTTAGATCCTCGCTTTATGTGGAACTTAGCTTATGCGTTAGGAGCAGAAGAACGTGATAAAGAAGCGCAGCATTTCTTCGATCTCGCTCATCCTACATTTGAAAATAATCCTGATTTCTTAGGAGATTATTACTTCTTCTTAATTGAAACAGGACAAATTGCACAAGCTAAACAATTATTACCTAAATTATTAGAACTTGATCCAAACAATGATGAATGGCAACAAGAAGCTGAACGACTGCAATACGATTAAGGTGTTGGTGAATTTTAATGAGAGATTATGAAAGTTTAAATCTGCAGAAGAAAAACTTGATTGATTATTTACTCTTTCAATATGAATTTAAATCTAGAATCAGCGTATGGGTATTGAATTTAATCAAGTCTGATATTCAGCGTTTAGAGAGCGTATATTTTGTAGATGAACCATTATCACATCGTAATACACTTGAACTTGCGGTGAATGAAACCTCAAGTATTGGAATTAAACTGACGCTTGATCAGAAGCAGTATCATAATACCAATGAAATCTTCCGTCTTATCGCATACGATAAGCCTGTGTTGGATATCAAAATTCATATCCCTAAAAGAGATATACGTATTGATGAAATTTTATTAGCACAATTGTTAACTTCACCAGAATATACGTCTCATTTGAGTGATCTGCATGCGGTCACAACGACACCGCAAGCTGAATTATCATTGATTCACCGTCTACAAAATACAATAGATTTAAGCTTGCAAATCAATGATCCTGAATACTTCTATCGACTGTCTCACTTATTAAATACGATTAAAGCGAAATCTTATAATTTCCCAACAAAGGAATGAAAGCGATGAGTATCTTGCAGTGGTGGAGATGGGCGTTATATGCACGCCCATTTCTTTTATTAGTTTTAGTTTGTAATATTTTAGGTACAATTTACGGTTACATATGGTATGGCAGTCAGTTAAAAGAAGCTGCATGGTATTATTGGGTATTTATTCCAGATAGTCCCACAGCTTCACTCTTTTTGTGTATTGCCATTTTGTTGTTCTTGTTGAATAAACAGTGTTCTATCATAGAAGCATTAGCATTTATGACGCTCATCAAGTATGGTGTATGGGCTGTTATCATGAATTTGATTTTATTTTATCAATACGATGAAATTACAATCAGCGGGATGATGTTATTAGTGTCACATGGCATCATGGCATTTGAGGCCATATTATTTTATCCACGCTTCAAAATCACTTTAGGTGCAGGTCTCATTGCGATTATTTGGATATTCCATAATGACTTAATAGACTATGTCTTTATGCAGTTTCCATACTATCCGTTTATCGATACGCATTTAGAACTTGTTGCATATATTGCGTTTATATTAAGTACGCTATGCATCATTTTATATTTTTATTTAAAACCTTTGATACGACGCAAATTAATTGACCAAAGTTTACGTTCTCAGTAAAATAATGTTATAAAGGAGTGAGCATTTTGTCTTTAGTAAGTATGATAATTTATTTTGCAATATTAATGATTTTGCCGCTTTGGGCACAACATAAAGTTAAATCTAACTACGAAAAATATTCACAAGTCAGATCGACAAGTGGTAAAACTGGACGAGAAGTGGCTGAAGAAATATTACACGCCAATGGTATCAATGATGTTGAAGTACTAGAAGGTCAAGGTTTCTTATCAGACCACTATGACCCGACTAAAAAAGTAATTCGTTTATCTCCTGCGAACTACAATCGTCCAAGTGTTGCTGCAACAGCGATTGCGGCACACGAAGTAGGGCATGCGATTCAAGACGCTCAAGGTTATTTCTACTTGAGATTCAGACACGCATTGTTCCCATTAGCTAATATCGGTAGCAGCTTGTCATACATTTTAATTATGGCAGGTATCGTATTAACTTCGATGCAAATGGCAATCGGTTCTACAGCGTTATGGATTGGGATTTTCTTAATGGCATTTGCAGTGTTGTTCTCAATCATCACATTACCTGTAGAATTTGATGCAAGTAAACGTGCGATGAATAATATCAAATCATTGCATATCGTTAATGACAAAGAATATAAACATGCACGCAAAGTATTGAGTGCTGCAGCAATGACATATGTAGCTTCAACAGCTGTTGCAGTTGCAGAATTATTAAGATTTATCTTAATTGCACGCTCAAGCGATTAATTTAATAAAGTAATGAAACCTTGCTCTCGCAGCAAGGTTTTTTATTTTGTTGAGATTGCACTTAAAATGCATAATAAAAAAATATAAGATATACTAGGAGTTAAGATGTAAGGAGATGAAATGCATGAAAACTATGTCAGAAATGCAAAAAGAAGTCGATGCATATATCGGCCAATTTAAAGCTGGTTATTTCTCACCCCTTGCGAATTTAGCACGTTTAACAGAAGAAGTCGGGGAGCTTGCTAGAGAAATCAACCATGTATATGGAGAAAAGAAAAAGAAAGATACTGAAGAGGAAAATACGATTAAAGCTGAACTCGGAGACAACCTGTTCGTTTTATTGTGTATCGCAAATTCTTTAGATATCGATATGACCGAAAGTTTTGATGAAACAATGCATAAATTTAATACACGAGATAAAGATCGTTTTGAACGTAAATAAAACTATTTAGAGAGATAAAGGAGAGTCGGTTTGAAATGAAGATAGGAATTACATGTTATCCTTCTATGGGAGGTTCAGGTATTATCGCAACTGAACTTGGGATAACACTTGCTGAAAGAGGGCATGATGTCCACTTTATCACTTCAAACTTACCGTTTCGTATTAGAAAACCACTTCCAAATATTACTTTCCACCAAGTAGAAGTAAACCAATATGCAGTTTTTCAATATCCACCTTATGATATCAGTTTAAGTACAAAAATCGCATCTGTAATTCGTGAATATGATTTAGATATCCTACATATGCATTATGCAGTGCCTCATGCGATTTGCGGCATATTAGGACGTCAAATGTCTGGCAAAGACGTCAAAATCATGACGACTTTGCATGGTACAGATATTACAGTGCTTGGTTTTGATCATTCTCTTAAAGATGCGATTAAATTTGGTATTGAAAATAGTGACGTTGTAACAAGTGTAAGTAAATCATTAGCACATCAAACGCAAGAAATCATCGGTACTGATAAAGAAATCATACCGATTTATAACTTTGTCAGAGAAATTGATTTTCCGACAAAACGAAATGATGCATTGAAAAAAGTTTATGGTATCAAACCTGATGAGAAAGTATTGATTCATGTTTCGAACTTTAGACAAGTCAAACGTATTGATACGATTATTGAGACTTTCAAAAAAGTGCATGATCAAATACCATCGAAATTACTATTACTAGGTGATGGACCAGAGTTAATGGAAATGAAACGTTTAGTACGTGAACTAGATATTGAAGATGATGTCATGTTTTTAGGAAAACAAGAATTTGTAAATCAATTTTATCAAATGTCTGATTTAGTACTCTTGTTAAGTGAAAAGGAAAGTTTTGGTTTAACTTTATTAGAAGCGATGAAAACAGGTGTTGTACCCATCGGTTCAACGGCGGGCGGTATTAAAGAAGTGATTAAACATGAAGAAACAGGCTTTATTGTTGATATTGGAGATAGCGATAAAGCGAGTGAATATGCGATTAAGTTATTAACGGATGATACGTTGTATCAACGTGTTCGCGAACAAATGCTGAAAGATGTGACAGAACGTTTCAACTCTGAGTTAATCGCAGATCAATATGAATATTATTACAACCAAATGTTAGAGGAAAATCATGAATAAAGACTTATTTTTAAAAGCTGCACCTATTTTAAACCAAATACAAGAGAATGGATTTGAAGCCTATTTTATCGGTGGATCGGTCCGTGATTATTTAATGAACCGTCCTATTCACGATATTGATATTACTACTAGCGCTTCTCCCGATGAAATCGAATCCATATTTGATCATACGATCCCAATTGGTAAAGAACATGGAACGATTAACGTGGTTTATCGAAATGAAAATTATGAAGTAACCACATATCGTGCCGAAGGTGAATACAAAGACCATAGACGGCCAGATGAAGTTTATTTTGTACGTGATTTATATAAAGATGTAGAGCGTAGAGACTTCACAATGAATGCGATTGCGATGGATACTGATTTTACCATTAGAGACTATTTCGGCGGATATGAAGATATTAAACAAAAACGAATTGTTACAGTAGGGCCTGCAGAAGAGCGTTTTACTGAAGATGCTTTGCGCATACTACGAGGCTTACGCTTTAAATCGCAATTAGGGTTTGACATAGAAGATGACACATACAACGCGATGAAAAACCGTATGGCTGATACTGCCTATTTGTCCATCGAAAGAATCATAGTGGAGTTAACGAAACTACTAAATGGTAAAGATGTCGCACACGTTTATCCATTATTACTTGAACTGAATTTCTTTGATTATGTGCCATTTTTCAAAAATCATAAGATGTCACACATTCATATTTGCGAACCAATTTCATTAGAATTAATGCTTGCGGTAATGATGTTTAAACAACCGGAGAATGACGGTGCTTTAGCAAAACTAAAAATTAGTAACGATATGAAAAAGAAGGTAAAAATGTATTGTAGTATTTTTGAAAAGCTAGAAACACTTTCAGATAAAAAAGCATTGCGTCTTTTAGTTTACGACTACGGCTTGCCTGTATTATCTTATATATTGTCGATGCATGAAACACTGAATGAAAACAGGATTTATTTAGGTCATCCTTTAATAATAAATCAAGAATCAATTAAAGAGATTGACAAGGAATTAGTGATTTCTAAAAGAAGTGATATCGCTATCAATGGTAAAATCATATTAGAAACATTAAATCGAAAAGGCGGCCCATGGTTAAAAGATATACTAAGAAAAATAGAATGCGCGATTATCAATCATGAGTTGCAAAATGAACAAAGTGAAATCATAAAATGGGTGAAAGCAAATGTCTAAATATAGTCAAGATGTCGTTAAAATGTTATATGATAATCAACCAGAATATATATCTGGTCAAATGATAGCAGAACAGTTACAAATTTCGAGAACTGCTGTTAAAAAAATTATAGATCAATTAAAAGCAGAAGGGTGTGTTATTCACTCTGTTAATCATAGAGGCCATCAATTAGAACAGCTTGCGGATACTTGGTATCCTGGAATTGTAGAGCAAATTGTGGATGCACAAGGTTTTTTCGATGATGTCTATGTTTATGATACGATTGATTCGACACAGCTTGCTGCGAAACAAAAAATGGTTGGCCATCAAAACGCAATGTTAGTGTTGAGTAATGAACAAACGAAAGGGCGTGGCCGTTTCAACCGTTTTTGGGACTCAGCAAAAGGGAAAGGTCTATGGATGAGTGCAGTATTTCGTCCTAAAGTTCCTTTTTCTTTAATCACTACATTTAATTTATTTATGGCTTTAGCAATTCGCGAATCTATCCAACCATTTTCAAACGATAAAGTTGAAATCAAATGGCCGAATGATATTTATATCGGTTCGAAAAAAGTATGTGGTTTTTTAACGGAAATGTCCGCAAACAGTGATGGTATAGAAGCTGTTATATGTGGTATCGGTATCAATATGAATCAACATGCAGACGAATTCCCAGAAGAGATTGCACATCGTGCCACAAGCATTTTTGAACATGCCGATCAAAAAGTAGACCGTTATGCATTTTTAGATACATTATTAAAAAATATGAAAAAACGTTATATTCAATTCTTAACCGTACCATTTGAATCTATTAGAGACGAATATAGAACACACTCGAATATCTGGCATAGAACATTGAAATTCACAGAAAATGATGAACAATTCAGTGGTCAAGCGATAGATATCGATAAAGATGGTTTCTTATTAGTCGTAGATGAAGCAGGTACAAACCACCGTTTAATGAGTGCAGATATAGATTTATAGAAAGGAGGCGATCGTGTGAGTCAAACTACTTATGCAGTGGTAGATTTAGAAACGACAGGTAACCAGAAGGATTATGATGAAATCATCCAAATCGGTATTACATTTGTACGTAATTATGAAATTGTCGGCTCATACCACTCTTTAATAAAGACAGACTTAGAAATTCCGCCTTTCATTCAGGCACTCACGTCAATCGAAGACGCTATGTTAACACAAGCGCCATACTTTCATGAAATTGCAGATGAAGTTTATGAAGTCTTGAAGGATTGTGTGTTTGTTGCACATAATGTCTCTTTTGATTTGAACTTCTTAAAAAATGCATTTAGAAAATGTAATATTACTTATCATCCAAGAAAAACGATTGATACTGTAGAATTGTTTAAAATTGCATTTCCAACGGATAAAAGCTATCAGCTGAGTGAATTAGCAGAAAATCATAATATTCCACTGAATAATGCTCATCGCGCTGATGAAGATGCGGCTACTACAGCAAAATTAATGGTTAAAGCTTTTAATGTATTGAACGCATTACCGACTGATACATTGAAACAACTTTATTACTTAAGCAAAGATTTAAAATATCAGTTACATGATGTATTGTTTGAAATGGTTAGACATCATGGCGATCAGCCATTAGATAATCAATACGCTCAATTTGAACAAATCATTTACAGAAAACAAGTCGATTTCAAAGCACCTTCCATTGATTTTGAAGGTTCAACTGAAGACTTTTATAAAAAGGTCATTGACGCTTTGGGGTTCACATATCGACCAAAGCAACTTTATTTAACAGAAATTATTTTAGATCAACTCATGCATAATGATAAAGCATTGATTGAAGCACCTTTAGGTTCAGGTAAATCTATTGCGTATTTAATTGCAGCACTGATGTATAATATTGAAACTAAACAACATGTCATGATTTCAACAAATACTAAGTTATT
Organism: Staphylococcus simulans; assembly: GCF_002902285.1. Taxonomy (GTDB): domain Bacteria; phylum Bacillota; class Bacilli; order Staphylococcales; family Staphylococcaceae; genus Staphylococcus; species Staphylococcus simulans. The sequence continues at coordinate 111,933 of NZ_PPRU01000011.1, read as the reverse complement.
GCAAAATCAGTTATTAGAACATGAAATACCTACACTAGAAAAAGTACTTGGTTACCGTATCAATGCGGCGATTATCAAAAGTAAACGTGAATATATTTCTTTAGGACTCATCAGTCAAATCCTTAAAGACGAAACACAAAACTACGATGTAACTTTACTTAAAATGCAGTTGTTGATATGGATTACCCACACAGAAACAGGGGACATTCAAGAGCTTAATCTTAAAGGCGGACAAAAGATGTATTTAGAGCAAAAAGCTGAAACTTATGTGCCGGTCCGTCATGATATTCATTACTATAATTTCTTAAAACGTAATGCACAAAATATCCAAATTGGTATAACAAATCATGCGCATTTAATACATGCTTCTCAAGAAAATAGTATTTATCAATTGTTTGAAGACTGTATTATCGATGAAGCACATCGCTTACCAGATTATGCATTAGACCAAGTCACAAATGAACTCAGCTATTCAGATATTAAATATCAACTAGGTTTAATCGGTAAGACTGAAAATGAAAAACTATTAAAGGCAGTAGATCGTCTTGAACAAAAACGTATCTTAGAAAGATTAGATATTCCACCGATTGATGTTTTTGGACTTAAAACCGCAGTAAATGATATTCATGAATTGAATGAACAATTATTTACGACAATCTTCGATATTATCCATGATTCTACGATTCATGATGATGATAATCATAAGATTCATTTTGTAAATCAATTTGATAAAGCGCCGATATTAAAAGATATCCATGAGATTATCCATAAATTGAACTTAACGTTAGAATACTTTAATGGCATGAGTCATAAAACTATCAAATCAATTCGTAAACATTTACTGTACATCAATGACCACTTCCGTGCGATTGAACAAAGTTTAAAAGCAGATCACACATGCTTTTTATCCATTAAAAATTTAGAACAGAAATCAACGATTACGATTTATGTGAAGGATTATAAGGTGAAAGATATACTTTCACATCAAATTTTAGACAAGTTTAATGCCTTAACTTTTATTTCAGGCACGTTAACTTTTAATGGATCCTTTGAAGCTTATAAAAAGTGGTTTAACCAAGATGCTGAATTCAACACGTATATTATTGACGATGTAGTTGATAACCAAAATAAAGCAACTATCTTTATTCCAAATGATGTTGAGCCTTATCATTATCGTGATGTAGAAAAATATGAGCACGCGATTGTCAGTTATATTACTGAATATGTAAATATGACTGAATCTAAATGTTTAGTGCTCTTTACAAGTTACAAAATGATGTATCATGTTCAAGAATTATTAAATGACTTACCTGATTTTGAAGATTACATTATCTTGTCACAGCAAAACAATAGTCAAAACTATAAAATAGCGCAACAATTCAACAGCTTTGATAAAGCAATCTTATTAGGAACAGGAACATTCTTTGAAGGCTTTGATTTTCAAGGTGACGGCATTAAATGTGTCATGATTGCAAAACTGCCGTTTATGAATCAGAACAATACGAAATACTGGTTGATGGATTCAGAGTTTGTCTCCACGTTTAAAGACTATGTGCTGCCTGATGCAGTCATTCGTTTCAGACAAGGATTAGGGCGTTTAATTCGAAACGAAAATGATAAAGGCATCATTGTTTCCTTTGATGACCGCTTAATCAAAAGTAATTATCAGCATTTCTTTATGCATACGTTAAAAGCATTCAATCAGCAAATCGGTAATCTGCAAAAGTTCAGTAAAATATTAAAGCGATTAACCGCACAATAGAGTTTATCAACTAGAAGAAAACGCATTTATTTGATAAAATATATACGGGTTAAAAGTTAATCAAATGCTCAAAGCAACTTGATAAAATTAGAAGTTTCGAGCAATCATTAATTCTCTAATAAATGTCAAAAAGAAGTATAGGAGTTTGAATAATGAAGACTACAATCAAAGAAGCAAAGAACTACATTGGTCAAGAAGTCACAATTGGCGCTTGGCTTCAAAACAAACGTTCTAGCGGTAAAATTGCATTCTTGCAATTACGTGATGGAACTGGATTCATGCAAGGTGTCGTAGTGAAATCTGAAGTAGATGAAGATACATTTGCGACAGCTAAAAACTTAAATCAAGAATCATCAATGTACATTACAGGTACAATTACAGAAGATAATCGTTCAGATTTAGGTTATGAAATGCAAGTTAAATCTATTGAGATTATTCATGAAGCACATGATTATCCAATCACACCAAAAAATCACGGTACAGAATTCTTAATGGATCACCGTCATTTATGGTTACGTTCTAAAAAACAACATGCAGTGATGAAAATCCGTAATGAAATTATTCGTGCAACATACGAATTCTTCCACGATAACGGATACGTTAAAATTGATCCACCAATTTTAACAGCAAGTGCACCAGAAGGTACAAGTGAATTATTCCACACTAAATATTTCGATGAAGATGCCTTCTTATCACAAAGTGGTCAGCTTTATTTAGAAGCAGCAGCAATGGCATATGGTAAAGTTTTCTCATTCGGTCCGACATTCCGTGCTGAGAAATCTAAAACACGCCGTCATTTAATCGAATTCTGGATGATTGAAGGCGAAATGGCTTTCTATAACCACGACGATAGTTTAGAAGCACAAGAGCAATACGTTGCTCATGTTGTTCAATCTGTACTTAAGAATTGCGCCTTAGAACTTAAAATCTTAGACAGAGACACTTCTAAACTTGAAAAAGTTAAAACACCATTCCCACGTATCACATATGATGATGCAATCGAATACTTAAAACAAGAAGGATTTGATGACATCGAGTGGGGTGAAGACTTTGGTGCACCGCATGAAACAGCGATCGCAAACCATTATGATTTACCAGTATTTATCACAAATTATCCTACAAAAATCAAACCATTCTATATGCAGCCAAATCCAGACAATGAAGACACAGTCTTATGTGCTGACTTAATCGCACCTGAAGGTTATGGTGAAATTATCGGTGGCTCTGAACGTATTAATGACTTAGAATTATTAGAGTCACGTATCGAAGAACATGGTTTAGATAAAGAAAGCTATGAGTACTATTTAGACTTACGTCGTTATGGTTCAGTACCTCACAGCGGCTTCGGTTTAGGTTTAGAAAGAACAGTGGCATGGATTTCTGGCGTAGAACACGTTAGAGAAACAGCACCATTCCCACGCTTATTAAACCGTTTATATCCATAAACAATTCTATGATTTGAATGAAAAATAAATGGGTCCAGTCATGTGTGTAAACGATGACTGGACCATTTCAATAGGTAAAATATCAAAAAAGGAGGGTCACTTTGGATATAGAATTACTTAGAAAACGCCCCGTTGTTATTAGAAGAGAATTACTCGATCACTATGCTGACATGGGATTATCAGAAACTGATTTAATCATCTTATTAAAATTAATTTATGAATATGAGCATTCAAATAAACAACCTTCTATTTCATATCTTAGTAAAGGTACAACGATGAAGGAACGTGAAGTGACAGGTGTTATTCAGCGTCTAATTCAATTAGACTTATTAGATTTAACAGTACAAAAAGATGAAGAAGGACGTTTTGCTGAATTTATGAATCTAGATGGTTTTTATCAATCTTTCAGTAAAATTTTAAAATCCCAAGAAACACAACAACGTGAAATGAATAACCAAGAGTCCTTTAAGTCATTATTCCAAATGATTGAAAGCTCATTTGGCCGTCCTTTATCACCCATTGAAATTGATACATTAAATCAGTGGATTGACGTTGATCACCATGATATTTCAGTGATTCAAGCTGCGGTGAATGAAGCATTGAGTCAAGAAAAAATGAGCTTTAAATACATTGATAGAATCCTATTAAATTGGAAGAAAAACAACGTTAAAACAGTGGAGGACTCTAAAAAGATCAGTAGTCAATACCATACACCGCAAATGAAACATACAGTCAAAAGCATTCCGAAATTTGACTGGTTGAATCAGGAGGAATCATAATGTTAAGTAAGAAAAAAGCATTAAGTATGATAGATGTCATTGATGAAATGTTTCCAGATGCAGAATGTGAGCTTAAACATGATAATCCATTTGAATTAACCATTGCGGTGTTGCTATCTGCACAGTGTACAGACGTATTAGTTAATAAAGTAACACGTGAGTTATTTAAAAAGTATAAAACACCACAAGATTATTTGGATGTCAGTTTAGAAGAACTGGAACAAGATATTCGCTCAATCGGTTTATATCGTAATAAAGCGAAAAACATTCAAAAGCTATGCCGATCACTTATCGTTAAATTTGATGGCAAAATACCTAATAATCGTACAGATTTAGAAAGTCTTGCAGGTGTTGGTCGAAAAACTGCGAATGTTGTATTAAGTGTCGCATTCGGTGTACCAGCGTTAGCAGTTGATACACATGTAGAACGTGTTTCTAAAAGATTAGGTATTAATCGATGGAAAGACAGCGTCAAAGAGGTAGAAGAACGCCTGTGTTCAATTATTCCAAAAGAAAGATGGAATCAAAGTCATCATCAACTGATCTTCTTTGGACGTTATCACTGTTTAGCACGTGCACCGAAATGTGATATTTGTCCTTTATTCGATGATTGTAGAGAAGGGCAGAAACGATATCGTGAAAAACTAAGAAAAGAAGCTAAAGCATAAGAGGTGATTTTTTGATTACAAAATCTGATTTTGAAGCTTTAGAAGCCCAAATTGATGTCTTTGCGAAAAAGAAACAATTAACATCAGACCAAGGAAAAGCGTTACTTGATGAATATTTAACTTTAATCGAACACTATTTTTGTCAGATTAACAATGTTGAAACAATTGATTACGATAAGTTAGATACTTATCCAGTTGTGCCCATTAATTTCCAAGAACGATTTGATTATATTCATCAACGAAAACACCACTTTATGGGCTATCGTCAGATGAAAACACTCATCAGTGAACTCATTAAAATGAACGCAGCGTATAAAGCAAGACAAGCACATCAAAAACGCTAATAATTTGAATGAAAATGATAAAAGACATGTATGAATTTCTTGTTCAAACATGTCTTTTCATATTATTAAGTATAGAAAAAAGTGCAGTGCTCAGAAGTTTGAGTCACTGCACTTTTATTATTTATGAAGCTTTATTATTGAAAATGGCATGTAGATTAAAGAATCTAGATAATGCATTGCTATTTTGATTATCGCCTTGCTGGTTGTTGTTGCCTTGTTGTTGATTATTGCTTTGTCCTTGTTGGTTATTGTTACCAAAGTTTTGACTTCTGTTATTTGAACCTTGTTGTTGACTATTGTTGCTATTACTGCTGCCGCCTTGAGTAGTACCATTACCGTTTACTTTACGGTTTGTAGTATTGTGGTCAGGGTTGCTAGCAACGTATAAGTCAGATTTGCTTGAACCATTAACTGAAGCTGGACGTTGGAAGTCTTGTCCGTCTCTAGGACTGATATCTGACATCACATCTTCAAGCAAGTATTGTGGATACTCTTGTTCGTTATGACCAACGAATGAGTTTTGACCATATTCTTTAACTTTATTGAAGCCCATCCAAACTGACATTGAGTATTTAGGAGTGAAACCGTTAATCCATACATCTTTCGCTGCGTTATCAGGTAAGTTGTATTGTTGGTAAGTTTCTGAACCATAAGTACCTGTACCAGTTTTGGCTGCTAAGTTAACACCAGATACGCCATGACCATAAGCAGAACCCCAAGCTTCAAATGTACCTTTTAGTACTTCTGAAAGCATGTATGCTGTGTAATCATGCATAGCTCTGTGGTGTTTGTGATCAAACTCCGTAGTATTACCTTCTTGATCGACAACTTTAGTAATACCGTGTGCTTGGTTGTATTCACCGCCATTAGCTAACGCTGCGAAAGCAGAAGCTAAATCAGTAGGTGAGAATTCAGATGATGAACCACCAAGTACTTCTGAAGGACCAATTTCACCTTCATATTTCAAGCCAACTTTGTCTGCAAATTTCTTAGGTGCGTCTTGACCAGCATCTTGTTTCGTTTGTTGCCAAGCTTTCAATGCTGGAATGTTGAAACTTTGACGTAATGCATCATAAAGTGTGACATTACCATGACTCTTCGTATCATAGTTTCTGAATGTAGTACCATCTACCATGTATTCTGATTCGTCTTGAAGTTCATGGTTTGTTGCCCATTGCATATTCTCAATTGCTGGTCCGTAAGACAAGAATGGTTTTAATGAAGAACCAGTAGGGTGAGGGTCAGTTGCTTGGTTACGGTCGACAACATCTTTGAAGTGTCTGCCACCAGAAATTGCGACTAATCCACCGCTCTTACTGTCCACAATTGTTGAACCAACTTGTTGATCTTCGTTCTTATAGTAATTGCCGTTATCAATACGGTTCTGCAATGCTTTTTGAACGCTAGAGTCCATATTAGTATAAATCTTAATACCACTATTCATTAAGTCGCCAAGATTTTTGTCTTGGAACTCAGGATGTGCCATTAATTCAGACTTCACAAAGTTCACATATGAGTTATACTCAGGATCTTTATTATCTGGCTTAATTGCACGATCATCAGCACTACGTTTAACTAAGTTTTTCTCAATTGGTGTATCTTGCGCTTTTTTCATATCTTGTTCAGAAATACGTTTATGATAATGCATTAAGTATAATACAGTATCTTTACGAGATTCCGCTTCTTTAGGATTATCATATACATTGTATAAGTTAGGTACTTGAGGTAAACCTGCTAAGTACGCTTCCTCAGCTAAATTTAAATCTTTCAAATCCTTGTCGAAGTAATATTTAGCTGCTGCTTTAATCCCATAAACACCGTCAGAGTAGTAAATTTTGTTTAAGTAGATTTGGAAAATCTCATCTTTACTGTACTCTTGTTCTAAACGATACGATAAGTATGCTTCTTGTGCTTTACGGCCAATCGACTTTTGATCGGTTAAGAATGAACGTTTAACAACTTGTTGTGTTAATGTTGATGCACCTTGTGAACCGAATCCGCCAGTAATGTTTTTACCGACCGCACCGAATAAACGTTTATAGTCTAAAGCACCATGCTTATAGAAACGATTATCTTCAGTAGCTAGAACGGCATCTTTCATATTTTGCGGAACATCTTTTAAGTCCACGTGTGCACGTCTTTGACCGTTATCAAGTGTCTTGATTAATTTACCGTCTTTATCATAAATCTTTGCTGGTATAGGATCTTTTAATTTTGCATCAGAAAACGCTGGCGCTTTCCATGCGTAGTAAGCGAATAAAAGAACACCAACTAAGGCTAAGACAATAAACGCAATTAAAATGAAGCCAATAATCTTAATAATTGTCCTCTTAATATTCCTATTCTGTTTTTTACCAGACTTTCCATTCTTAGAATGAGAAGTCTTCTTTCTTTCCGTCATACGCGGTCCTCACTTTCATCTAATATCAACTTATCAACGGCTTTGAGGTAATTCAATCGTGGTTGATACTGATAAGGAATATGGTAACCATTTTTTCTTATTTCTTCAACTGTAATTGATTTTCTGATGTTATTTTGATGTCTTTGCCAAAAGTTTTCAAAGGAACGATAAGGTAGCATATAAACTTCATCTAATGCTTTAAAACGAATTAGTAAAAATACAATTCCGTTTTGTTCATAGCATGATTTCATATGCGCAACTTGGTGTTCATGAATATTTTGTAATGGAAAAGACGTCTTGCTCTGTGTTTCTTTTGCTTCAAAATCAATATAACGGCCATTATAAATACCGTTATAGTCAGTTGTAGATGGGGTGCGGAAATATGCTTCTTTAATCACAGCTTTACTGCGTTTAGGATAAGAAACATTTACGATTTGAACGGGTGTCGGTTTCTTGTGTATTACTGCTTTACCTGTAGAAAGGTAGTAATCGTTTGATAATTCGATTTCCTTTTCTAAAGTCATCCCACGTCCGCCATACTTGATTTTACTTGAATTGAATGGGTTTGTGCGTCCAACTTTAGTCTTATTTCTATTAAATGGTTTACCATTTGGATAATTCATTTGTTTCACCACACCAACAGGTTTTTAAACCGTAATAATTATACACAACTTACAGTGAGATGCAAACTCTCGAAACTTATTTCAATACAAAGCTTACTTAAAAACCTTCCTTTAGAATTTAAGCAAACATTGGTTTGTGTATATGTCACTTATTTTAACGTTAATCAGGCCATTTAACAATATTGAACCCTTTTATCATAGGGATTTAAAGGTTTTCTGAAATGACGTACTTATCAATATATGATAATTTAATTGTGAGGGAGGCGAAATGTGATTGTATACCATTATCTCAACATTAATAGAACAAACCTATATTATGAAACAAAGATATGAAGAAGCTAGATCAGGTAAGGCATATGATTTCAAAAACGAGGTGATGCCTTTTGCTTATCACATCGATGATTTGTTGAACCATTTGGATGGTTATGCAGAAAATATCATTGCGCTTTCATACATGAATCAGTTGAAGTATCAAATACTCAAAGAAAATTTAGAACGCCTTTCTGTCGAATGTCATTATGCTTCAGCAAGCCGGAAACTCTTTATGGATAAACTGAAAAGTGTGAACTATGACTTAAACTATTTAAAGGAAAGTGAAACGCAATATGGTTAAAACAGCATATGTTACCGGCTATAAATCCTATGAATTAAATATATTTAAAGATGATGCACCTGAAGTAAAATACCTTAAATTATTTTTAAAAAATAAATTGCAAAATCTGGTTGAGGAAGGTTTAGAATGGGTATTGATACAAGGACAATTAGGAATTGAAATGTGGACAGCTGAAGTGGTGCTTGACTTGCAACAAGAGTATCCTGAATTAAAGCTCGGTGTGATTACACCTTTTCAAAATCATACAGAACGTTGGAATGAACAAAATCAGTTGAAGTATCAACAAATTATTGAAAAAGCTGATTTTCATGATTCAGTGCATCACGCACCCTACGAAGGACCCTTTCAATTCAAACAAACAGATCAATTTATCCTAGACCATACTGATATGACTGTTCTAATTTATGATGAAGAACAAGAAGCGAGTCCAAAGTTCTTTAAGCGGATGTTAGTTGATTTTGCAGAACAAACAAACTATACTTATGATGTTGTAACGTTTGATGAAATCAATACATTCATCAGTGATATACAGTGGTCTGAAGAAAGTTTCGAATGAGGTGGAGAAAAAATGGCAGATGTATCTTTAAAATTATCAGCAAAAGATATTTATGAGAAAGACTTCGAAAAAACCCTTGCACGTGGATATAGAAGGGAAGAAGTAGATGCATTTTTAGATGACATCATCGCAGACTATCAAAAAATGGCAGACATGAATAATGAAGTAATTAAATTAAATGAAGAAAATCATAAGTTGAAAAAAGAACTTGAAGAGTTACGTTTACGTGTAGCTACTTCTAGACCACAAGAAAACAAAAGTTTTTCTTCAAACACAAATTCTAGTAATGTAGATATTCTTAAACGTATCTCTAATTTAGAAAAAGCAGTATTTGGAAAATAGTTATTCTAAGTTTATGGCTCGAAGTCTGAAAAGTTGTGCTTTTTCGGATTAGCTTTACCATAGACAAAGAACCATGCTATAATTTTAAGAAGTGATATTTCGGGTAATCGCTATAGCAATATAGAGGAAAGTCCATGCTCACACAATCTGAGATGATTGTAGTGTTCGTGCTTGATGAAACAATAAGTCAAGGCTAATAGACGGCAGTGAAATAATCTAAGTCTTTTGGATATGATTAAAGTAGCTTGAAAGTGCCACAGTGACGGAGCCTTTACAGAAATGTAAAGGGTGGAACGCGGTAAACCCCTCGAGTGAGCAATCCAAATTTGGTAGGAGCACTTATTTAGCGGAATTCAACGTATAAATGAGGGAATAAGTGTGCGTAAATACTTATTCCAGACAGATGGTTACCACCGGCGTACGAGTGACTACTAGTGCACGTTATCAGTACTAAGGTACAGAACATGGCTTATAGAAATATCCTCACTAGTTCAGCTCTCCAAGATTGGAGAGCTTTTTTATTTGATATCTCGCTTACTACACATATATTACCGCTTCAAAATTTGCTACAATAATAAAGTAAATCAACAAAAATAGAAGGAAGGTCAACGCATATGTATCAATTATTAGCAGTATGTCCAATGGGTCTTGAAGCTGTAGTTGCAAAAGAAGTTAACGCATTAGGCTACGAAACAACAGTGGAAAACGGAAGAATATTTTTCGAAGGCGATGAAACTGCAATTGCCAAAAGTAATTTATGGCTGCGTACTGCTGACAGAGTCCGATTAGTCATGGGACGCTTTAAAGCAACAACATTCGAAGAATTATTCGAACAAACCAAAGCATTACCTTGGGAAACAATCATTACAGAAGATGGTAATTTCCCAGTACAGGGTCGAAGTGTTAAATCAACGCTTCATAGTGTACCTGATGTTCAAGCAATCGTGAAAAAAGCAATTGTTGAACGCTTAAAAGATGCCTACGCACATAAAGGATGGTTAGATGAAACAGGAAGTAAGTATCCTTTGGAAGTCGCAATTCATAAAGACGAAGTACTTTTAACAATTGATACTTCTGGTTCAGGTTTAAACAAACGCGGATACAGACTCGCACAAGGTGAAGCGCCAATTAAAGAAACATTAGCTGCTGCGTTGATTCGCTTAGCTAACTGGGATGGCAACACACCTTTAATCGATCCATTCTGTGGTTCAGGAACAATCGCAATTGAAGCATGCTTAATTGCACAAAATATTGCGCCTGGCTTTAACCGCTCATTCGTTTCAGAACAATGGGATATCATGCCTGATGATCTATACGAACAATTGCGTGACGAAGCAGATCAACAAGCAGATTACGACAAAGAAGTTGAAGTCTATGCATATGATATTGATCCTGAAATGGTAGACATTGCGATACGTAACGCTGAAGAAGTAGGATTGAGTGAAGTCATTCAATTCGGTGTCAAAGATGTGAATACTTTAGATATCCATACCGATCAACCTATCGCATTAATCGGTAACCCGCCATACGGTGAGCGTATTGGTGATAGAGAAGAAGTTGAAGAAATGTATCGCTATCTTGGTAAGTTGATGCGTCAGCACAAAAACTTATCAGAGTACATTTTAACAAGTAATAAAGAATTTGAATTTTTAACACAACAAAAAGCAACAAAACGTAGAAAGCTCTTCAATGGTTATATAGAATGTACGTATTATCAATATTGGGCTAAGAAAAAGTAAATAGTTTGAAAAATTGGGGTGACTAGGATGAATCAAGAATTTAAACGCGGCATAGTATACTCCATAATTGCCTATATCCTTTGGGGAACATTACCAATTTATTGGTCGTTGCTCAATGATATCAGTCCGTTTGAAATTCTCGCTTATCGTATTATTTTATCCATGATTTTTATGGTTGTATTAATCATGGCAATGGGAAAAAGTTCACAATTTATAAGTGGCATTAAAGCCTTAACAACTAAACAACTTTGGGCTATTATTCTAGCCGGCTATATCATTACAGTAAACTGGGGCACATTTATCTGGGCGGTTAATAATAATCACGTACTCCAAGCGAGTTTAGGTTATTATATTAATCCACTCGTCAGCATTTTACTTGCGATGATCTTTATGAAAGAAAAATTCAATAAGTTAGAATGGTTAGCAATTTTCCTTGCTTTTATTGGTGTGCTATACATGACGTTAAAAATCGGCGAGTTCCCGGTTGTTTCGATTATTTTAGCAGTGTCATTCGGATTTTATGGCCTGCTTAAGAAAATTGTACCGATTGATGCTTTAAGCAGTATTACATTTGAATGTATCGTTACAACGCCAACAGCTTTGATTTATATCGTTTATTTATGGATCTCACATCAAACAACCATTGGTATCAACATGCCGACATTCTGGCTATTGTTCTCAGGGGCTATTACAGCGATTCCATTAATTTCGTTCTCTGCAGGTGCAAGACGTATTCCTTTATCATTAATGGGATTCATTCAATATATCGGTCCGACATTAATTTTTATTTTAGGTATTTTTATTTACAGAGAACCTTTTGATACAAATCAATTCGTTACCTTTATCTTTATTTGGGCTGGAATTATCGTTTACAGCTTATCTCGCTACTTACAAATTAAGCATGCGAATAATCCAGGTCTTTAAAATTATGATGCATTTGACTAAATATCAGTCAGATGCATCTTTTTTATTCTCCGCAACATCGATTTTAATCCTTTAGAGTAAAGCGCTTTTAGTATACAATTAAAGCAATGTTATTTATAAAGGGGTACATAATCTATGACGAGTAACAACCAATTAGATATTTTATATAAATTAAAAAAAGAAGTCGAAAAATCAAACCATCAAGATTTGGTCCATATTATCAACCAAGTCATTAAAAAAGTTTATCTAGATCAATACACATTAACATTTGTCGGTCACTTTTCAGCAGGCAAATCTACATTAATCAACTTACTACTAGAACAAGAAATCTTACCAAGTTCACCTGTACCGACAACCAGCAACACAGCAATCGTCAGTGTCGCTGATAAAAGTGAAATTATCGCAAACTTAGAAGGTCAAAAATATACACGCTTGAATAATTATGATGAAGTGAAGCAATTAAACAGACAAAATGGGGATGTAGAGTCTGTAGAAATTCGTTTTGAATCTGATAAATTCAAAAAAGGATTCACCTTACAAGATACACCAGGTGTAGACTCAAACGTTTCATTACACCAAGCATCAACAGAACAATTCATGTTTACCAGCAATATTATTTTTTATACAGTAGATTATAACCATGTTCAATCCGCAATGAACTTCCAATTTATGAAACGTTTGAATCATGCAGGCATCCCAGTAGTATTCGTAATAAATCAAATCGATAAACATAATGATGAAGAGCTTTCATTCGATGCTTTCAAACAAAATATTCAGCACGCGGTAGATGAATGGGACTTAGAACTTCTGAAAACATTTTATGTTTCTAAGTATGACCACCCAGAAAATCAAATTAATGCACTGTCTGATTTCTTAATCGAACAAGATACACATCGCGAGTCTATGGAAGACTATATTGAAAGAATCACACAGTTTATTACCGAAGACCAAAAATCATATATTCAAGCTGAAATGCAGGATATTTTAGCAAATTTAGATATTGATGCTTCACAATTTGACCAAGCTTATTTAAATTTCCAACAGAATCAATCTGTTAGTGAAGAAGCACAGTTGTTAAATGATCCAGATAAGCTCTATAAATATTTAAATTATCAACGCAAAAACATTTTAGAAAACGCATACTTAATGCCGCATGAAATGCGTGAAAAGATTCGTCTCTACTTAGAGAGCCAAGTAAAAACATTCAAAGTTGGCGGATTCTTTAATAAGAAAAAGAAAACTGAAGAAGCTAGGGAAGAGCGTTTACAAAATGTAATGACAGCGTTACAAGATATTGTAAATCAACAAATCAGACAGCCAATGCGAGAAGATATGTCATTCTTAACCCGCTTCATCAACCAAACAGACGTCAACCAATCTATTTTAAATCAGCATTATGAAATACCATCCTCACTTGTCACAGATTTATACCAAGAACAAATGAGTATCAGTAATGCTTATGTATTAAACTTCTGTGACGATGTCGTTAAAGCTATTCATCGATTTATTAAAAAAGAATCTGAACCTCTATTAAAACGTGCTATTGAAAATGCTGAAACACAACATGTCGACGATGAAGAAGAGACGGATCAAAATGATTATGAAAAATATATTGAGTTACGTAAGCTACGTGAATCACTCATCACAAGAAATTATCAACATTATTATATTCATTTAGATGATTCATTAGATAAATTGATTGACCGTACAGAAATCACATATACAAAAGAAGAGCTAGAAACACCGAAAAAACAACTGAACCAAACTAAACAAAAAACTGAGTTAAAATCTGATATCGATATTGAAACAATTAAGCAAGGTATCGATATCATTGATCCTGTTCCTTTATTTGAACAAACCAAATCAGATTTGAAGGCTGCTATTGAACGAATGGATCAACAAATTGTGAAAATCGGCGTCTTCGGTACATTCAGTGCTGGTAAAAGCAGCTTAATCAATGCGTTACTAGGTGAAAATTATTTAGTAAGTTCACCAAATCCTACTACAGCAGCAACAACAGAGCTCTCATATGGTAATTCAAGTGCAATCACTTTAAAACAAGCACCTCAATTACTCGCGGAATTAAATCAATTAGTTGAATCTCAAAAATTCCACTTTGAGAGTTTAGAGGACTTTAAAGCAACAGATACAACAGAGTTAAAACATTCATTGAAGAAAGAACAACTTGCTTTTGTTAATGCGGTTAAAGAACAATTAGATTTATACCAAAATATGATTCAAGATGGTTACCATCACGATATCAGTCAGGATGAAGTGAAAAAATGGAGTGCTCAAGATGAGTATGCTGCGTTTGTGGAAACTGTTCATTTAAACTTACCGATAGACTGGTTGAAAAATAAAATTATTGTAGACTCTTTAGGTCTTTATTCAAATAACCAACGTCATTCTAATGAAACGGAAAAAATATTAACATCATCTGATTTGATTTTATACGTAAGTTACTTCAATCATTCATTTACTGATAACGACAAAGCATTTATTGAGTATATGAAAGAGATGAATCAACTCAATGAAAATCAAACATTCAAGATGATTATTAATGCAGTAGATTTAGCAGAATCAACAGAAGATTTAGAAGCTGTGGAAGATTATGTCAGCGATGCATTACAACAAGTAAATATGCCTGCTGATATTTATAGTGTTTCTAGTCGACGTGCATTAAAAGAGGGCGATGAAGGGCTAAATAAACTAAAAGATAGTCTAGATTATTTTGCGGAGGTCGAATCTAAGGTTGTTTTACAACAACAAATGAAAGCGCAACTTGAACAAATTAGTGCCTCTTATACACAAATGTCAGAAGACTATCAAAATAATCGTGAAGAAATGGAAATGCGTCAACAAGAAGTAAGAAAGATTGAACAAAAAGGTGCGATTCCAAATACGACTTTAAAAACGACTAAGCAACATGTTTATAACGAAGTTGAAGATCAAGTATATCACTTGAATGAACGCTTAAAAATTCAATTGTTTGATGAAGTTCGTACAGTATTCAACGGGCAAATGACTAAAAACAATGACTTTGATGCTGAAAAACGTGATGCAGTTAAAACATATCTTGAACAAATCCATGGCAGATTGTATATGGAACAAACTTTAATTGCTGAACGTATTAAAAAATTCTTTAATAAGCAACTGGAAGATCAACTTGCACCTATTGTTAAGCAATTGAATCAATTGCATATTTTATTGCAGCCACACTTTGAGATTGAAATGGATAAAGATAAAATTACAACGATGCATATTGATTTTAATGAAATGTTCGAACATCTTCCGAAAAAATTGACGAAAAAGCGTTTGTTGCAACTGAAAGCACAAAAAGAACTACAAGAGCAAATCACAATGGAAACGGTTGACTTGTTGCAAAACAACATTAACCAATTACGACAAGAGTTAGAACAACAAGTGTCTAAGATGGGCAAGATTGCAGATCAACAATTAAATGAGATTTCAAATGAAATACATGAACAAGCAAGCGCATTATTAAGCGTTAAAATTGATAATAGCTTGATTCAACAAATTGATGCGGCTAACCGTCAATTAAAAGAAATTATTTAACTTAGAAAGAGGAAGTAGTATGACAAACAAAGTATTGCTGGTAGATGGAATGGCGTTATTATTCCGCCATTTCTATGCTACAAGCATTCATCATCAATTCATGAGAAATTCAAACGGAGTTCCGACTAATGGCGTACAAGGATTTGTTCGTCACATCTTTTCAGCGATAGATGATATTCAGCCGACACATATCGCTGTATGTTGGGACATGGGGCAACAAACGTTTCGAAATGAAATGTTTGCAGATTATAAACAACATAGACCAGCACCGCCTGATGAATTGATACCACAATTCGATTTAGTTCAAGATATTTCAAACGCACTTGGGTTTGTTAATATTGGAGTTAAAAATTATGAAGCCGATGATGTTATCGGAACGTTAAGCAGAAATTTATCAGAGGATAACGAAATTTATATCGTTACAGGAGATAAAGATATCTTACAATGTATAAATCCTAATGTTGAAGTTTGGTTGACTAAAAAAGGATTTAATATTTATAACCGTTATGATTTAACACGCTATCAAGAAGAATATCAATTACATCCGCTTCAACTCATCGATATCAAAGCGTTTATGGGAGATACCGCTGATGGTTATCCTGGCGTCAAAGGAATTGGTGAAAAAACAGCACATAAATTAATCTTAAAATATCAGTCTGTAGAAAATGTTATCAATCACATTGACGAATTGACACCGGCACAACAAAAGAAAATCATCAGCCAATTAGATGATTTGAAACTTTCAAAACAACTTGCAGAAATCCACACTAATGTACCATTAGATGTAACAGCATTATTTAATCAAATGCAGTATCATCTGGATTTCATTGATATTTTCAATGTCTTAGATACTCACGATTTGAAAGTGTCTAAGAAATTTATTGAAAGAGAATTCTTACCATTTTAATCATTCAAAACAAAAGCGGGAGGGCGTTTCACAGTTAATAACTGTGGAGACGTCCTCCCGCTTCTTTTATTTTAATTGCTGATAGAGCGCTTGTTGCGCATGATGATTGGCTTCTTTATTTTGTGCTCTAGGAATCCAATCAATCAGACATAAATCAAATGCTTTCATTTTCTTCGCTGCTTCAACTAAATAACCTTTAAACTTCTCATTCTTAGCAAAGCCTTTATCTAAACTGTCAGTGATCAGCTTAGAATCGGTATAAATTAATGCCGTAGATACATTTAATTCTAATGCACAGTCTAAGGCAAAATTAAAAGCTTGCCATTCTGCTGAATGATTGTCAGTAGGTGCGATATCTTGCGTGAAAGTTTGATGGTTACTCTCTTCAATAATTGTTGCTGCAATAGATGCTGGTCCTGGATTACCTTTAACTGCTGCATCAAAAAATATTTTAGCCATACATCATTCCATCCTTAATCAAAATATTATATTATCTATACCCTTAATCAGTAACCTTCATCTTTGGATTGAATTTTACCTTTTCGGTACATTGATTTAGCCCAGTAACCAAATGGCACATTAAAGATTGTAGCAAGTAGTTTTAAGAAGTAAGTCGTAATAAAGATTTCAAAGACTGCACCTGCTGGCAGCAAACCAATAAACGCGATACTTACAAAAAGGGCAGTATCAATAATAGAACTTAATGTCGTACTCCCATATGCACGAATTGCAAATGTGCGATCTGACTTGAATACTTTTTTAATCGCATTGAAGATAAAGACATCGATATGTTGTCCGATGATATAAGCGATAATCGAACCTAACGCGATTCTAGGTACTATATTGAAAATTGTACTTAGCGCTTTTTGTGCCATATCTTCTGGAGCGGGAATAAAATGTAATGATAGTTGCATTAAAATTATCATCACTAATGATGAACTAAAGCCCATCCATACTGCTCTTTTAGCTACTTTACGTCCATAGATATCGTTTAAAATATCCGTCGCTAAATAAATAGACGCAAACATTACATTTCCTAAAGTCGCAGAAATCGTAAAGATGTCTACAGTTTTAATTACTTGAATGTTAGCAATTACAGTTCCGATAGCTACCCAAGCAATCAAACCTTGCTTACCGAACAAACGATACATTGCGACCATTAATGTAAAGGTCACTAGAAAGGCAATAATACCTAATATTTCATTGTAAAACATAATTAACCTCCTAAATTTTGTTAATGCGGGTGTTTAGAAACCGCAACTCAACTCATATATTCTATAGAAATCGTACATTAAATGCAATAGCCATTTAGTTACAACTACAAAGTAGAGAGATGAAGTTAACCGTGTCGCATGATATAATGAGGCTAAATTAATCGTCCTTAAACCATTTAAGGTGTTATTAATTATGTAAAGGGAGTGACGATTATTTTTTCAAAATCCGAAAAAAGAGCGCTTGATTCCATAGATGATTTATTAAGCACTTACTGCAAAAATTGTGAATTAAAAACATATAATCGTAAAACAAAAGGGAAAACACATGCACATCATTTTTGTATTTACGAATGTTCAGTAGGTAAACAAATCAAGCAATTTGGTAACGAACTACAATAATTGGGGGTTATTTTGATGGAAATCGTTCGTATTGAACCGACACCAAGTCCGAATACCATGAAAGTGGTATTGAATAAGAAAAGAGAGGACAATCAATCCTCCACCTATACAAAAGTAAAAGAAGGCCAACCTGATTTTATCAATAGACTTTTAGAGGTTGATGGTGTTAAATCCATTTTCCATGTCATCGACTTTTTAGCTGTGGATAAAGCACCAAAAGCAGATTGGGAAGCATTATTGCCTAATATTACAGCTGCAATTAGTAATGAATCTGAAACTGAAACAAATGATACACCTGCACCTGATGAACATTTCGGCGAAATTAAAGCGGAAGTGCTCAAATTTAAAGGTATCCCGTATCAGATTAAACTCACTACCACTAAGGATGAAGAACGCAGACAATTACCAGACTACTTTGTCGATACAATGCTAGCAGCACAAAAAGATGATGACAATGTAGTATTTATGCGTAAGTGGGAAGATTTAGGTACGCGTTATGGCGAACTAGAAGAAGTTATGGATAATGTTGAAGAAGAACTTGTCGCACTATATCCTGAAAATAAACTTAATGAATTAAAACAAGAAGCATTAAATACAGATATTGTGGTTCCAACAGCACACTATCAACATGTGACAGTTGATGAATTTAACGCGGCAGAAGATTGGAAAGCGCAACTTAGAATGTTGAAGTCTTTCCCAACACCAACCAAAGAAGATTATCCTCTTATCGAAGCTGCATTAAACCATCCTAAAATTCCAATTCGACGCGAAGCTATTGTGCTAGCAAGTATGGTAGAAGATGAGTCAGTTCTTCCATATATGTACCAAGGTTTACAAGATAAAAATCCTGGTGTACGCCGAACTGCCGGAGATGGATTAAGTGATTTAGGATTTAAAGCAGCTTTACCAGAAATGGAGAAAGCTTTAGATGATCCACAAAAGATTGTGCGTTGGCGTGCCGCGATGTTTATTTTTGATGAAGGTGGCGAAGCACAATTACCAGCTTTGAAAGCACATGAAGATGATGACGCTTACGAAGTGAAGTTACAGATTCAAATGGCCATCTCTCGTATTGAAAAAGGTGACGAAGCACTAGGATCTGTTTGGAAACAAATTGCTAACCGCAATAAATAAGCGGAATTAGGATGAATCAACAAATTAATTAGATTACATTTCTGATTATTTCATGTAAAATAAACTATAAATGAACAAGGAGTGTATATTATGAATCCATATGAAGCATATATGCAAGAACTCGCACAAGGTATGCGTAGCGAGTTAACGCAAAATGGTTTTGAAAGTTTAGAAACTGCAGAAGCAGTTGATCAATATATGGACAATGTAGGTGCTGAAGAGACTACATTTGTTGTTATTAATTCAGTATGTGGTTGTGCAGCTGGATTAGCTCGTCCAGCAGCTGTAGCAGTTGCTGAGCAAAATGATAAAAAGCCTGATCACAAAGTAACTGTCTTTGCAGGTCAAGATAAAGAAGCAACACAAGAAATGAGAGAGTTCATACAACAAGTACCTTCAAGTCCTTCTTTCGCTTTATTTAAAGGTACAGAATTAAAACATTTTATGCCTCGTGAATATATTGAGGGACGCGATATTCAAGATATCTGTATGGATATCAAAGATATGTTTGATGAAAACTGTTAATCAATTTGAATTGATTTCATAATCGAAGGTACGGGACAATATTTGATGGCTGACTCAGTCCATCAATTGTCCCATTTTTTATAATTGGAGATACATACGATTTGAGGAGGAGATAGGTATGAATTCATTCGACGAAGCATATCATGACCTATGTAAGGAAATTTTAGCTATCGGGAACGAACGCGATGATCGTACACGTACTGGTACCATTTCAAAATTCGGTCATCAATCACGCTATGACTTAAGTAAAGGCTTCCCTTTATTAACAACTAAAAAAGTATTCTTTAAGTTGATTGCGACTGAGCTGATTTGGTTTATGAAAGGCGACACAAATATCAAATATTTACTAGAATACAACAATAATATTTGGAATGAATGGGCATTTGAAAACTATGTTGAATCAGAAGATTATCATGGACCGGACATGACGAATTTCGCACATCGAGCATTACAAGATGAAGCATTCAACGAAGTTTACCAACAAGAAATGGAAAAATTTAAATCACGCATTCTAAACGATGATGATTTTGCGCAAAAACACGGCAATTTAGGGAATGTATATGGTAAGCAATGGCGAGATTGGGTTGGTGCAGATGGTCAACATTATGATCAACTTGCTACAGTCATCGAACAAATCAAAACTCACCCTACATCTAGACGTCACATCGTATCTGCATGGAACCCAGCAGAAATTGATACGATGGCATTACCGCCATGTCATACGATGTTCCAGTTTTATGTACAGGACGGCAAACTAAGTTGCCAATTATATCAACGTAGTGCAGATGTATTTTTAGGAGTTCCATTTAATATCGCAAGTTATAGTTTACTAACACATTTAGTAGCAAAAGAATGCGGCTTAGAAGTCGGTGAGTTTGTGCATACGATTGGTGATGCACATATCTATTCTAATCATATCGATGCGGTCAAAAAACAATTAAGTCGTTCAAGTTACGAACCACCTCAATTAAAAATCAATACAGATCGTTCAATTTTTGATATTCAATATGAAGACTTGGAGATTGTAAATTATCAATCACACCCAGGTATTAAAGCACCTATCGCTGTATAAAAACAATTAGAATTTTTGAAAGGGGATAAGAATATGACGCTTTCTATTCTTGTTGCGCATGATCAAAACAGAGTAATCGGTAAGGATAACCAACTACCATGGCATTTGCCTAATGATTTAAAACATGTCAAAAAATTAAGTACTGGCAATACACTCGTAATGGGCCGTAAAACATATGAATCTATCGGCAAACCGCTTCCAAACAGACGTAACGTCGTTTTAACACGTGATGAATCTTTTCATCCTGAAGGTGTAGATGTCATACACAATTTTGAGGATATTTATGATTTGCCTGGCCATGTCTTCATTTTCGGCGGCCAAGCATTGTTTGAAGAATTTATCGATAAAGTAGATGACATGTACATCACTGTCATTGAAGATAAATACCAAGGAGATACGTTCTTCCCACCTTATACTTTTGAAGATTGGGAAGTTGAATCTTCAGTTAAAGGAGAACAAGATGAACGCAATAAAATTCCGCACACGTTCTTACATCTTGTTCGTAAAAAGTAATAGGAGGTATGGAAATGCGTAAAAAAATTGTCACAGACTCAACAACAGATTTACCTCAATCATATCTAAAAGAGCACGATGTTCATGTGATTCCTCTTAATTTAACGATTGAAGGCAAATCTTATATCGACCAACAAGACATTTCTTCTGAACGTGTAATTGAGTTAATAGAAGAAGATGTAGATATCAAAACCAGCCAACCTCCTATTGGTAAATTTATTGAAATGTACGATGAATTAGGAAAAGACGGCTCAGAAATCATTAGTATTCATATGACATCTGGATTAAGCGGTACGTATCAAACTGCGTATCAAGCTAGTCAAATGACTGATTCAAAAGTTACAGTTATTGATTCAAAATCCATTTCATTCGGCCTTGGTTTCCAACTGGAACATATTGTTGAATGGAATAACGAAGGGTTATCAACAGAAGAAATTCTTAAAAAATTAAAACATTTACAAAGCAATATCAAACTCTTTGTAGTGATTGGCCAATTAAACCAACTGATTAAAGGCGGACGTATCGGTAAAGCTAAAGGTATGATTGGTAATATGATGCGTTTAAAACCAGTGGGCATTCTTGATGATGGACAAATCAAAATCCTTCATAATGCACGTACGCAAAAGTCGAGTATTCAAATTATTAAAAAAGAGCTTGCTCAGTTCATTGAAAATCATTCGATTAAAAAAATCGGCTTAGCTCATGCAAATGCATTAGATTTTGTAGATAAGTTTAAACAACAATTTGCGATTGAAGAAAATAATACTGAAGTTGAAATCAATACGACAACACCAGTTATTTCAACACATACTGGACAAGGTGCAGTAGGATTCGTTGTCTTGCGTCAATAATCGATAATTCTCATGAAAATCATCGGGTTAAAGCAAACTAATAGAAAATAAAGTGCAGTCATGATAAATTTAGAATTGACTAAACGCCGAATGGAGGTAATATTTTGGCATATGCAACATTAGCTGGCGGTTGTTTCTGGTGTATGGTAAAACCATTCACATCATATCCTGGTATTAAGAATATTGTATCAGGATACAGTGGCGGCCACGTAGAAAATCCAACTTATGAAGAAGTATGTACGAACACAACAGGACATGTTGAAGCAGTACAAATTGAATATGATCCTGAAATCACTTCATTTGAAAATATATTAGATGTTTATTTCAAGACGTTCGATCCAACAGATAATGGTGGACAATTCTTCGATCGCGGTGAAAGTTACCAACCGGTCATTTTCTACCATGACGAAGAACAAGAAAAAGCTGCACAATCTAAAATCCAGCAGTTAAACGAACAAATGATTTTTAATAAACCTGTGATCACACCGGTAAAACCATATAAAAACTTTTACCCGGCAGAATCTTATCATCAAGATTATTATAAAAAGAATCCAATGCATTATGAACAGTATCAAAAAGGTTCAGGAAGAAAAGACTTTATAGAAAGACATTGGGGGGAGCAAAATGCTTAAAAAAAGTAAAAATGAATTAACAGATATGGAATATCTTGTTACTCAAGAAAATGGTACAGAACCTCCTTTCCAAAATGAATATTGGAATCATTTCGAAAAAGGTATCTATATCGATAAACTTTCAGGCAAACCACTATTCACTTCAGAAGAAAAATTTCATTCTGATTGTGGTTGGCCAAGCTTCTCTAAAGCTCTAAGTGACGATGATATCATTGAACTTGTAGATAAGTCATTTGGTATGGTAAGAACTGAAGTACGTTCTGAAAACAGTCATTTAGGTCACGTTTTCAATGATGGACCAAAAGAAACAGGCGGATTAAGATATTGTATCAATTCAGCTGCTGTACAATTTATTCCTTATGATAAATTAGAAGAACTTGGATATGGTGATTTGATTCCACATTTCAAGAACCAAGGAGAGAAATAATATGTTTAAAAAATTATTTGGCAAAGAGGATAAAGTAGATAAGTCAATCGAGGTTTATGCACCGATTTCTGGTGAATACGTTAAAATCGAAGATATTCCAGACCCAGTATTTGCGCAAAAAATGATGGGTGATGGCTTCGGTGTTAATCCAAGCGAAGGTGTCGTTGTTTCACCAATTGAAGGTAAAGTTGACAATATCTTCCCAACTAAACATGCGTTAGGTTTAAAAGCTGATAACGGTTTAGAATTATTAATTCACATCGGTCTAGATACAGTTCAATTAGATGGTGAAGGATTCAATGTATTAGTTGAAAGCGGCGATACAGTAAAAGTTGGAGATCCACTAGTTGAATTTGATGTAGACTATATTGGAAATAACGCTAAATCAGTCATTTCACCAATTATTATTACTAATACAGATCAAGCAGATAAAATCGATATCCACCCGCAAGATCAATTAGTTAAAAGTGAAACAAAAGTAATTGATGTGACAATGGGTTAATGAAAGATTATTCATTTTATCAATTTGCGCTTACTGTGCGAGGCAGACCTGATGAAAAAGGTCAATTAGCAGAACAGATTTTTGATGATTTAGCTTTTCCAAAACATGAGTCAGACTTTCATACATTGTCAGACTATATAGAGACTGAAGCTTCTATCAGTTCACCAATGTATGTATTTGATGACTTATTTGATGAATATCAGGAATGGTTAAAATTTTAAATTTTTGACGTAGGGTTGGTGTGAGGCACCAGCCCTTTTATTTTTTATATAGCCATATATAAGTTGATGAACGTGCTGAATTTGGTAAAATGAATTATCCATTCAAACTAGAACTTATTTATGCACATCAACGTAATTTAAGAAAGGGGCATATCCGAGTGACACAACATAATGATGAAACTAATCAACCTTCAGATAAACAAGACTCAAAAAAGGCACCTAAGTTTTTTAAAATTAAAAGATGGAAATTCATCACATTTAGTATACTCGCATTGTTGTTAACGATTATCCTTACAGTCTTTGCGACAATCGCGATAGCACACAAATTTTCAGGGCTAGACGACTCACAAAGAAAATCATTCAGTAAAGTTGAAAGTACATATCAAACATTAGCCAATGATTACTATAAAAAACAAGATTCAGAAAAATTATCTGAATCTGCCATTAACGGTATGGTTAAATCATTAAAAGATCCTTATTCACAATATATGACAAAAGATGAAACCAAATCATTTAATGAAGACGTTTCAGGTGATTTCGTAGGTATCGGCGCTGAAATGCAGCAACGTAATAAAGAAATCAGTGTAACCAGCCCCATGAAAGGATCTCCTGCAGAAAAAGCAGGTGTACAACCCAAAGATGTTTTAACTAAAGTAGATGGGAAATCTATTAAAGGTAAGTCACTGACAGAAGTAGTCAAAATGGTACGTGGTAAAGAAGGTACTGAAGTTACGTTAACTATTAAGCGTGCCAACCAAGAACAAAACATTAAAATCAAAAGAGAAAAAATCCACGTTAAAAGTGTTGAATACAAAAAAGAAGGCGATGTTGGTGTCTTCACGATTAATAAATTCCAAGAAGATACAGCCGCTGAATTGAAAACTAATATTATGAAAGCACACAAACAAGGCGTACGAAAAATTGTATTAGATTTACGTAATAATCCAGGCGGATTATTAAATGAAGCCGTTAAAATGTCGAATATCTTCATCGATAAAAATAAACCGGTTGTGAAGTTGCAAAAAGGGAAAGAAATAGAATCGGTGAATACTCCGACCGATCCATTAAAAGAAGCAAAAGATATGAAAGTATCTATCCTTGTCAATGAAGGTTCAGCCAGTGCTTCTGAAGTCTTTACTGGTGCAATGAAAGACTATAATAAAGCGAAGGTTTATGGTGAAAAGACATTTGGTAAAGGAATTGTACAAACCACACAAGAATACTCAGATGGTTCGTTATTAAAATATACTGAAATGAAATGGTTAACACCACACGGTACTTATATCCATGGTAAAGGAATCAAACCAGATGTCGAAATTGCATCTCCTAAGTATCAATCATTATCAATGATTCCTGATGACAAAGTGTTTAAAGAAGGCGATCAAGATAAAAATGTCAAATCTATAAAAATTGGTTTAAAAGCTTTGGATTATCAAGTTGGAAAAGAAAACAATGACTATGATGCAAAACTCAAATCTGCAGTTGAAGATTTCCAAAAAGATAATCAATTACCAGTAACAGGCAAATTTGATAAAGAAACGAATCAAAAATTCGCAGAAAAGTTAGTAGATAAAGCGAATAAAGATGATGAAATGTTAGATGCTTTAATCAAAAAATTAAAATAAAGGGGCACAATTTATGATCAGAAACGCATCACAAGAAGATTTAAATGCGGTAGCCGCATTGACAGAAGAAGCCAAAAAAATTATGGCAGAAGATAATAATCCACAATGGGATGAAGCCTATCCATTACTAGAGCATTTTGAGGAAGATATTACAAATAAATCATTATTTGTATTAGAAGAGGAGAATACAATTTATGGTTATATTGTTATCGACCAAAATCAATCAAAATGGTATGATGAACTAGAATGGCCGATAGATAGAACCAATGCTTATGTCATTCATAGATTTGCAGGTTCTGCTAATTATAAAGGCGCAGCAACAGCATTATTTAACTTTGCTGTTGAACGCGCATTAGATCACGGCGTTGATGTGTTACTCACTGATACGTATGCTGCGAATCAACGTACGCAAAACTTATTTGAAAAATTTGGTTTTCATAAAGCAGGCGAAGCCAATTTAAATTATCCTCCTTACGATAAGGAAGAATCATTCTATGCCTATTATAGAATTTTAAAATAAGAATAGAGGTATTTATCATGACGAAAATTGCATTTACTGGCGGCGGAACAGTCGGACATGTTTCAGTCAATTTAAGTTTGATTCCAATTGCGAATGAAAGAGGTTACCAAACTTTTTATGTAGGTTCTAAAAATGGAATTGAAAAAGATATGATTTCATCACAATTACCAAATACACCATACTTCCCGATATCCAGCGGGAAGTTACGCAGATATTTATCATTTGAAAATATCAAGGATGTATTTAAAGTACTCAAAGGAATTTTAGACGCACGTAAAATCTTAAAGAAACAAAAACCAGATTTACTTTTTTCTAAGGGAGGATTTGTATCTGTACCTGTAGTCATCGCGGCACGTTCATTAAATATCCCGGTGATTATTCACGAATCAGATATCACTCCAGGTCTTGCGAATAAAATTTCTCTAAAATTCGCAAATAAAATCTATACAACATTTGAAGATACATTAAAATATCTGCCAAAAGCAAAAGCAGATTTTGTCGGTGCAACTGTTAGAGATGACTTAAAACAGGGTAACAAAGAAAAAGGTTATCAACTGACAGGATTTAACGCTGAGAAAAAAGTGTTATTAGTCATGGGCGGCAGTTTAGGCAGTAAAACGATTAATGATTTAATTCGACGCAATCTTGACGAATTATTAAAAGATTATCAAATCATTCATCTAACTGGTAAAGGACTACTTGATTCATCTATTCAAAAAGAAGGTTATCGTCAATTTGAATTTGTGACAAGTGAATTAACAGATTTACTCGCGATTACAGACATGGTAGTCAGCCGAGCAGGTGCTAATGCAATCTATGAATTCTTAACATTAAACATTCCTATGTTGCTGATTCCATTAGGATTAGACCAGTCTCGTGGCGATCAGATTGATAATGCAAAATATTTCCAATCTAAAGGGTATGCGCAAACATTACCAGAAGATGAAGCTTCTCAACAAAAATTCATGGATGCGTTAAAAGAGATTGAAAATAATCGTTCAACTATTGAACAACAAATGTCGAACTATCACCAGCTATTTACTAAAGAAGATTTATTAGACAAGATTCTTAAAGATACAAACCAAAAGGAAACGAGGGAAAGCTGAGTTGAGTCGAGCTAAAAGAATTTCACTGATTCTAGTATTTACATTGATATTCAGCGCGATTGCTGTGTTCCATCAAAATAGAATCGGTAATTGGATTGATACAGAAGTCTATGATTTTATTTATGCCTCACACAGCATCATTACAACTAGTATTTTTATGGGTGCAACTTGGATAGGCGAAGTATGGTCAATGATCTGCCTTTCACTTTGTGTTGTCGCATTTTTATTAATGCGTAAAATGCAAATAGAAGCTTTATTCTTTGCGATTGTGATGGCAGTTTCAAGTATCTCTAATCCAATTATGAAAAACACAATTGATAGAGAGCGTCCTACTAAATTAAGACTTGTAGAAATTGGCGGCTATAGTTTCCCAAGTGGCCACGCGCAAGGTTCTACATCTTTCTTCGGTAGCTTGATTGCAATTTCAAGCCATTACTTACACGGGACACCACGTGTGATGATGACTTCATTCTGCATCTTCATGATTGCGATGATTTGTATGTCTAGAATTTATTTAGGTGTACATTATCCTACTGATGTCATTGCAGGTGTACTTGCAGGTGCTGTATGTATTTTATCTGTATCATTATTGTTCAAAGGTAAATTCAAAGCCTTTGCTAAATGAGAATTAAAGTGAGATTAAGTGCTGCTTAATCTCACTTTTTTTAATTTATAATAGAAAAAAACCGATTCTGCTTAATTGAGAATCGGTTAAGTATGTCACGTTACTTTTAGTGTAACGTCAGTATTTACGGGCATATATAAAAGGGGATAAATCGAAAATGACCAATCCAATTAAGAACGAAATGTGGGGGGGATGTCTCATTTGTGATTGATAATCATTTTCAATTACTATTATACATTAGTGAGAATGGTTGTCAATTAGAAATCAAAAATAATTTCACTTTTTTATTCAACTCCATATTTTTGTCACAATTAATCATTTGATTCGTTTCATTCGTTCTTAAACGTTTTGATTATGATAAAATCATGATTGAGGTGCTTTCAATGACAAAAATATTAATCGTAGAAGATGAGCAAAACTTAGCTCGATTCATTGAATTAGAATTAGTACATGAGAATTATGAAGTTGATATTGAAAATGATGGTGCAGAAGGATTAGAAACAGCATTAAAAAAAGAATATGATCTGTACTTACTCGATTTGATGTTGCCACATATGGATGGTTTAGAAATATGTAAGAGAATACGTGAAGTCAAATCTACTCCAA
The DNA here is from genome assembly GCF_002902285.1 of Staphylococcus simulans. GTDB lineage: Bacteria > Bacillota > Bacilli > Staphylococcales > Staphylococcaceae > Staphylococcus > Staphylococcus simulans. The sequence continues at coordinate 83,282 of NZ_PPRU01000011.1, read as the reverse complement.
TTATTATCATCACAGCAAAAGGTGATACATATGATAAAGTAGCAGGTTTAGATTATGGTGCAGATGATTATATCGTAAAGCCTTTCGATATCGAAGAACTATTAGCACGTATTCGTGCAACATTAAGACGCCAACCAGCTAAAGATATCATCGACATTAAAGGTATTCAAATTAATAAAGAAGCCTTTCGTGTTACGATTGATGGTCAAGAGGTTGAATTAACTAAAACCGAATATGACTTGTTACAGCTGCTTTCTGAAAACTTAAATCATGTCTTGCAACGTGAACAAATATTAAATCATGTTTGGGGTTATGACAGCGAAGTAGAAACCAATGTAGTGGATGTTTATATTCGTTATCTGAGAAATAAATTGAAACCGTTTGGTAAAGAAAAGGTAATCGAAACAGTACGTGGTGTCGGTTATGTGATACGCAAATGAAGCAACGAAAATTAAAAACTCAATGGATGCTAATTACTACGAGTATTACGTTTTTGATTGTTTTCATTTTCAGCTTAGTCATCATTTACTTTTTGAGCATTACTTTAAGAGACAGTGAAATTAATGATGCAGAAAAAAGTGCTGATAACGTTTCAGCTTTACTTGCGACGAAATCTTTGGTTGATATTAAACCTTTAGATTTAAACGCATCACTTGGTAATTTCCAAAAAGTGATTCTGTTTGATAATGACAAACAAAAGATAACCGAAACATCGACTATGAGTGATTTTATTAATAGCACAAAAGGTATTGAACCTTCTCAGTATCACAGTGTTTACGTGCAACGTATTAAAGATGCAAACTTTTTAATCGTTTCTCATCCAGTCGAAACTGAAAAGTTTCATGGTTATTCTGTGATTATCCATTCGCTCGCAAGTTATGATAGTGTTATGCATTCATTAATCATCTTATCGGTGTTATTTGGTATTATTGCCATTATTATTACTGCCACTATCAGTTATATCTTTTCTGCACAAATCGCAAAACCTATTACAATTATGGCTAACAAAATGCGTAAAATCCGTAGAGATGGTTTCCAGGAAAAGTTAGAACTACCGACAGAATACGATGAAACAACTGACTTGATTGATACATTCAACGATATGATGATTCAAATTGAAGAACTATTTGATCAACAACGCCAGTTCGTAGAAGATGCTTCACACGAACTGAGAACACCGCTTCAAATCATTCAAGGTCACTTAAATCTTATCCAACGATGGGGTAAGAAAGACCCAGCAATTTTAGAAGAATCATTAGATATAACAATCGAAGAAATGAATCGTATTACCAAGTTAGTAGAAGAGTTGTTACTATTAACGAAAGAATCAACCTATAAGGATGCTTTAGATGTAGAACCTGTTGATGTGAATGACGAGATTAAATCTAGACTAAAATCTCTCAAACAATTACATCCTGATTATAGTTTTACATTTACACCGTCAGTGAAACCAATATGGCTGAATATTAATCGTTATCAACTTGAACAAGTATTGCTTATCTTTTTGGATAATGCGATTAAATATGATACAAGAGAGAAAAGAATAGAAATTTGTACTGCACTTAAAAATAGACAAGCAACTATTGAAATTACCGATCATGGTTCAGGCATTCCTAAAAAAGACTTAGACTTTATCTTTGACCGTTTTTATCGCGTAGACAAATCACGTTCTAGACAACGTGGAGGTAATGGTTTAGGATTATCGATTGCTCAAAATATAGTGAATTTACATGGCGGTACGATTCAAGTTGAAAGTGAAGTTGATACGTTTACTACATTCAAAATTACCTTCAACGTATAATTACATTTTAATGATAATTCGTCTATTATTGTACAATATTATATTTAAGGTTATATATGTGTATAAAGAGCCGTCATATCGGCTCTTTTTCATGCCATCAAATCGTCATTCTCCCTTTAATTTGTGAACATTTAATGATATTATTTATTTGTAAGCGTTTCAATATATTGTGGAGGGAGTAATATGACGAAATATACACAGGTTAGTGAAGCACCTGTAAATTTCGGAGCTAACTTAGGGGTAATTATTGATTTATACGATCAATATCTACAAGATCCAACTTCTGTCTCTGAAGATTTACAAATTCTATTTAGTACAATTAACAATGACAACAGAGAGGTGGCTGCAGCACCTTCATCAAGTTCTGATGATATGACAATTAAACAAGTTATGCGTTTAATCGATAACATCAGACAATATGGGCATCTGCAGGCAGATATTTATCCAGTCAATCGACCAGAACGTAAAAATGTTCCTAGATTGACACTTGAAGATTTCAATTTAACAAAAGAAGATTTACAACAAATTTCTTCAGGCATTGTGTCAGATCATTTTTCTGATATTTATGACAATGCCTATGAAGCAATCCAACGCATGGAAAAGCGTTATAAAGGGCCGATTGCTTTTGAATACACACACATTAACAACAATAAAGAACGCGCTTGGCTCAAGCGACGTATTGAAACGCCATATAAAGCAAACTTAAATAAAAGCCAAAAGCTAGAATTATTCAAGACATTAGCACATGTTGAAGGTTTCGAAAAATATCTTCATAAAAACTTTGTAGGGGCAAAGCGATTCTCTATTGAAGGTGTAGATACCCTTGTGCCAATGCTGCAACAAATCTTAAGTCGTGCAGCTAAAGAAGAAATTCAAAATATTCAAATAGGTATGGCACACCGTGGACGCCTCAACGTTTTAACACATGTGTTAGAAAAACCTTATGAAATGATGATTTCTGAATTCATGCATACTGATCCAATGAAGTTCCTACCACAAGACGGCAGTCTAGAATTAACTTCAGGTTCAGCATGGACAAGTGACGTTAAATATCACTTAGGCGGTACGAAAACAACAGACACTTATGGTATAGAACAACGCATTTCATTAGCAAACAACCCAAGTCACTTAGAAATCGTGTCACCGGTTGTATTAGGTAAAACACGTTCTGTACAAGATGACCGTCATCAAAGCGGCAAAGTACAAACAGATTTCAGCAAATCTATGCCGATTTTAATTCATGGTGATGCTGCTTATCCAGGACAAGGTATCAACTTTGAAACAATGAACTTAGGCAACTTAGAGGGGTATTCAACAGGCGGTTCATTGCATCTGATTACTAACAACAGAATCGGTTTCACTACAGAGCCACAAGATGGTCGCTCAACAACATATTCTACTGATGTTGCTAAAGGTTATGATGTACCGATTATGCATGTTAATGCAGACAATGTTGAAGCAACAATTGAAGCAATTGATATTGCAATGGACTTCAGAAAAGAGTTCAACAAAGATGTTGTTATCGATTTAGTCGGTTACCGTCGTTATGGTCATAACGAAATGGATGAACCATCTATTACAAACCCAATTCCTTATCATGCCATCCGTAAGCATCCAACTGTAGATCACATTTATGGTGACCAATTGGTTGAAGAAGGCATTATCTCTGAGGATGAAAAGAATGACATCTTAGATGATGTTCAAAAAGAACTACGTGCAGCACATGATAAAATCGATAAAAATGATAAAACAACAACACAAGATATGTCTAAACCGGACAATGTTGACTTACCGCTTCAACCTGATGATCGTCAATTTGATTTCGAAGAATTGAAATCAATCAATGATGCATTATTAACATATCCAACAGGTTTTGAAGTCTTGAAAAAACTGAACAAAGTTTTAGAAAAACGTAGAGAACCATTTGAAAAAGAAGATGGTTTAGTAGATTGGGCACAAGCTGAACAACTTGCATTTGCGACAATCATGCAAGATGGCACACCAATTCGTTTAACAGGTCAAGACAGTGAACGTGGTACTTTCAGTCACAGACATGCGGTATTGCATAACCCTGATACTGGCGAAGAATATGTGCCTTTACAACATGTACCAAATCAACGTGCATCATTCGATGTTCATAACTCACCGTTATCTGAAGCAGCTGTTGTAGGCTTCGAATACGGTTACAATGTTGAAAACAAGGGTACTATGAATATCTGGGAAGCTCAATACGGCGACTTTGCGAATATGGCACAAATGATGTTCGATAACTTCTTATTCAGCAGTTATGCGAAGTGGGGCGAACGCTCAGGTCTAACATTGTTCTTACCACATTCATATGAAGGACAAGGTCCAGAACACTCATCAGCAAGATTAGAGCGTTTCTTACAACTCTCAGCTGAGAATAACGCGACTGTCGTAAATTTATCTAGCTCTAGTAACTATTTCCACTTATTACGTGCACAAGCAGCAAGCTTGGATACTGATGCAATGCGTCCACTAGTTGTCATGTCACCGAAAAGTTTATTAAGAAATAAAACTGTAGCTGACACAATCGATAAATTTACACAAGGCCATTTCGAACCTATCTTGCCAGAAGAGCATGAAGCAAGCAAAGTCAAAAAAGTGATTTTAGCTTCAGGTAAAATGTTTATTGATTTGAAGGAACGTCTGCAAAAAGAACCGGATGAATCGATTTTATTGATTGCGGTAGAACGCTTATATCCATTCCCAGCTGACGAAATCAAAGCAGTTATTGATCAGTTGCCAAACCTTGAAACAATTGCATGGGTTCAAGAAGAACCGCAAAACCAAGGTGTTTGGTTGTTCGTATATCCTTACTTAAGTGATATCGCTAGCGATCAATACGAATTGCAATATAGCGGTCGTATTAAACGTTCTGCGCCAGCTGAAGGTGACGGAGAAAATCATAAACTCGTTCAAAAATCTATTATCGAAGAGAGTCTTAACAAAAATTAGGGGGAAATTAGTATGTCTGAGATCGTAGTTCCAGAGTTAGCAGAATCTATTACAGAAGGTACAATAGCTGAATGGTTGAAGAATCCAGGTGATTCAGTAGACAAAGGTGAAGCTGTTGTCGAATTAGAAACAGATAAAGTCAACGTTGAAGTTGTATCTGAAGAAGCAGGTGTTTTACAAGAACACTTAGCAGAACCTGGTGATACTGTTGAAGTAGGACAAGCAATCGCAACTGTAGGGGAAGGCAGCGGCAGTTCATCATCTTCAGCTTCATCTGATGACAAAAAAGAAGAAGCACCAAAATCTGAAGACAAATCAGAATCAAAATCTGAACCAGCAGAAGCTGACAAATCAGAAGAAAAAGAAAGTGCTTCTAGTGACCAACGCGTCAATGCAACACCATCTGCACGTAAATATGCGCGTGAAAAAGGTATCGACTTAGCAGAAGTTGCTTCTAAAGGTAACGATGTTGTACGTAAAGATGACATTGATCGTCAACAACAAGGTAACCAAAAACAAGCTGAGCCAGCGAAATCAGAAGCACCAGCTAAACCACAAAGCAGCACACCAAACAAACCAGTGATTCGCGAAAAAATGTCTCGTCGTAAACAAACAGCAGCTAAGAAATTATTAGAAGTATCTAATAACACAGCAATGCTGACTACATTCAACGAAGTTGACATGACAAATGTGATGAACTTACGTAAACGTAAAAAAGAACAATTTATCAAAGATCATGACGGAACAAAATTAGGTTTCATGTCATTCTTCACAAAAGCAGCCGTTGCAGCATTGAAAAAATACCCTGCAGTGAATGCTGAAATTGATGGACAAGACATGATTACTAAACAATTCTATGATATCGGTATTGCGGTATCTACAGATAATGGTTTAATCGTGCCATTCGTACGTGACTGTGATAAGAAAAACTTCGCAGAAATCGAAAGTTCAATCGCAGACTTAGCAGTTAAAGCACGCGACAACAAATTATCACTTGGTGATTTAATGAACGGTTCATTCACTATCACAAACGGTGGTATCTTCGGTTCAATGATGTCTACACCAATCATTAACGGAAGCCAAGCAGCTATTTTAGGTATGCACTCAATCATCACGCGTCCTATCGCGATTGATAAAGATACAATTGAGAACCGTCCTATGATGTACCTTGCTTTAAGCTACGACCACAGAATTATTGATGGTAAAGAGGCAGTAGGATTCTTGAAAACAATCAAAGAGCTTATCGAAAGCCCTGAAGATTTATTATTAGAATCTTAATCTATAAAGTAAATCATATTACAAACCTTGATACGACGGCAGTTTTGCCGTCGTATTTTTATGTTGATTTTTGAATTTAGAAACAAAAATAAGCAGCGTGATTGATTTAACTCATTAAAATCAATCATCGCTGCTTTTAATTCTATAGCATATTGAAAACGACAAGTTCTATAATTGCAAGGATGACAAATACGATACATAAAACTCCGAAATGTTGCTTTTTAAACTTCGCATTTTCTTTAATTCGACCTGTGAAGTAGTTAATACCGGAGTACGCTGCTACAAGTATCGTTAAAGCGAATAATATCCAGAAAGTAAGCATTATTAATCATCTCCTTTGATCCAAATTTTCAGATCAAACACGCCTTTTCTAATCCTATATATTATTACTATACCTTATTTTGACTGAATTCATTCATTGAACACTTCATCATACAAAAACCACTTCATTTAAGTTATAATGAATGAGAAATCACAAAAGAAGGTGTGGGTAAAATGGCAGGTTTACGAAGTGTCACAATAGGTACTCGAAATCTAGAACAATCAATTTATTTATTTCATGATATTTTAGGATTGAATTATGAAAGACAAGGTTCAAAAAATGCAGTACGTTTTGGTGATGCATTTTTAAGTCCGGGTACAAGAATACACTTTATTGAAGTACCAAACTATTCGACAGAAAATAATCATGTCTTAAGTGTCGGTTTAAGAACACCATCAGATTTAGGATTAGAAGAGTATCAATCAATTTTAGACCAAAATGAAATCAAATATGGTGACGTTACTGAAATGAATAATAATAAACATTTTGAATTTAAAGACGGTAACGGACAATTCTTTGATATCTATTCTAATGAAAATAATAGTGGTGTACCATTAGGTATGCCTACCGATGAAGGTACGGTGAATCCGCTTCACCAAATCCAAGGACTTGGACCAGTGATTGTTCAAGTTAATGAAATGTTGCTGACTTCATCGATTTTATCTAAAGTATTCGGCCTTGATCATTTTGCTGAATACACACCGACTACAGATGATGACTTTAAAGTACAAGTATTTCGAATTGGAGAAGGCGGCTTAGGTGGAGAATTACACATCTTCCAAGCTACAGAACCAATTAATTTACCAGAATATGGTTCGGTCGAACAAATCGAATTTAGTACGCAATCTAAACAAGAATACCGCAATGCGGTCCAACAGCTAGAAACAATTGGCATTCCATATCAAACACTTGAACAACAAGATTCAGAATCAGTTCGTATTACAGAAAATAGTGGATTGTCATTCATCTTAACTTTAGAAAAAGCATAACCTGCACAGAAAGGATTGTGAACATATGTTACACGAAGAATGGAAAGACAAACAACCAATTAAAAAGGTAGAAGTACTGCATACAGACGCTAAAAAATTTACAGTATCTGATATGTTGACTATTGGAAAACAATACGATGTCGTTAACGAAACTGAAGAATATTATCAAATCATTGATAACTCAGGTAAAGTTGGCGGTTATTATAAAGAGTATTTTAAAGAAGTTTAATAAGCAATTTGAATTAAATATTCGATTAGGGACTTGGGCACAATGATGTGCCTCGGTCTATTTTTTGATGTATGAAAAGGAGAAATTTTAAATGGCACAACATCAGTATATTAATGCCGATAAAACAGTATTTGGTGACGCATATGCAATGATGCGCTTAAATAAAAACATTTTATTAAAAGGACCGACAGGGTCAGGTAAAACGAAACTCGCAGAATCATTAAGTGAAGATATTAATATTCCAATGCATCAAGTCAATTGTTCTGTTGATTTAGACGCTGAAAGTTTACTAGGTTTCAAAACTATCCAAACAAGTCCAGATGGCAATCAAGAAATTGTCTTTATTGATGGACCTGTTATCCAAGCGATGAAAGAAGGACACATTCTATACATTGATGAAATCAATATGGCGAAACCTGAAACACTTCCTATCTTAAACGGTGTGCTAGACTATCGTCGCAGTCTTACAAATCCGTTTACTGGTGAAATTATTAAAGCAAAACCTGGTTTTAATGTCATTGCAGCAATTAACGAAGGTTATGTAGGTACATTACCGATGAACGAAGCATTAAAAAACCGTTTCGTTGTTATTCATGTAGACTATATTGATGGCGAAACATTAAAAACAGTTATTAAAGAACAAAGTCGCTTAGACGATGATGCACTTATTTCAAAAATTGTCGCATTTAATGAAGACTTACGTACTATGACAAAACAAGGGCAAATTTCTGAAGAAGCTGCAAGTATCCGTGCATTGATTGATATGAGTGATTTAGCAACAGTCATGCCGATTGAACGTGCAATTCAACGTGCGATTATTGACAAGTTAGAAGATGAACGTGAACAACAAGCGATTATTAATGCAATAGAATTGAACTTTTAGTGAGGGATTTTTATGACCAATCGATTTATCAAGTTTAATGATGAAATCTTAGACGCTAAAAAAGTGATGATGTTGCAAGACCTTGCACGTTTACTTTTGGAAAATAATCAAACGCATGTCAAAATTCAAAAATTCCCTTATTATGATCCGATCGAAAATGAATTAATCGCTAGTGTCTTCTGGACACACCGTCCAAGTCATATTGAAATTACTGGACTAAAGACAGATGTTTTACTTGCGACCTATGGTTATCGATTAATGGATGAATTTATTGTGAATGAAGTATTAGACAATCAAGAATTTAAACATCCAAGCTTCTTTAAACAAGTCTTCAAATTATTAGAAGATATGCGTGTGCTAAATGCGATTGTTAAAATTCGCCCAAGTATGAAAGATGCAATCGCTTTGCGCAAACAAATTCGTCTTAACTATACTGAGTCACAAATCAGTGTTTATCGCACAAAAACAACTTATACTGATTTAATCTTCTTATATTTAGAGAAATCACTATTAACTGAAGACTTTTATGAAGTGCCTAGTATTAGACCTGATTTAGATCCAATCTTACAAAGTATGTATATGTATCTGCCTAATTTCTTTATGAACTACACATCAGAAGACAATAAGTTCTTAGCTGAACGTATTATGTATCAGCTTGATGACTTATTAGATGAAGACATGCTAAATGAGTATTATTACATTCCACGTAAAGTTTATAAAGAAATCCAAGCTGAAACTTTCGATGACCTTAAACGTGTGGATGCAGCAAATGTTGACGGTAAAGATGACACAGATGAAGATGATGACATCGAGACAGCTGAAGCTGACACCAAAGCACAAGACTCTAAATCGCAAGGTGGTTCTTACCTAGAAATGGAACTCCATGAAGGCGAGAACAGTGAAGCTGTCAGTGATAATGACAACGCACGGGAAGGTGATGCTTCTGATGATATGACAGATATGATGACTAAAAAGGGTAAAGGATCAAATGAGACCTTAGATAATGAGTCGGGTGGCCAAACAGGTGCTTCATCACAACCTTTTGCCTTAAAAGGTATCAATGAAAATGTGGAAATTAAATGGAATGTGCCGGAAATAACAGCTGAGGATCGTGCAGCATATCACGAAGTAGAACGAGAAGTACAATACGAAATCAAGGATTTAACACAAATCATTGAAAAAACGATAGAACGTGAACAAGTTGATGAACGTCATAACCTTACTAAAGGACGTTTACAAAGAGACTTAATCAATTGGTTTATTGATGACCAATATAAAATGTTCTATAAAAAACAAGATTTAAGTCGTTCCTTCGATGCGACATTCACATTACTTGTTGATGCATCAGCAAGTATGATTGATAAAATGGAAGAAACAATCAAAGGTGTCGTATTATTCCATGAAACCTTGAAAAAACTGAATGTAAAACATGAAGTTTTAGCATTTAATGAGGATGCATTTGATGCTGATGACAAATCGCAACCTAATATTATTGATGAAATTATCAATTATAATTATTCTATCGGTTCAAAAGACAGCGCTAGAATAATGGAATTAACGCCACAAGATGATAATAGGGATGGTGTCGCAATCAGAATTGCAAGTGAACGCTTATTAAGCAGACCGCATCACCAACAATTTTTAATCATCTTTTCTGATGGTGAACCTTCAGCATATAATTACGATCAAGATGGTATTATTGACACGTACGAAGCTGTTGAAGAAGCTAGAAAATATGGTGTTGAGATATTTAACGTATTCTTAAGTCAAGAAGAAATTACCGAAGATATTGAACGTACCATCCATAATATTTATGGGCAATACGCTTTATTTGTAGAAGGTGTTGAGAACTTACCGAGTCAACTTTCACCTTTATTGAAAAAACTATTATTGAAGTCTGTCTAAAGACCTTATACAATACGCATACAAAACACAATAAGACATTATCTTGTTGATTGTATGCGTATTATTTTGTTTTAAAATTAGTAAAATGACATATTTCACTGATTATGTAACAAATTTCGCGTGATACTTTTTAAATTTTCTGAAAGTTTATATGGCAATTCCTAGTGCATTATGCTAAAATAAAGCAATATTTAAGATTTATAGTAACAGAAGGAGCACATCAAAATGAATAAAAACACATGGATTATCGGGTTTACCTTGTTTGCCATCTTCTTTGGCGCCGGAAACCTTATCTTCCCACCAAATTTAGGACTAGATAGCGGTCATTATTTCTGGCCAGCTATTCTCGCATTTGTATTAACGGGAATCGGGCTTCCGTTATTAGGTGTGGTAGTAGGTGCTTTAGATAAACAAGGTTATATCGGATCATTTAATAAAATATCACCTATTTTCTCAGTAGTATTCCTAGTGGCTATTTATTTAACAATCGGACCGTTGTTCGCAATTCCGCGTACAGCGTCAACATCATTTGAAATGACTGTTACACCGATCATTAATACAAGCAGCCCAATTGCGTTATTTATTTTCTCAGTTATTTATTTCGCAGTAGTATTATATCTTTGTTTGAGTCCTGGTAAAATGGTAGACCGTATCGGTTCATTATTAACGCCAGCATTGTTGATTACAATCATTGCTATGATTATCAAAGGATTTATGGACTTCGGTGGTAATCCATCTAGCCATGGTACAGAAGCATATACATCAACATTAACTGGTTTCTCTCAAGGTTTTACACAAGGTTACCTTACAATGGATGCAATTGCCGCAATTGCTTTCTCTATGATTGTAGTAAATGCAGTTAAAGCAACAGGAGTGACACATGCTGATACAATCTTCAAACAAACAGCAATGGCAGGTGTAATTGCAGCAGCTGGTTTAATGTTCATTTATATTTCTCTAGGTTATATCGGTAACCATATGGTTGTATCTCCAGAGAAATTAAAAGATTTAGCAGCACATGACCAAAACGTCGGTACATACTTACTGACTACAATTGCCGGAACTGGTTATGGTGAATTTGGTAAATACTTATTAGGTATCATCGTTGCACTTGCTTGTTTAACAACAGCATGTGGACTTGTAGTATCAGTAAGTCAATACTTTAATAGTATTTTCCCTAAAATCTCTTACAAAGCTTATGTATTAGTCTTTACTGGTATCAGTTTAGTACTTGCTAACTTAGGTTTAAACCAAGTTATTCAACTTTCAATTCCAGTATTGATGATTTTATATCCAATCGGAATTACAACTGTATTATTAATTTTGATGGCACGATTTGTTCCAATGAAACCAATCGTCCAACAATTTACAATTATTGTGATTACAATTACATCATTAATTAGTGTAGCGGTTGCTAAAGAATGGATTCATTTTGGAGCTTGGAGCAAATTACCACTTGCTAGCAACAGCCTAGAATGGTTCCCAATTGCGATTGCAGCTGTAATTATCGGGTACTTAATCAGCTTAGGCGCAAAAAATCAAAAACCAATCGTTTACGAAAAAGAATAATTCTATAAATCTAGAACGGGAGTGTACAAATCATACGTACACTCCCGTTTTCTATTCTTATTCGTTTTCTATATCTACATACAATAGTTTTACTTTGTCTTTTAACAATTTAATTTCTGCAGGCGTATCAAATAATATTTCTCCATCAATGTCCATTTTAGTATTTGGAGTCGTTTCTAAAGTTGCTTCATCAGTGGATACTAATGTGATATTCTCAGTGATATCATTCCAATTCATACTGTCTTTCACGTGGAAGAAATCCTTAATTAAACTCATATTATGATTTTTGAATAGGAAGATATTCATTTTACCATCGCAAGGGGATAAGTCTTCTAAAGGAATTCTGCTTCCACCGACAAAATTACCATTTGCGATGAGGATCATGGATGTTTCTCCTGAATAACTTTCACCATTTGCTTTAACTTCATATTTATAGGTTTCAGGATCAGCAATTACTTTTAAAGTAGTAAAGATATAACTTAACTTACCAAAAACTTTCTTACTGTTTGAATCTACATTTTCTGCATTTTCTACCATCATACCGATTCCGGCAAAGTTTAACGCAATATGACCATTAATATCTAATACATCAAAAGATTTCACTTTAGCTTCAAGCAATTGTTGTGCTGCTTGTACAGGTCTAGCAGCCAAATTTAATGTTTTAGCAAAATCATTAAACGTTCCGCCTGGAATAATGCCGATAGGAATATTCAACTCATTTTTTACGACGCCGTTTACTAACTCATTAACTGTACCATCGCCGCCTAAGATAAAGAAGATATCATATGAATGGTCATCATTTTGAGCTACAGTATCACAAAACTTTTTAATATCTCCTTCTTCTTCACTTAATTTAATTGTTAAATCATCACACATTTGAACTAAGCTTTCTGTTACTTGTCCAATAGATTTATACAGATTGCCTTGACCTGCAGCTTGATGATAAAACAAAACACCTTTATTGAAGTGTTGTGTCATTAGTTACCAGACTCCTTTGAACTTATCTCGTTATACTTACCCAAAAATTAATATTGTTCAATCATACAAAAGAAAAAACGATTATCTTTCACCAAAACGGTAGGGGAGATAATCGTTTTTGTTTGTTATTGTACTTTATTTTCTTTCATTGTTAATAAGCGTTCTTTCATATCCGCTTCTAAATGTTGCAATTCTTGTTCAGCTTGTTGACGTTTTTCACGACCTTCAGCTTGAATTTGCAATGTTTGTTCAACTGTTTCAATAATATTCTCGTGTGTTGATTTTAATGTTTCAATATCAACAATTCCACGTTCATTTTCAACAGCTGTATCCACTGCATTTTGTTTTAACAACTCTGAGTTCGCAGTTAACAGGTCATTGGTAGTATCAGTAACTGCACGTTGTGCTGACATTGCTTGTCGTTGACGCATCAATGTTAACGCAATAGCCATTTGGTTTTTCCACAATGGAATACTTGTCAAAATGGAGCTTTGAATTTTTTCGGCAAGTGTTTGGTTCACATTTTGAATCATACGAATTTGTGGTGCAGTTTGTAGTGATATTTGTCTAGATAACTGTAAATCGTAGATACGTTTATCTAAACGATCCGCAAATTGTTCTAAATCAGCTACTTCTTGAATATCCATTTGATTGCCTGATTCATATGCCTTTTGTCTTTTCTCAGGTAATTCTTGTTCTAAGATTGCTTGTTTCTTTTCTTGTGCCGCTGCAATATAAAGATTAAGTTCTTCAAAGTAGTCTTTATTTTGATTATATAGACCGTTTAATAATTGAATATCTCTGTTCAATCCATCTTTATGATTTTTTAATTCAACAGAAATACGGTCTACTTGAGAGCCAACTGATTGCATTCTTGAGAAAATTTCATTCGCAGAAGCTTTAGCGCGTTTAAAAATTTTCTTTATGAAAGAATCTTTTTCTTGTTTAAAGTCATCGGGTTGTACTTCTTTAAGTTTTACCATTAATTGATTTAATGTATCTCCGATAGGGCCTGTATCTTTAGACTTTACTTCAGTCAGCATTTTATGTGCAAAAGTCGACATACTAGATTGTGCATTGGAACCGAATTTCATCAGTGAGTCATAATTCATCGGTTCAATCTGATTTGCCAACTCTTGAATTTTCTTTTGTTGTTCTGGCGTGAAATCTTTATTAGCCTCCATGAGTGTCTGGTTATTTGAAATCTGGCTCTGTAACTCTGGATGTGTCGGCATTTCATTTTCGTTAGCCATTAATCATGCTCCTTTCTTTGTAAGTGACGTTGTTGCTCTATTTTATTCATTTCCATTTCAACATCAAGACGTGTATAGTCTTCTTCATTTAATCGCTTTAAATCAGCAACTAAAGTCCTTTTAACTTCATCTAAGGTAATACGTGTTTGTTCTAACTTTTGTTTTTCTTCTTTAGATTTTGCTGGCATTTTTGCCAATCTTGTATAGCTTTCAATCAAGTTCAACGCATTGTCTAAGTGCGAATAGAAAAAGCTATCAACAATAAAGAACTTTTGTGGTTGCTGTCTCACCGTAAAATATATTGTTCGTGCTAATCTATGAATTTCGTTAACTTGCTTGAAATCTTTTATTGATCGCACGTTGATAAAGGATTTTAGTAGTTTTCTAACTTTTGTTTGCGCATTATTTAAATGGTGACGCACAAATCTAAAGTCTCTTCGTGTTAATCCTATTTCATTTAAATATTTTTTGGATGTGAAAAATTGAGTAGGAAGGTAAAAAGCAAAGAATGCTACAATACCGATTCCTAAATCATATACAAATAATATATCGAATGCATAAATACTTGTGAGCCAAGCGACAATAGCAGCTGGAACACCTACAAGTGTTCCATAAATTCGAGAAATATAATATCTCAATTTACATCTTCCTTTTTAAATAGTTCTAAATCTTTCTAAAGATGAATCTGTATCTAGATGTTCAATGTTGTAGTCTGTGACATTGGAAGCAGGGGAAGCACCCTCGATTATCGCTTGTGTGAATTGTTCGAGTTCTTGTTCTTCACCTTGGGCATATATTTCTACATATTGCTCAACATTTTGTACTGTTCCTGTAATATGATATTTTTGTGCAAGGCGTTCAGTAAAATAACGGAATCCGACACCTTGTACTTGTCCAAATACTTGAATTTTTCTACGTTGCATAAGATCACCTCTTTGTTTTATTATACGAATTTTCAGGGCAAAAAACTAATATTTACTACACAACCCAATATCTATAAATACAAACACATTTCTTGAAATTATCTCTTCAATAGTTAAGAATATAAAGAGAAATGATTTTCTAAAAAGGGGATTTTAAAGTGTGGACAGTCAATATAATCAGAGCTGACTATGAGGGATGGTGGTTGTTCGATGATTGGCGCGATAATATCTATGAACAATTTCAATTTGAACAATATGAGGATATGCTTAAAAAATACAGAGAACTGATTTGTTTGTCTAAAATGAAGTTTGATAATTTCATAAAAGGTAAGTACAACATTTATGCATTCTACAATAATTGTGATATGGGGTTTTGTGAAGATTGCGATGAAGATATGCAAATATTTTATAGCTTTATCGTATTATATAATAACGAAGTATATTACGACCTCCCAATTATTGACTAATTATTTTTTACTATTTGTATTGCAATGATATGGGGAATGCACTATAATGGGTTTTAAGCAATAGTTTTATTCCATATTGCAAAGAATATTTAGCTCAAACACATATAGAACATACCGATAACATTGCTTTTGCGTAATCTGCAACTAAGGGTGGTATCGTAAGATTTATATTGAGTCATGAACAGTTATTAATCCACCTGCAGCATATACATAAGACTGTTGAAAAGTGATTAGAATGATATAGATATCTAGATTTACTTTTGTGGTTTTACAATACTCTAATTATCGTAAGTATTTTTTGTAATATGCGAATAAGCATATTGAATTTTAGTCTTGGAGGTTTCACAAATTATGAAACAAGGTACAGTTAAATGGTTCAACGCTGAAAAAGGATTCGGTTTTATCGAAGTTGAAGGAGAAAACGATGTATTCGTACACTTCTCAGCAATTAACCAAGAAGGTTACAAATCATTAGAAGAAGGTCAATCAGTAGAATTTGAAGTAGTTGAAGGCGACCGCGGTCCTCAAGCTGCAAACGTTGTTAAACTATAATTAATAGATGGCTTTTATTGATTATTAAACACTTTACACTTTGTAAAGTGTTTTTTTCTTTGTCTTTTTCCTTTTTTGGCTTTATCCCCAATATAAAACGGAAGGAAAATTTAGATAATGATATATTGTTGTTTCTTGGAAAAGAGTGATTTTTCTTCTGTTAATTTATTAAATCTCGTATAATACAAAAAAACGAACTGATCTTATCTCAGTTCGTTTTTTACATTTATGATTTATTTTACTTTTGTATCATTAATAATTAATTGACGTAGTGATTGACGTTTAATAACTTCTCTTGCTTTACCATCTTTCACAAATAACACTGCAGGTTTCTGCATTTGGTTATAGTTAGATGACATAGAGTAGTGATATGCACCTGTTGATAATATCGCAAGGTAATCGCCACGATGAACAGATGAAGGTAATTTCACATCTCGCGCAATAATATCGCCAGACTCACATAATTTACCAGAGATAGTGACTGTATCGTCCGCTTCTTCATCACGATTAACTAATAAGGCATCATACTTTGCACCATATAATGCTGTACGGATGTGATCACTCATACCACCGTCAATAGATACATATTTGTTAATACCAGGAATTTCTTTAATTGTACCGACTTCATAAAGCGTTACACCAGCTTTTCCCACAATAGAACGTCCTGGTTCAATACCAATTGTTGGTAGTGGATAATCTGCTTCTTTCGCAATATCTTTTAAAGCATCTGTAATTTCTTTGATACCTGACTCGATAGGGAAGCTGACATCACCTTCAACATAACGGATTCCGAAGCCACCACCAATATTTAGTAAATCCACTTCTAAATTCAAATCTTTTAACCATTTAATCACAATTTTAGCTGTTTCAATCATTGCTTCTGTGCCTTCAATTTGAGAACCAATATGGAAATGGATACCTTTTAAGTTTAATTTATCGCTATTTTGAATTTTTTCAATCGCTTGATCTGCTAAACCATAGCGAATAGATAAACCAAATTTACTATCTTCTTGGCCCGTTTGAATAAATTCATGGGTATGTGCTTCTACACCAGGATTTACACGTAGTACAACATCAGCTGTTTCTGATGCATATCTATTAATTAATTCGATTTCATCTAAAGAATCAATCACGAAATAACCGATTTTACTTTCTAATGCATAACGAATTTCGTGTTTTGTTTTGTTATTACCATGAAAGTGGATGTTTGCTGGGTCGTAACCGGCTTCTAAAGCAGTATAAAGTTCACCTTCAGATACAACATCTAAGCTTAATCCTTCTTCTTGTACAAGCTTAACCATTTGCAGGCAAGTAAATGCTTTTGAAGCATATGAAATATTATAATCAAGGCCGCTAGCTTCAAATGCTTCTTTATATCTGCGCATTTGATTACGGATTTGGTCCTCATCATAAACAATCAGTGGGGTACCGAAGCTTTGAGCAATCATTTCTAAACTTGTGCCACCCATTGTTAATTTACCATTTTTATATTCTACAACCATTTTATCGAATCTCCTTTATCAAAGAATCATGGTTTAGCGCACTTAATTGTTCAGAGTTCGCGCCGACACCTTTAAACGTATATTCATCAATACGCATATCTTCATTATATAGTATCACTTCATCTTGTGCAGTAACGGTTTCATCAACCGCAACGAACATATGACTCATCATCAAAGCTTTGATAGGGTAACGTTTACCATTAATAATGGCTTCGTGTTTAGCTCTGGTTCTTAAAATACCGTCACCGTAACCCATATCAACAACCGCAAGTTTTGTATGATCTTGTTCGACTTCATACGCAAAGCTATAGCCGCAATAGTCACCTTTATTTACATCTCTGACTTGAATCACATTACCTTTAACAGTAAGTGATTGACTGATAACGTCTTCTGATAAGCTGCTGTAAGGTCTTGAGCCATATAAAGCAATACCGACACGTGCATGCGTGTGATGCGGTAAAAGTTGTTGTTCTTCTCGATAAAATGAAGCACTGTTTTGTGCATGAATTAAATCAAAATGATATCCCTCAGAAAGTAATGCATCGACAACGTCAACCCACGCTTGTTTTTCAATACCATATTCAGGAACATCAAATTCATCTGCGTAACCAAAATGTGTCCATAAACCACTGATAATCATCTTATCTTCATTTTGGTTATTCGCATGATCTTCAAGTACTTCTTTAATTTCTTGTATGGTTTTAAGCCCAGAACGATGAAGTAAGTTCTCAAATTCTAAGTGAACATGGATACCTTGTAACTCTTCTTTATATTGATAGTAATAAGTTAAAGAGGGCAGGGTCATGTGAATATGATTATCTCTTACCGCATCAAAATCATAAACAGCGTTCATTAAAAAAATCGTCGCATTTGGTGCAATTTTTCTGACACGAATAGCTTCAGCAAGTGAAGTTGTGCTGAATGTATCAATGCCAGCTTCTAAAAAGGCTTCTACAGAAAATTCTAACCCATAGTTATAAGCATTGTTCTTCACAACGGCCATTAAATTTTGGTTATGACGTACTTTTTTCGCATTATCTATAAATTGTTGACGGTTTACCGACCAAATCGCTGTCATGAAGAAACCTCCTTGCCATATTGGAATAATAGATTTTCATAATAATCCGCAATACGGATTAATTGTGCTTCGTCGAAGTTAAGTTTCGGTGTATGCAAACCATGTACCCAGTCATTTGCTTCATTACGAATACCGACAAAAGCAAAGTAACTTGGCGCAATTTGGCTATAGAAACTGAAATCTTCACCGAATAAATAAGGTTTTTCTAATTCTACTACATTAAAGTCCGCATCTTTTAAAGCTTTAACGACACCATCATGTAAAGTAGGGTCATTAAAAGTAGGTGGGTAACCTTCTTCAAACTTCACTTCGCAATTAACACCAAATAATAACTGTACACTTTGCGCAATTTTAGACATTTGATCTTTTACTGCTTGTAGATCATTTGTGTCATACGTACGAATTGTACCTTCTAAGTAACCTTGACTAGGGACTGTGTTAATCGCTTCACCAGCATTAAAACGACCAATATGAACTATATTTCTTTGTAAACCATTCAAATGATATTGTTGAATTTGACTCACTTGGTTTAATACATGGATTAAACCTTCACCACATGAGCGTCCTTGTTCTTTATTCGCAACGTGGCTAGATTGTCCTTTTAAGAAGAAGCGATATTCTGTAGCGCTCGCAGTAATTTCTTCATTCATAATTGTTACAGTGCCTTCATCATTAAACGGCATAACATGGATACCAAAAACCGCTTCGATTGGATGATGATCAAATGCACCAGCTTTGATCAAACGGTTAGCACCTGCGCCTGTTTCTTCAGCAGGTTGGAAAATAAACACTACATTTTGCGGTAATTCGCCTTTGTCAAATAAAGCTTTGCATCGTCTGACAAATAAGAGTAGGGCAGTTGTATGGCCATCATGTCCACACGCATGCATCACATTTGCTTTTGAACTTTTAAAGTCGATGTCATTTTCTTCATCAATCGGTAAAGCATCAATATCAGCTCTAAACGCAATTGTATGATTACCGTTACCTTTTAAGTGTGCAACGACACCTGTTTCTAAAGGACGTTCATAAGGTACGCCGATAGATTCTAAAAAAGCAATGATATGATTCGTTGTTTCGTATTCTTCCAAACTTAGTTCTGGGTTTTGATGTAAATGGCGACGATGTTGTGTTACAAATTCTAATTCAGTTTGTGTCATAATATCCTTCCTTTTGTCTTACTTAATAATATGTATAAAAGGCGTATGTGAGGCTCTGCAAAACGCACACGATACGCCTTTTTTGATTTATTTAATAGTTGTTAACGTCTGGTTTTTGATTAGTCATTTAATTTACGTAAAGCAGATACGATTTCGCGTTTAGAATCTTCAACTTCAGAAGTTTGTTTGATTACTTTCGCTGGTGTACCTGCAACTACAGTACCGGGTGGAACGTCTTGTGTCACAATTGCACCTGCAGCAACAATTGCGCCTTTACCGACACGAACGCCTTCTAAGATAACTGCATTGGCACCGATTAATACATCATCTTCAATTACAACAGGGGATGCACTTGGTGGTTCGATAACACCTGCTAATACAGCACCTGCACCGACATGTACATTTTTACCTGTTGTTGCACGACCACCTAATGTCGCACCCATGTCGATCATTGTACCTTCGCCGACTACCGCACCGATGTTGATTGTTGCGCCCATCATCACAACTGCACCATCTTCGATAATCGCTTGTTCACGAATGAATGAACCTGGTTCAATACGCGCGTTTGTATGACGTAAATCTTTTAGTGGAATCGCAGAGTTGCGACGATCCATTTCAATTTCTACATCTTCAATGTAGTTTTGATATTCGTCATAGAATTTATCCCAGTCATCTGCTTCACAGAAAATCACTTTAGAATCTTCTCCGCCGAATACTTTAAATGATTCAGGGAATTCTACGTTTTTGAACGCTCCGTTAATATAAACTTTTAGTGGTGTTGATTTTTTCGCATCACTAATATATTGAATAATCTCCTCAGCTGTTAAATCTTTTGCCATGGTAAAAACCTCTCCTTTGTTTAATTAATTATTTAAATTATCAAATGTATAATACCCATTTGGTTTAGAAACCAATCGCTCAGCGGCTGTAATTGCACCGTTCGCAAAGATATCTTTTGATTGTGCACGATGTGTTAATTCAATCGTTTCATCGACACCAGCAAACAATACTTCATGTTCACCAACAATTGTACCGCCACGAACAGCACTAATTCCGATATCTTCAGGTTTTCTACGTTCAGTTGTTTGTGAGCGATCATAGACAGGGTTTACTTCTTTAATATCTTTGATAACATCTAACAATTTAATCAATGTACCACTTGGTGCATCTACTTTTTTATTATGGTGTGCTTCGATTAATTCGATATCGTAACCTTGTAAAAGTGGTACGGCAACTTCTAATAATTTTGTCATGACATGGATACCATAACTCATATTTGCACTAAAGAAGACTGGCATGTCTTTACTTAATGCTTGTAGTTTTTCTTGAATTTTTTCTTTTTCACCCGTTGTAGCTACAACAACTGGTAATTTGAAATCTTGGTCTAATAACGGTAATAATAATTCCGGATTAGAGAAATCAATCGCTACTTCAGCATCTTTTGCTTCACTGATTTGTGAATAAGTAGGGTAGGGATAGTCATTTTCAGGATCTGGAACGATAACACCTACAATTTCATGTCCTTGCTCTTCAGCCAAACGTGCCACACGTTTGTTCATTGCACCATATCCGATTAACAAAATTTTCATTAAAGTTCACCTGCTTTATATTTGGCATATGCTTCTTCAAGTTGTTTACGGTCTGATTCTTCTAAAGTCACTAACGGTAAACGTACTTCGTAGT
Source organism: Staphylococcus simulans (assembly GCF_002902285.1). Taxonomy (GTDB): domain Bacteria; phylum Bacillota; class Bacilli; order Staphylococcales; family Staphylococcaceae; genus Staphylococcus; species Staphylococcus simulans. The sequence continues at coordinate 61,731 of NZ_PPRU01000011.1, read as the reverse complement.
TACCGAATCCTTCAACAGCAGTAAGTGCTTTGATTGGGATAGGGTTAACATCTACTGATAACGCATTTAACAAACGGTTAATTGGTTCGAAATCTTTATCAATAGATTCGCCACGTTTTGCTTTTTCATAAAGTGCTTGGAAATCACCAGGAATCGCGTTTGCGACAACTGAAATTACACCATGGCCGCCTTCAGCGTAATAACGTACAACATTGTCATCGTTACCGCTATATAATGAGAACTCAGATAAGTCTAAGCGTTCTTTTAACGCACGGTGATGTTCAAAATCATTAGTCGCATCTTTCAATGCTACAATATAAGGATTTTTCGCTAACTCAACCATTGTTTCTACATCAATTCTCATATTTGTTCTTGATGGTACATCATATAAAACAACAGGTAGTTCTACTGCATCTGCCACTGTAGTGAAGTGGGCGATTAAACCACGTTGGCTTGTTTTATTGTAGTAAGGTGTAATTAGCATAATTGCATCTGCACCTAATTCTTTAGCACGTAATGAAGCATCTAAAGATTTTTTAGTTGAGTTTGTACCTGTACCAGCAATAACAGTTGCTCTGCCATTCACTTGTTTAATAACTGCTTCTAATACTTTTTCTTTTTCATCTTCAGTTAAAGTAGGGTTCTCTGCAGTTGTACCATTTACAATAATCGCTTGGATATTATTGTCTAATAAATAATTAACATGTTTCTCTAATGCTTGATAATCGACTTCATTATTTGTGAATGGGGTCGTAAGAGCTACCCCAACTCCTTCAAATAAACGACTCATATTAAGAAACTCCTTTCATTGATAAAACTTGTTCTAAAATTTGGACTGTATTCAATGCTGCGCCTTTAAGTAAGTTATCTGATGTTACCCAAATATGGAATGTATTATCTAATGAATCGTCTTTACGGATACGACCGACAAAGACTTCATCTTTACCAGTAGAATAAACAGCCAACGGATATTCATTATTTTCTGGATTGTCTACTAAGACAACACGATCATCATTTTCAAATAGTTCTTGAATTTCTTTTACTGTCGCTGGTTTATCTAAAGTAACGTCCATTTCAACACTGTGGCTGTCTTGTACAGGTACACGCACACAAGTTGCTGTTACTTTTAAGTCTGGTAAGTTTAAGATTTTACGTGTCTCATCAATCATTTTTTGTTCTTCTTTTGTATAACCATTTTCTAAGAAGACATCAATGTGAGGTAACACGTTGTTATAAATAGGATGAGGATAAGTTTTTGGTTCTTCTCCTTTTTCTCCATTTAATAAATCTTCACGGCCAGCGTAACCTGAACCTGATACTGCTTGATATGTTGTATAAGCAACACGTTTTAAACCGTATTTATCTTGTAATGGTTTTAAAGGTACCACTGATTGGATTGTTGAACAGTTAGGGTTTGCGATGATACCTCTTGTAAATTTAGGTTCATTGACTTCTGGTACGACTAAATCGATATCATCGTGCATTCTCCATTGACTTGAGTTGTCGATAACAATGGCTCCCGCTTCTTCAAAAATAGGTGAGAAGTGTTCACTTGTAGCGCCCCCAGCACTCATCAATACATAATCAAAATGTTCGCTTGCAGCGTCTTCTGTTAGTTCTTGAACTGTATATGTTTTACCTTGAAACTCGATTTCTTTTCCTGCTGATCTTGCTGAAGAAAATAATACAAGCTCATCAAATGGAATATTTTTACGATCGATTGTCTCTAACATTTTGCTTCCTACTAAACCTGTTGCACCTGCGATTGCTAATTTTGTCATATTCAATTCACTCCATATTATTATTTAAGAAAGTCGTTAATTCTTTCTTGAGTTTCTGATTCTTGCTGCTTTCCAACTTTTAAATATCAAATGTTTCATAAAGTTGTTTGACTGCACGTTCTCCGTTATCAGCATCGATAACATAAGAGATACTGATTTCAGATGTCGTTGTTTGGTAGAACGGAATACCTGCATTAATTAAACTGATGAAAGCTTTCGATGCGACACCTGACATATCTCTCATACCTGATCCAATCAAGGAAATCTTTGCGTAGGCATCATTTAAATTATAATCTAAAGCTTGATAACTTTCTGACAATTTGTTAAAAATACCTTTGATTTGTGTCAAATCAGTATCTTTAATTGTAAATGAGAGCTGTAACCCTTCAAGGTTGACGATTTGAGAAATCATATCAACATTGACTTGTCCTTCTTCAAGTAAAGTAAATAAATCTGTTAAGAGTTTATTATCAGATAGGGGATAGCTGATAGTGACATGCATCATTTTGCTATCTAAAGCTACGCCCGTTACTGCTTTTTTCTCTAGTATTTCTGTTTGTGACATAATCCACGTTCCTTCCACATTTGATAACGTTCTTCCTAAATACAATGGAATGTTATAGTTATTTGCGAGTTCGACACTGCGTGTTTCTAAAACCCCAGCACCCAGTGCGCTCATTTCCATCATTTCTTCGTAAGAAACTACACTTAAACGTTTGGCATCTTTATAAATACGAGGGTCAGTCGCATAGACACCGTCAACGTCTGTATAAATTTCACATGGTGTTTGATTGGCTGCTGCTAATGCAACTGCTGTCGTATCCGAACCACCTCGGCCAAGCGTAGTCAATTCAAGTTCATCATTGATACCTTGGAACCCGGCTACAACAAGTACATCATGCGTTTCAAATGCTTTATCAAAAGTATCAGGGTTGATTTCTGCAATCCTGCTTTTGAGATGATGTCCAACTGTTTTAATTCCGGCTTGATATCCTGTCATGGCTCTTGCTTGAACGCCTATATCGTTTAGCACCATAGACAAGTAGGAAACAGTTTGCTGTTCACCAGTTGTTAATAAGAGGGCAAGCTCTTGTTGTTTTGGTTCGCTGGTCAGCGCAGCTACATTTTCCATTAATTGGTCAGTTGTTTTTCCCATTGCACTGACCACGACAATAAGTTGTTCGTCATTTTCAATTCTATTTTTCAGCATTTCAGCAATATTCCTAATTTTCGTAAAATCGCTGACAGACGAACCGCCGAATTTTAAAACACTTCTCTTCATTGCTTTACATATCCTCCTCGATAGTAGGGGAGAATCACATATATAAAAAGAGCAAGTCCGGAATGCGAACTTGCTCGTAAATTTATATACAAGTGATGCACTCCATTATTTGATAATAATGACAGACCCTTAGCTCTTAACCTGAAAGTCCAACAATCATAACTCTGCATTTATGATTATTTCGGCATCTCACCCTTTCCTTACCAACTGCAACAGACAGTAGGCGTGGCAAGTACTTATGATTGATGCGCCTCATCAAAAAACTATTCAATTAATTAGTATGTATCACATTATACATAGTTACCATTGAGATGTAAACCAGAAATATATGATTTTTAGAAATTTACTGAAAAAAGCCTAAATTCCGAAAGTATTTACTAATTAAGTGTAATTTATACTTTGTTTTTTTCATCGTCTATTATCAATTTTTTAGCTATATACTCTATATAGACTGAACTGTAGGGATTAAACATAGAAAAAGAGGTTAGGATTTTTCACCTAACCTCTGCATAATTTCTAGCTTAATACACCAGTTTCTTTTAGGTACTCTTCGTAACTGATTTCTTTAGAAAGGGCACCTTGTGGGTTTAAGTCGATCACACGGTTTGCGATTGTGTTAATAAACTCAAAGTCATGTGATGTGAAGATGATTGAACCTTTGAATGATTTCAACCCATCGTTGACTGCAGTAATACTTTCTAAGTCTAAGTGGTTTGTTGGTTCATCCATTAAGAGAACATTCGCACTTGAAAGCATCATTTTACTTAACATGCAACGTACTTTCTCTCCACCTGAAAGGACACTTGCTTTCTTCTTCACTTCTTCACCGCTGAATAACATACGACCTAGGAAACCACGTAAGAATGTCTCAGTTTGTTCATCTTCAGGTGCATATTGTCTTAACCAGTCGACTAATGTCATATTCACACCATCGAAGAATTCTGAGTTATCTTTAGGGAAGTACGTACGTGAAGTTGTCACACCCCATTTAACTGTACCTTCATCTGGTTCCATTTCTCCAGCTAAAATTTTAAGTAATGTTGTTTTCGCAATTTCGCTATCTCCAACAAGTACAGCTTTATCGTTAGGGAACATTGTAAATGAAATGTTATCTAAGACTTTTTCACCGTCAATTGTTTTTGATACGTTTTCTACAAATAATAAGTCATTACCGATTTCACGTTCTGGTGAAAACTTCACGAAAGGATAACGACGAGATGATGGTTGAATATCATCTAACTCGATTTTTTCCAATTGTTTCTTACGGCTTGTTGCTTGTTTAGATTTAGAAGCATTCGCAGAGAAACGTGCAATGAAGTCTTGTAATTCTTTAATTTTTTCTTCTTTTTTCTTGTTTTGTTCTTGCGCCATTTTTTGAGCAAGTTGACTTGATTGATACCAGAAGTCATAGTTTCCGACATACACTTTGATTTTACCGAAGTCTAAATCAGCAATATGTGTACATACGTTATTTAAGAAGTGACGGTCATGTGAAACTACAATAACTGTATTTTCAAAGTTGATTAAGAAATCTTCTAACCAGCTGATTGCAGGGATATCTAAACCGTTGGTAGGCTCATCAAGTAAAAGAACATCAGGTTCACCGAATAAACTTTGAGCTAATAATACTTTTACTTTTTGGTTGTTTTCTAATTCAGACATCTTTTTATCATGTAAATCAGCAGGGATGCCTAGACCTGATAATAATGTTGCTGCATCTGCTTCAGCATTCCAACCATTCATTTCTGCGAATTCGCCTTCTAATTCTGCAGCACGAATACCATCTTCATCACTGAAGTCTGGTTTCATATAGATTTCGTCTTTTTCTTTCATCACTTCATATAAACGCTCGTGACCTTGAATCACAACATCTAATACGCGCTCGTCTTCATAAGCAAAGTGATCCTGTTTTAAAATCGCAAGTCTTTCGTTTTTACCCATTGAAACATGACCTGTTTGTGAATCTAATTCACCAGAAAGTATTTTTAAGAAAGTAGATTTACCTGCACCGTTTGCGCCAATCAAACCATAGCAATTACCTTCTGTAAATTTGATATTTACATCTTCAAACAATTTACGATCGCCAAATCGCAAACTTACATCAGTAACTTGTAACATGAATTTCCTCCATTAATTGATATTTCTAACGCATGAATTATACCACACAAATACGTTTCTTTCGATATATGGCGGTTAAACAAACATAATTCATCTATATTATAGAAAGAATCAATAGAAGTTCTGTCTATAAAAATGTTAACCGTGTTATAATATGCCTAATACAGAAAGTGGAAGGAGTTATTATGGCTTTAAAAGATAACGATATTATCGGTACAATTGAATTTCTCAAAGTAGTCGGTTTGAATGGTTCAACATACCAATTAGCAGGCCCAAATGGCGAAGAAGTGAAACTCAATCAATCAGAAGTAAATGAAGAGGATGACCTGGAAATAGGTGAAGAATATAGTTTCTTTATTTACCCAAACCGTTCTGGCGAATTATTTGCGACTCAAAACATGCCAGACATCACAACAACCAAATATGACTATGTTAAAGTACTAAAAACAGATCGCGATGGTGCGAAAGTAGATGCAGGACTTCCTCGTGAAGTTTTAATCCCATGGGAAGATTTACCAAAAGTTAAATCATTATGGCCGCAAAACGGCGATGAAGTGCTTGCGACATTAAGAATCGATAGTGAGAGACAAATGTTTGCACGTCTCGCTTCAGAAACGATTGTCAGTCAAATGTACACACCTGTACATGATGATTCACTTCAAAACAATATTATCGAAGCACGTGCCTATCGTGTATTAAAGATTGGAAGTTTCTTACTATCTAAAGATGGTTATAAAATCTTTGTACATGAAAGCGAAAGAAAATCAGAACCTAGACTAGGGGAAGCAGTCAATGTGAGAATTATTGGTCATAATGAAAAAGGCGAGTTGAATGGTTCATTCTTACCATTGGCTCATGAACGTCTTGATGATGATGGCCAAGTGATTTTTGATTTACTTGTAGAATATGATGGAGAACTGCCGTTTTGGGATAAATCAAGTCCAGAAGCAATCAAAGAAGTGTTCAATATGAGTAAAGGGTCATTCAAACGTGCAATCGGTCATTTATATAAGAAGAAAATCATTAACATTGAAACAGGCAAAATCAGCTTAACCAAAAAAGGGGAAGCGATTGCTGAATCAGAAAACCAATCTTAATAATATGAAAAACATTGAAACTAGGGTGCACTGCATCCTAGTTTTTTCTATTTTTTGTAATCTCACTGTAAAATAAGCACCTAAAAGAGCGATTTTTACATTCAAAATCAAAGCCACGCAATTTATTTCTCCTTTTTTCAAATTTTTTTACAGAAATTTTCAATCTAATTTCCATTGAGCAATTATGAAGGGCATATTAACGAAATATTAAAACGTTGATATGACGCGGTTTATTATGCATTTGTAAACTTTGTAAAGATTGTAAATTTAATCTGATTTCTCATTCACTGTATATTTACAATTCCTCTATTTGTAATTAACAATCCGTCTGTAATATAGGTGTTGAAAGTAATTACATACAGCTTGAGCAAACAAAAAAATCATAACGCTCAAATGTTTATTTTAGGAGGATTTCTTATCATGAAAAAATGGCAAGTTTTAGGAACTACAGTAATTGGTGCTTCATTATTATTAGGCGCATGTGGAAACAGCGGCGGCGGTAGCAGCGACAGCGGAGATAGCAAGGATAAAGAAGTCAAAGGCGAAGTTAAAGGTGACGGTTCTTCAACTGTAGGACCAATTATTGAAATTTTAAATGAGAAATTTGCTCAAAAATATCCGAACGTTACGGTTTCATCAGGTACTTCTGGTACAGGTGGCGGTTTTGAAAAATTCATCAATAACGAAACTGATTTCTCAAACGCTTCACGTCCAATCAAAGATGAAGAGAAAAAGAAATTAGAAGAAAAAGGCATCAAATACTCTGAATGGAAGATCGCTAAAGACGGTGTAACAATCGCAGTCAACAAAGACAACGATTTCGTTAAAGAGTTAACAGTTGATGAATTGAAAAAAATCTACTCTGGTCAAGCTAAAACTTGGAAAGATGTTAACCCTAAATTCCCAGCTAAAGAAATCAAAGCATTCTCACCAGACCAATCACATGGTACTTACGATTTCTTCAGTGAAGAAGTTATGAACAAAGAAGATATCAAAGCTGAGAAAAACGCAGATACAAACGTTATCGTACAATCAGTTAAAAATAACAAAAACGGTGTAGGTTACTTTGGTTACAACTTCTACGAGCAAAACAAAGATTCATTAAAAGAAGTTAAAATCAAAGGTAAAGACGGTAAAGCAATCGAACCAACTAAGAAATCTATCCAAGATGGTTCTTACGCATTAAGCCGTGACTTATATGTATACACTAACGACAAAAAACTTAAAGACAATAAAGGTCTTAACACATTCATCAAATTTATCTTAGAAGATAAAGGTAAATCAGCAGAAAAAGCTGGCTATGTAGCATTACCTGAAAAAGACTACAAAGATCAACTTAAAAAACTAGAAGATTCAACTAAATAATCACAGCAGTACTCAAGTTAAACTTCCATTATCAGTGAAACTTTCAACTTAAGTTTCGCATCTCATAAGCACTTGTCCACCCGAGCTGTGTCTCGGGTGCGCTTGTTTTAAGACTTATTCACACAATCAAATTGTTTAACACTTATTATTTTTCCAAGGGAAGGAAGAAGGGAATTATGAAATCTCAACACAACGTTAGAGAAATGATTGCTCATAACCAAAGAAACAAAAAAGGTGTCAGTGACAAACTTGTTCCTATTGTTCTAGCGGTTATCGCAGTGATATCGATTCTTACAACAATTGGTATCTTATTTACTCTATTAACAGAAACTATTACATTCTTCACACGTGTATCTATCGTAGAATTCTTGTTTACAAGAGAGTGGAACCCATTCTCTAGCGACCCGAAATACGGTATTTGGGCATTAATATTTGGTACGTTGAAAGTTACTGTCATTGCGACACTCTTTGCGGTACCTATCGGATTAGGCGCAGCGATTTATTTGAGCGAATATGCATCAGACAGAATGCGTAAAATTATTAAACCTGTACTTGAAATTTTAGCAGGGATCCCAACAATTGTGTTTGGTTTCTTCGCATTAACATTCGTAACACCAATGTTACGTAGTATCTTCCCTGAATTAGGAAGCTTCAACTCAATTTCACCAGGTTTAGTCGTAGGGGTTATGATCATCCCATTAATCACAAGTTTAAGTGAAGATGCGATGGCATCAGTACCGAACAAAATTCGTGAAGGTGCATTAGGATTAGGCGCAACAAAATTTGAAGTTGCGACAAAAGTTGTTTTACCAGCAGCCATTTCAGGGATTGTTGCTTCAATTGTTTTAGCAATCTCAAGAGCCATCGGTGAAACAATGATTGTATCTTTAGCAGCAGGTAGTACACCAGATGCAACATTTAATTTAACTGGTTCAATTCAGACTATGACAGGTTATATCGTACAAGTTGCAACAGGTGATGCAACATTCGGATCTGATACGTATTACAGTATTTACGCTGTAGGATTTACGCTTTTCCTTTTCACACTTGTAATGAATTTAATCTCTCAATGGATTGCAAAACGTTTCAGAGAGGAGTATTAAGATGGCGACTACAACAACTACAAACCAAAGTGGCAGCAGCAGAGCACTGGTTAACCAACAACAAGTTGAAAAGAAATTATCATCTCGTTTAACTAAAAACAAAGTGTTGAAGTGGGTATTCTTCGCTTGTACTTTAATCGGACTTATTGTGCTAGCAGCATTATTAATCGATACATTAATCAAAGGGGTTCCTTATTTAAAACCATCATTCTTTACGAACTTCTCATCTTCAATGCCTTCAATGGCAGGGATTAAAGGTGCATTAGTTGGTACATTATGGTTAATGATTACAATCATTCCTATCTCAATCATTTTAGGTGTAGGTACAGCGATTTATCTTGAAGAATATGCGAAAGATAATGCATTCACAAGTTTCGTTAAAATCAGTATTTCAAACTTAGCTGGTGTACCTTCAGTTGTATTCGGTTTATTAGGACTTACGATTTTCGTTCGTGGTATGGGAATTGAATCTTTATCACTAGGTAAATCAGTCATTGCAGCCGCTTTAACAATGTCATTACTGATTTTGCCAGTAATCATTGTATCAAGCCAAGAAGCAATTCGTGCTGTACCTAAATCAGTACGAGAAGCAAGTTATGGATTAGGCGGCAACAAATGGCAAACAATTTACAAAATTGTTTTACCAGCTGCATTACCTGGTATCTTAACAGGATTCATCTTATCGTTATCACGTGCATTAGGTGAAACAGCACCATTAATCTTAATCGGTATCCCAACAATCTTATTACGCTTACCAACTGGTATCTTCGATATGTTCCAAGCAATGCCGATTCAAATTTACAACTGGGCAAAAATGCCGCAAGAAGCATTCCAACATGTCGCATCAGCCGGCATCATCGTTTTACTTGTATTGTTGCTAGCGATGAATGGTTTAGCGATATTCTTAAGAAATAAATTCAGTAAAAAATACTAATTGATAAATTGAAGCTCACGAATAATAATTGATCAAAGGAGTTTTGACAGAATGGAAAAAGTTCAAGACAGAAAACAAGGACAAGACAAGGCAAAGCTAAATGAAGAGTTACAAAGCCACGCGTCAGAACGTACAATTAAAGTAGAATCATACTCTAATGAATCGTCTAAAATTGAAACAGATACAAACAAAGAAATTGTTTACTCAACTCAAAATTTAGACTTATGGTACGGTGAAAACCACGCATTAAAAAATATTAACTTAGATATTTTAGAAAACAATGTCACAGCGATTATCGGACCTTCAGGTTGCGGTAAATCAACGTATATCAAAACATTAAACAGAATGGTAGAACTTGTACCAAGTGTTAAAACAGCAGGTAAAATTCTTTACCGCGGCAACGATATTTTCAGCAATAAACAATCTGTTGAAAAATTACGTACAAACGTAGGTATGGTGTTCCAACAACCGAACCCATTCCCGAAATCAATTTATGATAACATCACATATGGTCCAAAAATCCACGGCATCAAAGACAAGAAAGTCTTAGATGAAATCGTTGAAAAATCATTACGCGGCGCAGCAATCTGGGATGAATTAAAAGACAGATTAAACCAAAACGCATATGGTTTATCAGGTGGACAGCAACAGCGTGTATGTATCGCTAGATGTTTAGCAATCGAACCTGATGTAATCTTAATGGATGAACCTACATCAGCACTTGACCCGATTTCAACATTAAAAGTTGAAGAATTGGTTCAAGAATTAAAACAAAAATATTCTATCATCATGGTAACGCATAACATGCAACAGGCAGCACGTATTTCAGACAAAACAGCATTCTTCTTAAATGGTTACGTAAACGAGTACGATGATACTGATAAGCTCTTCTCTAATCCTTCTGACAAACAAACAGAAGACTACATTTCAGGACGTTTCGGTTAATGACTGTTATCCGTCAGCATTATGAAGAGCAACTAAAAGACTTAATCAAAGATTTACGTGCTTTGGGAATTAAAGTCTACTTCAGTATCGAAAAAGCGGTTCAATCTTTAAATAAAGAAGATCGAAATTTCGCTCGCCAAATCATTAAAGGTGATTTGGATATTAACCAATTAGAAGATGAAATCAATGAAAAAGTTGTGATGTTAATCACAAAACAACAACCGATTGCGACAGATTTACGTATGATGATTGCTGCATTAAAAATCGCATCAGAATTTGAACGAATCGGTGATAATGCCGCAAGCATTGCGAAAATCCGTAAACGTGTAAAAATCACTGATCATTACATTTTAACGCGTTTAAAAACAATGGGTGATTTAGGGTTGCTTATGCTGAAAGATTTAGATACAGCATTTAAAAATAAAGACGTAACTTTAATTCTTGAAATTATCGAACGAGATAAAGATATTGACGATTTATATAAAGACATCGTAAATACAACTTATTTAATCGATAATGATCCATTTGTGGCAGGGCAAGCCCATTTAGCCGCAAGACATTTAGAACGTATGGGAGACCATATCGCAAATATCGCTGAAAATATTTACTACTATATTACTGGCGAAGCTTACGAATCAATGGTCTAAAAATATAAAAACAGGGAGAACACTCAATGCGAGCGTTCTCCCTGTTTTATTTGTGTAACTCAACAATATATAAAGCTTGATATGAACTTTTCTTATGATTGTTGGTTAATTTCTTCTGTTAATTCTTCAAGTTCATCTACAAGACTGCTGATATAACTGATTGTCTCACGAAGTGGGGCATCTGTTGTAATATCAATACCTGCTGTTTTTGCTAAGTCTACAGGTGATAAACTGCCGCCAGCTTTCAAGGTATTCAACCAATCTTCTACTGCAGGTTTTCCTTCGTTTTTAATACGTTGTGACATCACTGTACCAATTGTTAAACCAGCAGAATACGTATAAGAATAAAGCCCCATATAGTAGTGTGGTTGACGCATCCAAGTCAACTCTGCTCCTTCAGAAATTTCAACTGCATCACCAAAGAAGTCTTGATAAACTTTGCGTGTAATATCATTAAGTGTAGAGGCTGTTAATGTTTCACCTGCATCTACTAAGCGATAAACTTCTCTTTGATACGTTGCTTCTAATAAGTGCGTCACCATATTGTGATAGTATGTTCTTGAAATAATAGAACCGATTACCCAACGTTTAAATTTAGGGTCATTACTGCTTTCAAAGAGATAGTTCGACATTAACATTTCATTGGTAGTAGATGGTGCTTCTACAAAGTACATAGACGCTTCTGATTCTAAGAAGTTTTGATGACTTTGTGCAAGATTGAAATGACCTGCATGTCCTAATTCATGTGCTAATACAAAAGCTTCATTCATTTTACCAGTCCATGAAATAAAGACATAGCTATGAGAAGCATATGGACTTGCACAATAAGCACCTGTTTCTTTACCTTTATTTTGCGCAAAATCTATCCAACGATCATCATAAGCAGCTTGTACCATGTTCAAGTAGTCATCGCCTAAAATACCTAATGCATTATAGATATAGTTTTTAGAATCTTCAATTGAGATTTCTGGATCGTATGATGGATCAATAGAGACTTTCAAGTCTTCAAATTTCATATGGTCAAAACCATGTACTTTTTGAAGTAATTTCGCATATCGTTGCATGACAGGTGCTAATTCACTCATAATGACATCAATTTGACGGTCATACATTTCTCTTGTCACTTCTTGTTCTTCCAACAAGTAGTCAATGACTGAATCATAGCCTCTTAAATCCGCTTCAATTTTCTCTTGTTGTACATGCGTATTATAAATCGCAGCTGTCGTATGTTGATATTTACGTAAAGCTTCACTGAAATGTTTAAAACTTTTACGTCTGAATGTTGTATCAGGATTATCTTCATATTCATTTTCGAAAGTAGGGTAGTCTAATGGATATGTTTTACCATCTACTTCAAATGGCTCAAAATGAATATCCAACATTTTAGTGATACCGTACATATCATAAGCCGCACTAAATGTCGGTGATAAAGCTGCTAATGTTTTTTCCACCTCGAATGACAATTGGTGTGGTTTACGACGTTTCAATTGTTTTAAATAATGCGGATAAGGTGTATCAGCAATCAATTCGTCGATTTGCGCATCAGATAATGCGAGAATTTCTGACTCAACAAAAGCAAGTTGACTCGCAATTTTTCCGTATGATGTACTAAGTTTAGCACTCAATTTTTGACGATTTGGGTCAGTAGTATCTACGCTGTGATACATTTCCGCGTAATTACCTAAACGATCAATTTGAACTAATAAATCTACAAATCGAGGTAATGCTGCTTTCACTTGTTCTACTGAATCTAAATGATTTTCAAACGTCTTATTGAACGCAAGTGTATCACTTAATACTTCTTCTAATGTTTGATAAAATGCTTCATCACTTTCAAATAAATCCGATAAGTCCCATTTCTCTTGCTTAGGAATATCTTTTCTTAATGGTAATCCTTGGCTCATATAGAATTCCTCCTGCAATCTTAATAATTGTTATGAGTAAATTATACATCAAGCGATTCACGAAAGCATCTAGCACAAGCTTTGATTTATTTCATGTTTTAATCACTTTACTGTACAATATGTATAAAGCAAACGATTAAATTCTCATAGAAATGAGAGGAGTAAGTATATGACGATTTTTGATATGCCGAATTATTTATGGATTACGATTGTAGCAGTATTAATCGTAACTGTCTTTTTCGGACTCGCTTTAAGTAAATGGGTAGCACCTGCAGTATTAACATTTGTAGTACTGGGCGTGCTTGCATTCTTCTTGCCAAACTTTTTTGATATCACATATCAGCCATTATTAGGGTATGCTGCGTTTATGGCAATTATCAGTTTAATTGAAAGTTTCTTAGTCTGGTATTTCACACGCGACTTCAGACGTCGCCGTTTAGAAAAACGTCTTCAAAAAGAGCTGCATGAACATGAAGGCAGACGTTCACGCATACATGGATTCCGCAGAAATAAATAAATATATTTATAACAAACAAGGCTGTTTTCTAAGCAGTCTTGTTTTATTTTGTTTATACTATAGCGCCAACGCACTCTTCTTTTAAAATGAATATTTACGTATTATAATTAAACAATAATGCCTATAGATAGAAAGGAAGTGAACAGCATCTCAAAAGATGATGTTTAAACTTACATAACATAACTTTAACTGAGATGTCTTTCATGAAACGATTACTTACATCACTTGCTGCAGGTGCAGTCATACTTGCTGGATGCAGTAATAGCGGAGGTTCTTCATCAGCTGATGACCAATTAAAAGTCGAACTCCCTCTAAAAACGACAACACTTGCACCGTATGATACAGATGTTCCTGTTACAATTGGAGCGGCTGAAACATTATTTAAAACAACAACGAAAGGTGAAATTAAACCACACCTCGTTAAATCATACGACCAACCATCTGATGATACATTAACTTTCACCTTAAAAGATGGCATTAAATTCCAAAATGGACATGCCTTAACAGGACAAGCTGTCAAAGATAGCTTAGAACAAGGTTTGAAAAAAAGTGACCTGCTGAAAGCAACATTACCTATTGAATCTATTAAAGCTGAAGGCCAAAAAGTAACGATTAAGACTAAAGGTGCGTATCCAGAGTTGATTTCCGAACTTGCGAGTCCTTTTACCGCTATTTATGATACAAAATCCAAAACAGATATCAAACAAACACCTGTCGGCACAGGCCCATATGCCATTAAAGATTTCAAACGAACACAACAAATCAATTTAAGTCAAAATAAAGATTATTGGCATGGTGAACCAGAATTAAAATCTATGAAAGTTACCTTTAATGAAGATGGCAGTTCAAGAACAGAACATGTACTCTCTGGCCGTACGGATGTCACTACTAATGTACCTGTAGATAAAATCAACAGCGTCAAAAAATCAGATAAAGCAAAACTAGAAAATACTTCAGGTTTCAGAACATCACTATTACTTTACAACCACACAAGTCCTAAAATGACTAAAGACGTGCGAGAAGCATTAGATGCTGTGATTAATCGCCAACAAATCAGTGATAAAGTCGCTGATCATTATGCAGCACCAGCCAATGGTCCGTTCAATACAAAACTAGATTTTATTAAAGATAAAGCCATTCCGAAACAAGATATCTCTAAAGCCAAAGCACTAATGGAAAAAGCAGGCTATTCAGAGAAACATCCATTAAAATTGAATGTTTCATCTTATTCAGGCAGACCTGAACTGACTAAAATCTTACAAGTCATTCAATCTGATGCGAAAAAAGCACATATTCAAATTAAAATTCAAAACGTAGATGATATTGAAGGCTTCTTGAAAAACAAAAAAGATTGGGATGCCTCTATGTATAGTTTCGGTACGATTCCTAGAGGAGATACAGGTTACTTCTTTAATATGGCATATAAAAAAGATGGTGCAGTGAATAAGGGCGCTTATCATAATCACAAAGTAGATCAATTGATTGAACAATTGAATCATACTGTAGATAAAAATGAGCGTCATCACTTAACAAATGAAATATTAGAAGTATCAAAGCAAGATATTCCAAATAGTTATATCCTTTATAATGACCAAATCAATGCGATGAACCAAAAAGTCGAAAATGTTCAAACGACACCAGAAGGTATTTACCTGATTGATGAAAAGGTAGATAAACGAAAATGATAATTAAACACTTACTCTCTAGAATAGGACAAATGATCTTAGTATTATTTGTCCTTTCTACTATTACATTTATATTGATGAAACTTTCGCCTGGTGATCCAGTCAATAAAATGCTGCATTTAGATGTTGCGAATGTATCTCATGACAAAATTGAACAAGCCAGAGCACAATTAGGATTAAATCAACCGATAATTGTGCAGTGGTGGGAGTGGTTTACACATATCTTACGTTTGGACTTCGGCACGAGTATTCAAACACAAGAGCCAGTACTGAATGAACTATTATTCTTCACACCACCCACACTCACTATCGCATTTGGTACATTATTGATTACGTTGTTATTATCTTTAACACTTGGAACGTTAGCTGCTGTTTATTATCACACTTGGATTGATCGTACCATTCGTGTGTTAACTTCAGCTTTTGTTTCAATTCCTTCATTCTTTTTAGGAATGTTACTGATTTATTTCATAGCACAAAAATTAGAGCTATTACCAGCAGCTGGTATTGATACGCCTGCAGGTTATATTTTGCCTATTATCGCGTTAAGTATCGGTTTAAGTGCGTATCACATTCGCTTAATGCGTTCGACTTTAATTGATTTATATCGAAGCAGGGAAGTGAAAGCATCACGTGCACGTGGCATGTCAGAAAGTTATATTCTATTTAAAGACATCTTCAAACCTGCTTTGATACCCGTGATTTCTATTATCGGTATGTCTATTGGCGGTTTAATCGGAAGTACTGTTGTAATCGAGAATTTATTCGATATACCGGGTATCGGTTATTTCTTAGTTGAAAGCATTCGTTCGAGAGATTATCCTGTCGTTCAAGGCGCTGTATTAATGATAGGCGCCTTTGTGGTGATTGGAAATGCGATTGCGGATATCATTATCTTATTCTTAGACCCGACACAACGCTATAAACATTTGAAACCTAAATCTTTATGGTCACGCAGAAGAGAAGGGCGAGTGAAACAATGATGAAACTGACGAAACATAATATCATTTTTTATATTTTCGCTATCTATTTGCTTTTACTCATTCTTCTCCAATTTACAGTAACAAGTAACCAAGCATTAACGGTACATTTAAACGATACATTACAAACTCCAAGTCCACAACACTGGCTTGGGACTGATGATTATGGCAGAGATTTATTTGCGCGACTCGTGATAGGTGCACGTTATACACTTGCGATTACACTGCTAACAATTGCTTTAATCGTAATAATAGGTGTACCGCTAGGTTTGATTGCGGGTTATCGTAAAGGCATCTTAGACACCATTATTATGAGAATCATCGATATTGGTTTAGGTATCCCTGACTTTGTCTTAATGATTGCTTTTGCGAGTTTCTTTAAACCAAGTATTTGGAATTTAGTCATTGCCATTACAATCATTAACTGGATGACTTATACGAGAGTAACGCGTACGATTGTAAATACAGAGATGGACAAAAATTATATTAAACTAGCCCGTTATTTCCATGTGCCAGGCTATGTAATTATCTTTAAACACTTATTACCGCAAGTGCTTCCTTCATTAATCGTCTTGATGATTGTAGATATTGGTAAAATCATCCTATATATTTCATCACTTTCATTCTTAGGGTTAGGCGCACAACCACCTTCACCAGAATGGGGTGCTATGTTAGCGGCTGGTAGAGATTTCTTTACTGAACATCCGATTATGTTATTAGCACCTGCAACATTGATTTCCATTACTATTTTACTCTTTAATTTGGCAGGGGATGCATTGCGAGACCGTATCTCAGAAAGAAGGGATATTCATGACTAAAACCTTGATGCAATTGAATAATTTGAATATCACCGATCAACAGAAACGTCCCTTAATACAGCATTTAAACTTGTCTATTATAGAAGGTAAAGTGAATGTATTAATCGGTGAAAGTGGTTCAGGCAAAAGCTTAACCGCAAGTGCATTAATCGGTCAAACGCCTAGAGAATTAAAAGTATCTTATGATCAATTCTATTTTGAGAACCAACCCATTCAATCTATTAAACCATTATTAGGTAAACAAATTGGGTATATCTCACAAGATTATGCGCATAGTTTTAATAATCACACCCGTCTTGGCAAACAATTAAGTGCCATATATCGTACGCATTATGCTGTTTCTAAACAAGAAGCGTTAGAACATATTGAACGCGCCTTGAATTGGGTGAATTTAGACAGCAATAATATCTTATCTAAATATCGTTTCATGTTATCAGGTGGACAGTTAGAACGATTGTATATTGCGAGTGTTTTAATGTTAGAACCTGATTTAATTATTGCGGATGAACCTGTCGCATCGTTAGATGTATTAAATGGCCAACGTATTATGAAGCTGATTAAGCACTTAGCTGAAGCTCACAATACAACTTTACTGTTAATCACACATAACTTAACACATGTGATTCAATATGCGGATGAAATTAATGTTATTAAAGATGGAACCATCATTGAAAGTGGACCTATATCGCAATTTAAAGAAGGTAATATTGCTGGATATACAAAGCACTTGTTAAATGCGAGAAGTCGCTTAATACGAAAGGAAGATACGCATGATTAAAATTAAACATCTCAGTTTTGCGTATGACAAAGCAGATATTCTTCATAACATTAATCTCAATATTCAAAAGGGCGAATTAGTAGGGATTATCGGTGAATCAGGCTCTGGTAAAACGACATTAATGAACTTGATTCTAGGTGAATTAACGCCTGTTCAAGGCACAATAGATATTAATTCGCCTCGTATCTTGCCAATTTTTCAACAAGCGACACAGAGTTTCAATCCAAAGTTAACGATTAAAGCATCATTAATAGAACCTTTAAAATACTATGTGAATGCTGAACACTCATTTGACCAAGTTGTATTACCTTTAATGTCACAATTAGACTTAGATAGCCAACTCTTAACGCGTTATCCAGATCAAGTCAGTGGGGGGCAATTACAACGATTTAATGTATTAAGAACGGTTATGTTGCAGCCTGATGTTTTAATTTGCGATGAAATCACATCAAGTTTAGATGTTGTTGCTGAACAAAAATTAGTCGAAAAGCTTAAAGTCATCCATAATCAACAACAAACAACAATGATCATTATTTCTCATGATATAGCAATGTTAAATCAAATTGTTGAACGAATGATTGTCATTCAAAACGGTCAAATTGTAGATGATTTTAGAACTGAACAATTATTTGATGAATCACGGCACCCATATACTAAAGAACTCATAGCTGCTTATAACGAAAATTAAATTACTCATATAGTATCCAGGTACAAAAAGGTATCTGGATACTATTTATGTAATATCTTAGATTATGTAAACTAGAGATAGATCAGCTGATTCAATTAATGACCAATCCTTAATCAAAGCTTTTTACATACTTAAATCCATAACTTGCTATATGTACGAATTTACCTAAATTAAAATACATAAAAACAGCTTTTTTGGTTTAGAATTTGAGGAAGTTCAAACTAAAGCAAACAAAGGCTCAAACACAAGTTACAAATCATGACCAAGCAACATAAATATAACAACAAAATTATCAATACATACACAATAGAGTATAGGTAAAACCACTTCTTCTGCTCAATACATAACTTCCTATAATATATATTATGTAAACTAAAAGAACAAAAAGAATAGTTAGATACAGCTACCTCGCTTTTATGGTCATATTTACCATATATTCAGTTTTACTAACTTATGTTATTTTCTGCATACACTCATTAACTAACAAATCTATAATTCATTTTAAGCTGAACTGACTTATCTTAATTACCGTGGATCTTCATATTAATTTATTCAAACTACAAATCTAAGTTCAAATCACATATCTCATTATTATAAATCAGCTTAGTCATTTCTAATTGCTATTATGTAACGCCATTGGTATTTGTCTATCATATCTAATTCTCATTGCAGCTCAGAGCGTCTCTCAGCATCTTATTTTATAATAAATACCTTATTTACGTTCACATTATCCATCTTTGACATTACTTAAATCAATCCAGTTTAAATATCGTTAATCATGCCATTTTAATTATAACTACTTAGCGTCATCTGTGATTATCCGTAATGTTAATTCTCGATGCAATACAGAAGCTCTCTCAGCATTCAAATTTTCCAATAACTGCATTTATAATGCTTAAACACCAATATCTAAACATACTCAGTCAATCCTTATATGCAATGATTTTAAATACAATAACGTTAATTGGTTTACATAACATAAATATATTTAATTCTATCTTTTACAGCCATTTAGCTTTCCAAACAACTAAATCTCTTAATTTTTAGCTATTTATCGCTAAATAACTGTATACATTAATCACTTGATGCTAAAATCGATGAACGTTTTAACATGCTGGATCAAAAAATTGATGATAAATTTAATGCATTAGATGGTAGAATTGTTAAACTTGATACAAAGTTTGACGATTTCCAAAAAAGCTAAAATACTCAGTTCAATGGTTAATGACAACTATGCTCAGCATGATTCTAATAGTTTTTGGTGTATCAACTTACTTTATATAACATCTTTTTGTATTTTGAGGCTTATTTTAAGTCTTTTAATCCCCTGGTATTACTTATTTATAACTCCTCTCCTTATGCATTTATGTATATTTGCATACCTTCTTACCAATTTAAGTAAAGAGTATTCTATTTAACTTCACTTTAAACACCATTTAATTATACAATTTACTTCTTTTGTTGATTATCATCTTATTTTAACTGTTTATGAATTTTTTAACATGTAATTTTTCGTTAAAGGGTATATACTAATGTATATATTTCATGAAAGAGGTGTTAAAATTGTCTACTAATCACATTAGATGGTCAAGTTTAATCATCGGTTTATTATTCGCATTGATTGGAATTTTAAGCGTGAGCTTCCCTGTCGAAAACTTAACAGTCATCACTTGGTTATTCGGGATTTTCTTCATATTTAATGGTATTGCTGAATTATTCTTCAGACGTTTAACGAAAGCCTTTGTCGGCGTTTCTAGCGGCTGGTTAATGATACTTGGTATTCTTAATATTATTTTCGGTATTTTATTTATTGTTTTTACTAATGTAGGCCAAGTCGCAATTATTTATATGCTTGCATTTTGGTTTATCTTTTCATCTGCATTAGGTGTCTTTACTGTGACACCAGTAGAGCGTACGAATAAGGTATATCACTTTTTCTCATTACTCGTTAATATCATTGGTATTATCGCAGGTATCATTTTATTGTTCAATCCATTAATAGGTGCATTTTTAATCGCTTTCTTTGTTGGTTTCACTTTCCTTTTAATCGGTTTAAACTATGTCTTTGACGCATTTGCGCACTAATTAAATCAAAAAAACGTGCTTTCTTCAAAATTTGATGAGGAAAGCACGTTTTTTATTATGTTAGGTTGCTTCTTAAAAGCATTTATTTTTTTACTTTTTGACGGATGTTATTCAACGTATTGAAAATCCAATATTTCACTTTTTGAATTGGTTTATAGAAATCTCCGATTAATTCTTCAATTTGTACATTGAAGCCGCGTTTGAAGCGGTACACACCGTAGTCTTCACTATCTTCAGTGAAATCACCTGATAAACCATAGAAATTATAACGATCATAACCATGTTCGAAGCAATAGTTAATCATGAACCAATGCATCATATAAGGTCCCATGTATTGATTATATTTCTCTGAAGAACCACCAGAGAAGTAGTTCACTTCATAGGAATTTGCGAAATAAACGCCTGCAGCTAAATCTAAAATTGAACCATCTGTTTGACGCAATTCGCTCGCTTTCAGCAATTCTTTTTGGTCATGTTCAATTTGTTTATCCAACTCTGAGATTTTCTTCAATTGTTTATCAGATTTATTTTCTTTCGCCATCATTTGATCACGACGGCCTTCTTTATCATTTAATGACTCTTGTAGCGATGTGATGTACTCATCTAAATCAATATAAGCTAATGGGATTAATACTTTATCACCATAGTGCTCAATGAAGTTTTTGAAGTACTCATCTGTTTTTGAAACGAAACCAGCACGTTCTTCAGTTTCACGGTATAACTTGAAGAATTTATCTAGTTCGTCTTCACCTAAGAAACGAACTTTTACCCCATAATTAATTGACTTATTGATATTACGTTTACGTTGGCTATCAAATTGTTTTTTAAGAGAGGCTGGTGTTTCGTCTTTAAGATCTAAGACACCCATCCAACGCACTTGGCTTGAAGTGTCGTATTTTGTTGTGAAGCCATGGTGATGGTAACCGTGTGATTTAAATAAGTTCACAAGTGCATCGTTTTGTTCACGACTTGGAAATGGGTTTACGTCTTTATCATAAATTTGGTAAATCCAATATGGATCTAATTTCACATATAAGCAATTATGCTGACGTAAGTATTTCTCTAACTCACGTAAATAAAACTCTACAAGACCTAAATCGCTATAGTCCATCACCGGACCACGGTTTGAATAATAAACATAACTTCCCATTGTAGGAATTTTAGAGAATAAACTTGCTGCAATCACACGGTTGTCGATGTCTTTAATCCCTAATAATACAACTTCAAAACCGTCTGCTTCTCTTGTGCCGATATTTTCTTTCGTTTGAAAATAATGGCTTTCTAGCGATGGATTCTGCACAAAATTGTCATATTCTTTAACTGTCAACTCTGTAAATTTCATTTCTTTATTTCCCTTCTACCTTATGTTTATCTATCTTTGATTTTCTTAAGCGTTGTATAAAGTTTATACATCGGCTTATTAATCGGTGCAATAAAGTCTCCAACATATTCAATTACATCTGCGTTAAATCCTTTTTTGAACTTCACAACGCCTGCATCCTCAGCGTCTTCAGTAAAGTGTCCGCTGATACCATAGAAGTTATAACGATCGATGCCATGGTTAATCGCATAGTTGATCATTTCCCATTGCACTGCATAACTTCCCGCAAAGTGACGGTATTCATTCGCAGTACCACCTGCATAATAAACAACTTCAAATGGATTAATAATAAAGAATCCAGCTGAAATCGGTAGTTCATTACCATGTTTTTGTTGTAAGTCGCGTGCTTCAGCAACTTTTTGATGATGTGCTTCTAATTGTTGTTCAAGGTTTTCTTTTTTGCGTGCAGCTTTTTGGTTCTCAGGATTCTTATTCAAGTCTTTCTCAGCTTTATTGATTTCTTTTTCTAAATTCTTTTGTTCAGCGTTCAATTCATTAATATAATCTTCAAAATCAATGTAAGCCATCGGTACTAAGACACGATTTTTATAGTGTTTTAGTCTGTGATAATAGAAGTCGTCTTCACGATCATCAAAGTCTTTCGCTTCTGCAGTATCTTCCATAAATTTACGGAAAATATGCATTTCATCTTCACCTAAGAAGCGGACTTTTACACCATTACGTTTTACTTTTTTCGTATTACGTTTACGTAGACTATCCATACCTTTTAAAACATCTTGTGGTGTTTTATCTTTTAAATCTAATACAGAATGGAAACGAATTTGAATAATCGGATCAAAGCCAGTTGTAAAGCCTTGATGGATATAACCCAATTGTTCCATTTTATCAAATATCCAATCATGACCTGCATTTCCTGTAATCTCACCATCATGGTTACGGTATTGATATGGTAAATATGGATCTACTCTTAAGTATAATGCATTGTATTGTTTAACATATGCCTTTAATTCTCTAAAGAAGTAATGGACTAATTCTTTATTATCATAATCAATGACCGGCCCACGGTTTGAATAGAAATATTTAAAGAATTTCATTACTGGCACAGCTGTAAGTAAACATGCTGCAATGACATTGTCATCTTTGTCTTTCACCCCGACAAGATGTGTTTCTGTACCTTCTGCAACTTTCAACTCATAGTTGCCTACCATTTGTGTAAAATGGCTATACGGCATTTTATCTGTAAAATCTCCAAATTCAGCTGTAGTTAAATTGGTAAACTTCATAATTTCAATAACTCCTAATTCGTATTCTCTATCTTTTAATTTCTTATTGGTATCAATTTTCAATCTTCATTATTATACAATACCCAAAAGGAAAACTAAAATTGAAACCTTTCATTTCTGTTGTTTTATTATGTATGTTAAGCAAGAATTCAACTTCTTACAACTATTCTGGTTCGCCTTTAAGTAAGTACCTTGTGTAATAACCTTGCTTATCTATCATAACACGCACACGTGTCAAACCGTTATCAAAACCACTATATATAAAGCGAAAATCAGAGTCTGAGACAGACCCTGATTTAAAAAAACATTTTATGATTGTGCAGTTGTTTTATTTTCATCTAATGCTTTACGAATACTTTGTAAGTAACCTCTTGTTGTTGCTTCTTCGTCATTTGCGAAACGTTTGACGATTTCACTGCCAATGACTGCACCATCAGCGAAACGTGTCACTTCTGCGACTTGTTCTGGTGTTCTGATACCGAATCCTGCTACAACAGGTACATTTGCTTTTTCTTGAATGAATGCAATTTTTTGTTGTAATTCTGGGTGGAACGCTCCATTATCTCCAGTTGTCGCATTCATTGTTACAGTATAGATGAAACCTTCAGCATGTGCTGCGATGTGTTCAATACGTTCGTTTGAAGCGGTCATAGCAATTAATGAGATGATATTGACTTTGCGATCAGGGAAACGTGCTTTGAGTTGTTCTGCAAGTTCAAATGGTAAATCCGGAATAATTAAACCGTATACACCTGCTGCCTCACAGTCTTCTAGAAATGCTGCTTCTCCATAATGTAATATCACATTATAGTAAGTCATTAAGACATATTTAGACCCTTGTAATTCATCTTTATGTGCTTTAAGCTCATCTAAAATCACGCGTGCACTCATACCTTCTTTAATTGCCTTACTGCCTGCATCCATAATTGTTGGACCATCTGCGACAGGATCTGAAAATGGTAGGCCGATTTCAACAATATCTGCCCCTTCTTCTTGTAAGACTTTTAAATTATCAATGAATTTTTTGTTACCCATAATATAAGGAATAAATAGTTTACTCATGACCTTCACCTCGTTCTTGTGTATATTTACGAATTGTATCCATGTCTTTATCTCCTCGACCTGAAACAGTAACAACAATAATTTCATCTTTGCCCATTGTCGGTGCTAATTTTTCTACATAACTTAAGGCATGTGCACTTTCAATTGCTGGAATAATGCCTTCTGCTTTCGTAAATCTGATTAAAGCTTCCATCGCTTCTTCATCTGATGCACTTGGGTATTCCGCACGACCAATATCATGGTAGTAACTATGCTCAGGTCCAATACCTGGATAATCTAGACCCGCTGAAATAGAGTGTGCTAAACCGATTTGACCGTTGTCATCTTGTAATAGATACATTTTCGTACCATGTAAGACACCAACAGAGCCTTTACCGATTGCTAAAGCATGTTTTTCTGTGTCTTCACCTTCACCTGCAGCTTCTACACCATACAATTTTACGTCTTTATCTTGTACAAAAGGATAGAACGTACCAATTGAGTTAGAACCGCCGCCAACACATGCAACTACTGCGTCAGGTAAACGACCTTCTTTTTCTAAAATTTGTGATTTGATTTCATTGCCGATAACACTTTGGAAATCACGAACCATTGTTGGGAACGGATCTGGTCCTAATGCTGAACCTAATAAATAGTGTGTATCGTCAACGTGGCTGACCCAATATTGTAACGCCTTGTTCACCGCATCCGATAATGTACCTTGACCATCTGTCACAGACACTACTTTGGCACCTAATAATTCCATTCTGAATACGTTCAATGCTTGACGTTGGATATCTTCTTCACCCATGAAAACCACAAGTTCCATATCAAAGAGTGCTGCTACGGTTGCACTGGCTACACCATGTTGGCCTGCACCTGTTTCAGCAACCAATTTACGTTTGCCCATACGTTTTGCTAATAAAGCTTGACCTAAAGCATTATTAATTTTATGTGCGCCTGTATGGTTTAAGTCTTCGCGTTTTAAATAAATTTTTGCGCCACCTAACTCTTCTGTATAGGATTTCGCATAAGTTAAAGGTGTTTCTCGTCCTACATAATCTTTTAAATAGTAATCTAATTCTTGTTGGAATTCGGGATCATTTTTAGCTTCATCATAAGCCTGTCTTAATTCTTGAATCGCTGGCATTAATGTTTCCGGAACATAGCGTCCGCCATAATTACCAAAGAATCCAAGTTCATCTACTTCAGTTTGAATGGGTTGTGTTGTTTCGTTCGTCATTTTTATCTCTCTCCTTAATATAATTTGAAATTTGTTTCATTGCTTGTGGATCTTTTCGACCTTCTACTTCAATGCCACTTGCAATGTCGAATCCTGTTGTTTGAATATCGAGTTGTTCGAATTGTTGAATCTTCTCTAAATCCATACCGCCTGCCACTAAATACGGAACATCTGAGAGTTGTTTCAGTAATTGCCAATCAAATGATTGACCAGTGCCGCCATAATGGATGGAAGGTGTATCGATAATAAATAAATCTACTTCGTTTCGATAAGTTTCAATGGCTTCAACTAGTTCAGAACTTGCTGGAAGTGCTTTGTATATTTGAATGCCAGGATATTGTGAGTTGCACCATCGTAATAGTGCAACATCTTCATGTCCGTGAAATTGAATCGTATCAATATTTGTTTCTTCTATAAGTTTTGCAACAATTTCCTTTGTTGGATTAACGACCACTACTACTTTATGAATCTTTTCAGGTACAAGTTTTGTTAATTGTGCAATGTCTTCTATACTTTGATGACGTTTACTTTTGGGATAGTGGATAAAGCCTATCGCATCTATATCATTCTCTATGGCTCGTGTAACATCGTCTTCTGATTGAAACCCGCAATATTTTAAGAACATCTTACTGCTCCTTTTTTAACTGTAAGCTTGGTAAGAATTGAGATAAATCATCACACTTCATAAGTGATTCACCAACTAAGATGCCATCTATACCTGACCCTACAATTTTTTCGACGTCTTCTTGTGTATGAATGCCGCTTTCTGAAATATAGTAATAACCATCTTTTTTATTCTCTAGTATTTCATTAGTGTGTTCGACATTCGTCACAAAACGTGTTAAATCACGGTTGTTTACACCAATAATATCTGGCGCAAGTTGATAAGCTCTCGCTAATTCTTGCTTACTGTGTACTTCTACTAACACATCTAAATCTAAAGACTTCGCATATTGATAAAGTTCATGCATTTGTTGATCATCTAAAATATTGACGATGAGTAAAATGATGGATGCACCTGCACGATATGCCACATCAATTTGAATCGGTTCTATCATAAAGTCTTTACATAATACAGGTAATGTCGTTTCTTTTGTAAGTTTATTTAAGCGTTCATAACTGCCGCCGAAATAATATTCATCAGTCAGGATGGAAATTGCTTGTGCACCGTAGGCTTCATAATCTTTAACTTGTTGTGTCAAATCTCGATCAGGTAATTTCTTAACTGAAGGACTTTTAGATTTAATTTCTGCGATGACTGATAAATGACTGCGTTCTTTTAAACGTTCACTTAATTTCTTTTTATATTTAACATTGGTTACTGGAAGTGTACGTAATAAACGATCATAGTACCCTTCTTCTAATAACGATTTCTTATATTCAACAATGTCATCCAATATAGTCATACACTTGCCCTCCTTTTTTTTTATATTGAGCAAAAGCTTTACCTTCATCGATTAATTGTTGTGCTAATGTCACACCTTCTTGAATCGAATCTGCTTTTTCCGCGACATATAATGCGATACCAGCATTTAATACTACGACGTCACGTTTACTTGAATGATCTTTGCCAGTTAAAATATTTAAGGTAATTTCTAAGTTTTCTGCAGGTGTGCCGCCTTTTAATGTTTCATTACTTGCTGGTGTTAAGCCCACATCTTCAGCATTTAAATGATAAGACGTAATACCTGTTTCTTGGTTCACTTCATAAATAATGTTTTCTCCAGACAATGTCGCTTCGTCCATTCCGTTTGCGCCGTGTAACACGATGGCACGTTTTCGACCTAAGTCATAGAGTGTTTCAGCCATTGGTTTCACAAACTCTGGATTGTAAACCCCTACGACTTGATACTCTAATTTGAATGGATGAATCATAGGTCCTAAGATGTTAAAGATGGTTGAACCTTCTAACATTTTGCGAATCGGTTGGATATATTTCATGACCGGATACGTGTCTGTCGCATTTAAAAAGGCTAAACCTGTTTCTTGCATTCTTGTTTCAACATCAGCGACTTGCGAACTAGCGATTCCCATTTTATTGAGTAAGTCACTGCTTCCTGAAGCGGATGTGATACTGCGGTTGCCGTGTTTTAGTACGTTGACACCTGCTGCAGCGACGATGAAAGAAGCGGTTGTTGAAATATTGAAGCTATTTGATTTATCGCCACCTGTACCACATACACACATAGCACCAGGATAAACCGGTTGTACAGGATACATCGTTTGAATCATTGCTGCTACTAAATAAGTGACTTCTGTTTGATTTAATGGGCGAGCAGTATAATCACGTAACAATTCTGCTTTTGTTTCATTATCAATATCCGGGTTTATTAACGTTTGGATAAATGTATTAATGTCTTGTTGCGTTAAGTTCGGTTGTGTTTGGATTTTTTGAATAAGTGTCATGGCTGCTAGCCCCTTTCTCAACGAGTTTAATAAAGTTATGAATAATCTCAGTACCATGTTCAGTCGCAAAAGATTCTGGATGATACTGGATACCATAATGTGGTTTATCTTGATGTTCGAAAGATTGAATACAATCCGTTGTTTCTCCTGTAATAACTAATGATTCTGGGAATGTTTCTGAATCGCTGATGAGCGAATGGTAACGCATGATTTTAAATGCTTCAGGCAACCCTTCGTATAAGACTGTCGGTTTTAATTGGTGCATCGTATCAATCTTGCCATGTAAGACACTGGCACCTTGGATAACATGTCCTTTGTAGTAACATGTCAAAGCCTGTGCACCTAAGCAAATACCTAAAATCGGCAAGTCTTCAAAATGTTTAATAATACGATTTAAGTCGTCTGTATCTTCAGGATGACCAGGTCCCGGTGAAATAATCACCGCATCTGGCTGTAAGTCAAAGATTGTCGGATCATCAGGGTATTTCACCACGACATCTGTGTAAGCTGCTACGATATTCACTAAGTTATAAGTAAATGAGTCATAATTATCTACGATTAATATCATGGTGTAACCTCCAATAAGCTTTTCGCTTTAAGTTTCGTTTCTTCTAATTCTTTTTCAGGTATTGAATCATATACAACACCACATCCTGCCTCTACATCTACATACGTCTCATCAATTAACATCGTACGAATCGCTAAAGCGAAATCTAAATCGTGATTGCAGTTGATATAACCGACACCACCGCTGTAAACGCCACGTTTATACGGATGTGCTTCATAGATACGTTCAATTGCTCTGAGTTTTGGTGCACCCGATACCGTGCCTGTTGGTAATAAGCTTGCGATAATGTCCATAGGTGACATTTTTTCATTTAGCTGCCCAGTTACGACACTAACGATATGCATCACGTGTTCATATTTTTCAATTTCCATTAAACGTTCAATTTTAGATGTGCCTGTCTTACTGACACGATGAATATCATTTCTTCCTAAATCTACTAACATACGATGTTCACTTAACTCTTTTTCATCACTTAACAATTGCTGTGCATTAGCTTCGTCTTCTTCAGGTGTTTGTCCCCTTTTGATTGTTCCGGCAATTGGATTAGTAACAACTTCATTACCTTTAACTTTGACGAAACTTTCAGGTGAACTTCCGACGATAATCGGTTCATCGATATTTAAGTAATACATATATGGACTTGGATTTTGACGTTTCAACTTACGATACAGTTGATAAGATAAGTCATGTAATTTATCGCCGAACTCATGTTTATAACGATAAATTCTTGAAGGGACAACTTGGAACATATCTCCTTCAGTAATTAACTGTTTAAATTTTGAAATATTTCGAATAAATTGATTATCCTGAATATTCGGAATAATATCTTTTTGACTTGGCACAAAAGAAGTATCCGGCTGATACAATTTAACATTTTGTAAAGCATCTATTTGTTGGTTTACTCTTTTTTCAATCGCTTCAGGCGGCTCATTCGAGAATAAGTTTGTAGATATCACATACAAGTATTCTTTATAATGATCAAATACATATACATTTTCAATCATGTATAAATGAACATCAGTTTGATTTGGTTTGTCAGCTACTTGTCTTTTCTTTAGTACTGGAAATTCATGTCTGACTAAATCAAAACTACATGAGCCGATAAATCCTGAAATAAATGGTAGATCTTTTAATAAGTCCTCTTCAATCTCTGCGTAATAGCTTTGAACATAATCTTTAAGTCTTTGATAAGGTTGTTTCGTTTCTGTGATTGTTTGTTCTGGTGTTTTTATTGTAAGTTCATCTTCAGTCAATATCACCTCACCGTATATATCAAAGGCAACGACTGAATAACGACCTTTAGTTTTATTTTGACTTGCACTTTCTAAAATAATTTTTCGCTCTGCTAATTGTGCTAATGCTTCAGGGGTAATATCAGCATTTAATCTCTTGTATACTACATCCATTATGTTAATTCTCCTCCCATAATAAAAAGCGTCCTTGTTTGTTGTAACAAGGACGCTTTTGGCGCGGTACCACCTTTATTAGCCATCAGTTTGATGACCCACTCATACTTGATTGAATTGTCAGCTTCCAACAAAACCCAATTCATTAGGCAGCGAGGTTAGTTTGCATCAACCACTAACTTTCTGAATTTACTCTAACTGCTTAACTACTTCATTTTATCTCTTCACTGTATTTCTCTTTTTCTTTTTAACTCAATATAAAAACACCACAATAACGCTCTTCCGATAAGGACGCGTTACCGTGGTGCCACCTTAGTTCAACATTTTCATGTTCTTATTCATTATTTAAATTGTTGATCTTGCACATTAAAAGCCCAATTCACATTATATGTCGTACTGATTTACATCAACCATCAGTTTTCTGTGTGCTACAAATCATATAAGCTACGTTTACTTCTAACGTCGTTTGCAATGTACTTTGAATAATACACGCTCTTTTTTGGGTTGTCAACACATAAATTCAAAAATTCTAACTATTTCGAATTAATCTTCAACCATTTCTGAATAAAGATAGACTTCAAGTAAACGTTGTGTCGCTTTGATTGAATCAAGATGCGTACGCTCTAACGCATGTGAAGATTCGATACCCGCACCAAATAAACCGTGTTTTATATCTGCTCCTGCGCGTAACGCAGCTGAAGCATCTGATGTATAGTAAGGATAAGTATCAACTTTGTATGGAATATTATTTTCTTTCGCCAATTGTGTAAGATGTTGGCGTAATTTTTTATGATATGGTCCTGATGCATCTTTAGCACAAATCGACACTGTATATTCGTCTGACGTTTGACCATCACCTAACGCACCCATATCAAATGCGATATATTCATTCACTTTACCTGGAATTGACGCATTCGCACCATAACCAATTTCTTCATTATTTGAAATAAAGAAGTGTGTCGTATAAGGCAATGTTTTATCATTGTTGCTATAGTCTTCTAAGAAATCCATAATCATCGCAACACTTGCCTTGTCATCTAAATGACGAGATTTAATAAAGTCATTCTCTGTAATGATTGTTCTAGGATCTAAACTTACAAAGTCCCCTACTTCAATACCTAATTGGCGTGTATCTTCTTCATTATGTGTTACCGCATCAATTCTGATTTCCATATGTTCTTTATCTCGTGGAATATTATGGTTGTTTTTATAAACATGAACTGAAGTTTCATGTAAACAAATCGTGCCTGTATAGTTTTTACCTGAATCTGTATGAATCGTACAGTATTCACCTTCAATTGCGTTGAACGCATAACCGCCAATTAACTCAATACCTAAGCGACCATCTTCTTTAATTTCTTTGACCATTGCGCCTAAAGTATCTACATGTGCAGTAATACAACGATGATCTACATCATTTTCACCTTTAACTGTAATCATCAATGCACCTTTATTTGTCACATAAGTCGGATACCCTAAATCCTCCGCAAAAGATTGCACATACTCTATAGCTTGATAAGCATCACCTGATGGGCTTGGAATTTCGGTTAATGTTTTAATAGTTTCAAAAATATTTTTTGACATAAAAGACCCCTCCTTCCTCTTATTGTACCGATTAATTTTCCAAATAGAAATTGAAATAGATAAGTGAAAGACCTTGCACCATTTGAAAATATACACTATAATATCGCTATTCTGAAAATTTAGACAGAGGTGAGTCTTTTGACTAAAAATATTTTATTTGTTGGTTTAGGTTTAATCGGAGGCAGTTTAGCTACCAATTTCAAGTACTTTCATGATGATGTCAATATCATCGCCTATGATTCTAATCCAAGTCAACTTGATAAAGCCCTATCTATTGGGATTATTGATGAAAAAGTATTAGATTATGAAGCAGCAGTAGCAAAAGCAGACATTATCATTTATGCAACACCTGTCCAACAAACCGTTCAATATCTAAAGACTCTTACAAATTTGTCTACAAAACCTGGGTTGATCATTACAGATACTGGAAGCACTAAAGGGACAATTCAAGCCTTTGAAAAACAATTACTAGCAGAGAACATTCACTTGATTGGAGGACATCCAATGGCCGGCAGCCACAAATCAGGCATCTTAAACGCTAAAAAGAATTTATTCGAAAATGCTTACTACATGCTGGTGCATTCAGAAAAAGACAACGATGCAGCTTCAGAAGAAATTAAACAGTTACTCCAAGCCACACGCGCAAAAGTCATTGCTACATCACCTGAAGAACATGATTTTGTGACGAGTATTGTCAGTCATATTCCTCATATCGCTGCAGCATCTTTAGTCAATTTAAGTTTAAATCATGATCAAGATTCCCCGTTAATTAAACAGTTAGCAGCTGGTGGTTTCCGAGATATCACACGTATTGCCAGCAGCAGTCCTGAAATGTGGAGCGATATTATGCATGAGAATAAAGCATATATCTTATCTGGTATCGAAGAATGGCAAACACAACTCGCCCTACTCGCTTCACAAATCAAAAATGACGATAACGAAGGTATTTATCAATTTTTCGAGCAAGCACGTGAGTACCGTAATCAGTTACCAGCGAAAAAACCAGGTGCTGTGTCTAGTTCTTACGAATTATACGTCGACATCCCTGACGAACCTGGTATGATCAGCAAAGTAACATCTATACTAAGTTTACATAATATTTCTATAAGTAACATTAATATTGTGGAAGTCAGAGAAGATATCTATGGTGCATTACGCATCAGTTTTAAAACGCCTGAAGATCGTGAACTTGGCATTAAAGCCTTAAATGAATTCGATACTTACAGTCTATAAATCATTAAAAGCTCCCTTCAAAGCATACATCAAGCTTTATAGGGAGCTTTCTTTACATTTTATGGCCTGCCATAAGACCTAAGCGTCCGTATTTCGTACCAGCATCTGTATAAGAGATGGCTTTTGAAACAATACCTTTACCATATTTTTCTTGTAGTTGATCAATTGCTTTCGCTAAAGCTTCACTTCGTTTTCTTTCATACTCATCTACAAACAGATTTAATTGTTGGATACCTTCAGGCACAAATTGTGTTAATGAAACACTGAGCGTGCGATAAAGCAGCTCTTTTTCGCATAATTGATTTGCCCACTTTTCTACGCCTTTCCAAATCTCTTTTTCCAAATTTGTCGGTTCGTCTAATGTGAACTGTTTATGCACGCCTCCACCATCTTTATAACCAAAAGAAAAATGAATAGTACGTGCACGCATTTTACGTAATCTAACGCGCATTGCTACATCTTCAATTAACTCTTGCATGACGACTTTCGCATCTTCATACGTATAGTCGTGCATTAATATCTGACTCTTACAAATCGATGGATTGGTAATTTTATGTTTCTCCCGTATTTTACTTTGATCAATCCCATGTGCATGCAGATGTAAATCAATCCCTTTAATTCCGAAATCTCGTTTTAAGTATTGATAAGGATAATGTGCTAAATCACCAATCGTAAATATCCCACGCTTATTCAATTTCTTTTCGGTACGTGTATTGATCCCCCAAAACTTATGCAACGGTTGGATATTCCATAACTTCTCTGGCACATTTTGATAGCGCCATTCCGCAATGCGATTATCATTATGTTTTGCTTCAATATCCATCGCAAGTTTACTCAGCAACATATTTGAACCGATACCGATTGTACAGTATATCTGTGTCTGTTCATAAATTTCTTTCATCAATTTGATACAAAATGAATGGACGGTACTACTGAAGCGATGATAACTGTCTGTCACATCCATAAAAAATTCATCAATACTATACTGATGCAAATCTTCAGGTGGTACATACTGCAAAGCAATTTTAGAAATCATAATCGAAACGTCCAGATATTTACGCATACTGGGATTAATAATATAAATATCATTGCGGTGCGGAATTTCAAACAATCTTGAACCTGTGGTTATACCGATGGCTTTTAATGGTGGTGTTGCTGCTAATACAACAGAACCTTGTCGTTTTGTATCAGCGACCACCGCAAGCTTTGTCTTTAAAGGATCTAAACCTTTTGAGATACACGATACACTCGCAAAGAAGCTTTTTTGGTCAATACATAAAATATCTCTATCCTCTAATAAATGGTAATCATACATTGTAACACCCCCGCTTCTGATACTTTTAGTATATACGAACACTTGTTCTTATTCAATACTAAAGAGAACAAATGTTCTATTTTAAAAATTATTATATTCCTAATCTCTTCGATACATTAGTGGTATAATAAACTTACATCAAACAAGGGAGGCGTTCTCATGCCATTAGTAAACATTAAATTAATCGAAGGTCGTACAGACGAACAATTAAAAGCATTAGTGAAAGAAGTAACAGATGCTGTAGAAAAAACTACAAATGCTGATCGCAACGCTATCAGTGTAGTACTAGAAGAAATGAAACCAACACATTACGGTGTCGGCGGCGTTAGAAAATCAGACCAATAATAAAAAAAGGTGAGAAGCAGTTAATCATTAACACTAACCGCTTCTCACCTTTCTTATTTTACCTCTCTATCTCCTCTTTCACCTTTACCTCTCATCTATTTCTATCCTCTTTACTACTTACCTCTCCTTCACCTTAACTTCCTTCGTTTCACATCTCTATCCACTTTACATACACATACAGACCACTCACACCGCTTTAAACGTAAAAAACAGCCGACATCTATATGCCGACTGCTTTCTACTCAATCCATATATTCCATCAATATGAACCAAAGTACTGCACTGTTAATTTTGTCCTTCTTTTTTCTTGTTGCTGTTATCATTGCTGTTGTCATTTAAAAATTCTTCAATTGCCTTTTTATTCGCAGGCTTATCTACTTCTAACGCACTGCCGCTTTCAGGTGTTTGAATATCTTGATAAGTCCCTTTCATCGGAACCGTTAATGTCTTCACGTCTTTATCACCGCGGATACCGAAGTTCATACCCGTTTGAATTAACGCAGAGTCTGGAATATCTGTATTCAAATAACCACGTAAAATACCTGCGACTTTAGGTAATTTAAAAATCGCACCTGGTTTTGTCATTTCTTGTTTTAACGCTTGAATCACTTGTTGTTGTCGTCTGACACGACCAAAGTCACCTTCAGGGTCATGACGAAAACGTGCATAACCTAATAACTCTTTACCATTTAAATTATGATGCCCTTTTTTCAGTGAGACACCAATTAATTCTGACATATCTTTCTCTACATCAATCGGAACACCATCAGGAGCTAACTCATCGACCATTTTCTCGAAACCTTCGAAATCCACGACCGCATAGTATTCAGGGTTAATACCATAGTTTTCAACCAAAGCTTTTCTTAAAAGCTCAGCACCGCCTAATGAATAGGCTGCATTAATTTTATAGTCTCTATATCCTGGAATTTTTGCGTATGTATCACGCATCACAGAGACCACTTTCATTTTTTTATGAATATAGTCATATTGTGCTACCATGATAGAGTCTGTTCTAGATTTACCGCCATCTGATTTGTCTGCCCCTAAGAGTAAAATAGAAATCTTACCGTCGTTTTTAACAGGACCGTTAAACTTCTCTACTTTCATATTTGAATTATGTTTTTTCGCATAATTAATACCGCTTCTATACCCAGACACCGCATATACAACCATAATAATAAATACAATTAAGATACCTAAAATCACAAACGGAAGTTTGCGCATGCGTTTCTTGGTGCGTTTCGGAAGCGGTTGTTCGCCACCGCTTCGTTTATAATTGTCATTATTCGTTTCATTTGTCATTTTAACCAACCTTATACTTCAAAATTAACAGCCTATGTAATATAATTAATACATACTAAAGTTATATAATTTTCTTTTAAAAATCAAGTATTTTCTAAGCAAATGGTACTAAGGTCCCATAAAAAGAAAGGATAGATTGAATGAATATCAATACAGCTTATTTTGCCGGGGGATGCTTTTGGTGCATGACTAAACCTTTCGATACCTTTGATGGTGTTGAAAAAGTTACATCCGGCTACATGGGAGGCACTGTTGATCATCCCACGTATGAACAAGTTAAAACAGGTCAAACCGGTCATTTAGAAACCGTTAAAATAGAGTACGACGTTGCCTTAATTTCATACAATAAATTACTTGAGATTTTCTTTTCAGTCATCGATCCTACCGACGCTGAAGGTCAATATCAAGATCGAGGCTCACAGTACCGTACAGCTATATTCTATACTAATGAAGACCAACAAGAAACCGCTGAACAATATATCGAGTCATTAAAATCAACTATCAACAAAGATAAAGCTGTTGCGACGAAGGTTTTACCTGTTGCGACATTCTATGAAGCAGAAACATATCATCAAGACTTCTATAAAAAGAATCCAGAACGTTATCAAGAAGAACAAGCACAACGTGAAGCCATCAAACAACAACGTAAAGACTCATAAGCTGATTATCATATAAAAATGCGCAAGCTCATCATAATGATTGATGACAGACTTGCGCATTTTTTCTATGCCTTATTTTGTTTTAGAATTGATTCTGCTGTTTGGTCTGCATTTAACCAACGCGATGCATACATCATATCCGTCCAGTTTTGGAATAATTGTTGCGCATAAGAAATCCAATGGGCTGGCAACAAGTCTAGAGAATCTCCTCTGAAGTAGTTTTTAGGTTTAACTGCGGTTTCTTTAGACTTATCACTATCACGTTTAAATTCATTTAACAACGTATCATTCTCATATTCAAAATGACCGCCGATAAATAAATCTGTTTGATTGCGATTAGAGATAAAGTCTATACCCGTATACGGACTATATGTAATCACATTTAAGTCTTCTTCTTCCATGACTTCTCCTGGATCCATATAAGAACCTCTAGATTGCGGAATAATGTATTCTGGTATTTCAGATAACGCAGGATGTGCTTGTAAAATATGATAGCGATAAATTCCAGTGAGTTTCTTTTTAAACATTCGCTTATGAATACCGTAGCGATAATTCAAAGCAAATTGCGCACCCCAGCAAATAAACAAACGTTGTTTCACATGTGTATTCGACCAATCAAAAATCTTTCTTAATTCCTCGATGTAATAGACTTCAGAGAAATCAAGATGTTCTACAGGAGCCCCTGTCATAATCATGCCATCGTAATGGCGATGTTTGACAGCTTCAAACGTTTTATAATACTGTTCTGCATGATTATAAGAAGCAGACTGCGATTTGTGAGTAACCGGATAGATGAAGTCAACATTAATTGCGTGGCTCGTCAAACCAAGCAGTCTCAGCAACTGTCTTTCAGCATCTTGTTTCACCGGCATCAAATTAACAATCAATAAATTCAAACCTTCAGGTATACGCTTCTCTTTAAATTCGATTTGCTCTGTTTTTAGTACAGGCAGAATCGGAACGCTATCAATAAACAACATCTTAAATCGCGTCTAATCCTTTTTCTAAGTCAGCGATAATATCATCAATATGTTCAAGACCGATAGACACACGGATTGTTTCAGGTGTAATACCTGCTTTCAATTGATCTTCTTCATTTAATTGTGCGTGTGTTGTAGAAGCCGGATGAATCACTAATGATTTCGCATCGCCGACGTTCGCAAGTAAAGAGAAGAGTTCTAAAGATTCGATAAATTTAATGCCTGCGTCATAACCGCCTTTGACACCGAAAGTGAAAATAGAGCTTGCACCTTTAGGTAAATATTTTTCTTTTAAATCATAGTATTCGCTTGATGGTAAGCCTGCATATTTAACCCATTCAACTTTGTCATGGTTTTCTAAGAATTTCGCAACTTTTTCTGCGTTTTCAACATGACGTTCAACACGTAATGATAATGTTTCTAAACCTTGTAGTAATAAGAAAGCATTAAATGGAGAAAGTGCTGCACCTGTATCACGTAATAATGTTGTTCTGACTTTGAATGCTAAAGCAGCTGGTCCGAACGCTTCAGTGAACACTAAATCATGATAAGATGGATCAGGTTCTGTTAAGCTTGGGAATTTATCGTTTTGTGTCCAATCGAAGTTACCGCCATCAACGACAACACCACCCATTGAAGTACCATGACCACCAATAAATTTAGTCGCTGAATGTACCACAATGTTCGCACCGTATTTGATTGGTTGGATTAAGTATGGAGAAGCAAATGTATTATCAACAATT
This sequence comes from Staphylococcus simulans, assembly GCF_002902285.1. Classification (GTDB taxonomy): domain Bacteria; phylum Bacillota; class Bacilli; order Staphylococcales; family Staphylococcaceae; genus Staphylococcus; species Staphylococcus simulans. The sequence goes on along the minus strand of NZ_PPRU01000011.1, from coordinate 23,554 downwards.
AATGGAATACCCGCTTCATGTGCAATTTCTGCTAACTTTTCGATATCTTCAACATTACCTTCAGGGTTACCGATTGTTTCGATATAAAGTGCTTTTGTATTCTCTTTAATCGCATTTTTAACTTCATCAAAGTTTTTGCTGTCTACGATTGAAACATCAATACCGAATTTAGGTAACGTATGTGCAAATAATGTATGTGTACCACCGTATAACGTAGAGCTTGCGACAATGTGATCACCTGCATCTGCAACAGTTTGAATCGCATATGTGATTGCAGCCATACCTGAAGCTACCGCAACCCCAGCGACACCGCCTTCAAGTTCTGCTACACGTGTTTCAAACACTGCTACTGTCGGGTTTGTTAAACGTGAGTAAATATTACCTAATTCTTTTAAGCCGAATAAGTTCGCCGCATGTTGTGTATCATCAAATGTGAAAGATGTTGTTTGATAAATCGGTACCGCTCTCGAATGCGATGCTTCATCTACCTCTTGTCCTGCGTGTAATTGTAACGTTTCGAATTTAAAATCATTTGTCATGTTCATTTCCTCCTTAAATGTAAAAAACGAGCCTACCTGAAAAAGATAGACTCGCTACGGGCTTATCTTTCAGGTCTTCACCTGCTGGAATTAGCACCTAACTTAAATAGGTTGCCTGGTATCGTAGGGCCAGTCCCTCCACCATTCTTGATAAGTTTTTTTATTAATTTATTCAGAGTATAGACTGAAATTCAGACAATGTCAATAGACTTTTCTTAGTTTTCTGAATTTTGGATTAAAATAAAATATTTGGATAACAAAGTTTACATACGTTTAATCGTAAACCATTAAAAAAAGACCGAGACCTTTTTCGGCCTCGATCTTTATATGCACCTTGCAGTATGAAACCGTTCAACTAGTGTTTAGAGCGAATCACTAACAACACTTTAATCATACTTTGCCATAAGGAACTGTGTCTTGAGTAAACTAAATATCGTGGTTCCCACTCTGGTTTGAATTTGTCTTTATAACGTCTTAAACCGCTGAAGCGATATAACGTATTAAAGTTATCAAAGATTTTACCTGCGACACGTTCATTCCAATATGAGTATTCATTTTGACCGACATTGGATAAGGTCGCCATACCCATGTTAAATGCTTTGTAGCCTTTTTCTTGGCTCCATAACAACATATGCAGATAGAGCGCATCCATCAACGGTAAATCTACATCTGGCAACCAACGAATTAAATCTACTGAAATGGAATCATTGTAATACGTCGGCATTAAACTGCAGAATGCGATGACACGGCCATTTTCTTCTTTTAGAATTCCAATCGGTGCTTTTGATAAATAGTCATGTGTGAAACGGCCGACTGAGAAATGCATTTCATTTTTGCCGTCTAACCATTGATCACTAATATCTTCCAACTCCTTAAGGAATTCATCTGTATATGGCGGTTCTATAATCTCAAAGTGAACATTTTGGTCTTCTAGTTTATTTAACGTTGCTCTGAATCCTCTGCGTTTTTTACCAGAAGTTGTAAATGTCGCTAAATCAATGACCGCTTCTTCACCCAATTTAAAGAACTGGTTACCAAAATCATGATATAGCGGCATATGACGATTTGTCGCTTGATAGAAAATCACTTCATAACCCAAATCTCTAGCATAATGGTACAACGATTCAAACAAATCATTAAATCGTTTAGGATTACCAATCGGATCACCTAATACCACAATACAATTAAGTTTAAAGCGATACATCACAAACGCTTCTTTCGATTCATCCATATACACAGTTTTATCTCCACTATGAAGCAAATGGCTTAAATAGTTGCCGCCGAATTTTTCGATAATCGCTTCACACTGTTCGATATCATTGGCTGGATAATCTTTACGATATGCATTTTCAAATAACCAGACAATAAACGTCACGATAATAATAACGACAAGAATGGTCAACCATAAGTAATAACGTAACATTGAGTTATCTACTTCAATACGGTAAGCATCTACCGCATCTAATACAAAGACAATCATATAGTGATTCAGTGTCAACATAACAATACTAATAATCAGCATTGAAACTATATGGCGTAAACGAATCGGACGTTTTAAGACTTGTGCTTTCATAAAGGCATAAATCAATAAACCAAATACCACAAGCAACCACGTAATTAATAAAAATGAGGTATTCGTATACACTGTAATCACAAAGATCAACACGATAGAAACCATCGCAAATAATATGGCTCTGCGGCTTTGTTTAAAGATACCGCGAACGTTCAACATCAGAATTAAACAAGCACTCGTATGAATCGTCACCACAATATAATAAAACATATGATTCGGATCATATAAGCCTTCATAAATAATACTGACGTTATTTAAGATAAAGACTAAACTCGTAAACATAACCAGTACCGCTAAAGAAAGCGATGGAATTTTAGAAGTGATAGATTTTTGATATGAAAATAAAAATGAAGTCACTTCTTTTGCTGGTGTATAGTACTTCGATTGTTCAATATAACGTTTAGCTGAAGTACCAAATTCAAACATTGATAAGATTAACGCAATAATCACTGGAATGATATAATACGCAAAACGATATAACATCAACGCTAAGACAATTTTTTCTTCTGGTAAATTCAAGTGCTTCAAGCCGACTAAAATCACGACATCAAATGCCCCGAAACCACCAGGAATAAAACTGATTAACCCGGCAATCGCCGCAATAATAAAGATACCGACAAATGATGTGAATGACACATCTAAGTTGACAATTCGTAATGCAAAATAGAGTACAAAACTTGCGGCTAACCATTCCACACCTGACACTAGTGTTAAATAGACACCTGTAAAACGACGAGACGGTTCTACTGGTTTTTTAATTGTGATAAAGATAAATACAGGCAAGAAACATGCGACCACATAGAGTAAAACATGTACTACTGGATAATCATTCAGTAAATGTTTCGCATTAAAGACATGGGTCACGACTAGAATCGACAGCATGCTTAAACCAGTCAACATCGATAATAAAACCAATGAAATATAATGCAATAACGTTTTCGTATCTTTCACGTAAGGTTTATAGACTGATAGACGTGCACCCGCACCTATAAAGCCTCCAAATCCGATAATAGAATTCAACGCATTGATAATATAGCTGACACGCAATACTTTAAATAAAGACATTTTCAATTTTAAAGTCCGTACCATCGTCACATCATACAGGCTTAATAATAATATAGATAAGCCACCAGCAACTAACAGACTCGTTAATTCAACACGATTCAATTTTTCAAACAGTACAAATAATTTTTTAAAGTTCATGGTTGAGAGTTCTTTGTATAAAGTCGTCACAACTAAGATAAAAAGAACAGTCGCAAACACAATTTTCGCACCGGTGATTAATCGACCTTTTAATTGTTTTGACATTGTTTCCCTCAATTCCTCACACCATTTCAAGCAATTCATGAAATGATTTATAATATACCAAAATGTTACCACATAACTATATGTCAAAGCACCAAAAAAATAAGACATGACACCTAACAAAAGTGTCATGCCTTATACGTTACTTTACTTCAATTGATTATTCGGATTATCTGCCCACTCATCATCAGCAACTTCATAAGGTCCTGAATCTTGACCATAATAACGGTTATAACGACGTTTATACATACCGAATAAGTGTGTGACTAACACTTTAATGACCGCATAACCAGGAATTGCGAGAATGACACCCACAATACCAAGTAAATTACCTGCACATAATAATACAAAGATAATTGTCAAAGGATGAATCTTTAATGTTTTACCCATGATGTTAGGTGAAATAAAGTGACCTTCAATAAATTGAACTGCTGTCCACACAACAATTAATTTTACTAACATAATCGGTGATGTAATCAATGCCATAATAATAGCTGGAGAAATTGCGATGGTTGGTCCTAAATAAGGAACCACACTAGTGACTGCCGCAATACTCGCTAAAACTAAGCTGTAATCTAAACCGATAATCGAATAACCGATAAAGAGTAAGATACCGATACAAAATGATACAATGATTTGACCTTGGATATATGAACCTACTTGTAAGCTCATGCTTTCAATTACTTCATGCACATCTTGACGATATTTCGGTGGCATCACTTTTGTTAAACCTGCTTTGAAGCGATGACCATCTTTTAAGAAGAAGAAGAGTACGAATGGTGTTGTGACGATAACCACACCAATATTCACAACCGCTTCAGCGATTGACATAATCTTCGTTCCGAAACCATCAAAGAAATCTGAAACCATTGTCGGTACTTTCTTCGCTATTTTATCAAGCTGATCTTGAATTTGCGTATAGAAATCAGACATACCCGCAAAATGCGACCAGCTGGTTACTTGATCAACCATTTCATTAAATTTATCTACATAACGTGGGAAGTTATGCGCGAACGTTTTGATTTGATCGCTGATGACTGGAATTAGTAAATTAACCACTAACGCAATCACCGCTGCAGCGAAACAAAACAGAATAATAATCCCCCATAGTCTTGGGATATTATAACGTTCCATAAATTGAATAACTGGATTTAACAAGTAGAATAAGATCAAACCTAAAATAACCGGCGCTGCAATCGTATTGAATATGATCACAAACGGGTGGAATATGTACGATACTTTATCAAATATAAATATTGTTAATCCAATCATAATCAACATCAGAAGACCGAACATCAAGTTCTTACCTCCGATAAATCTCATAAACCGTGTTTCACTCAGCGAAAAACGCTTCGGTTTATCATTATTTTCCATGTACTTCACCATTCCTTGCTATTGATTAATCATATTTTATCGCTATTTTGTAAAAAAAGAAACTTTTTATTTATCATTCCCTTCAACGCTACTCTTTACCCCTAACCCTAAAAATAAAAACTGATGCCTAAAAGAATTTAGACACCAGTTTGTGTTTGTTTTACTATGGTTTGACTATAGCGATTTTATCCCCATGTGTCACTTCACCTTCATGAACCAACTCTATTTCTGGTTGTTCTTGATTTGTGACGATAATCGGTGTGATAGTACTATCCGCATGTTTCTCAATATAATCTAAATCTACTTTCATCAACGGTTGGCCCAGTACAATTTTATCCCCTGCTTCAACTAAAATATCAAAGCCTTGGCCTTCCAATTTAACGGTTTCTAAGCCGAAATGAATTAATAATTCTACGCCGTCTTTAGATTCTAAACCCAGTGCATGTTTGGTTGGGAAGATCATCTTCACTGTACCATCAAATGGTGCGTAGACTTCACCTTTAGATGGTTGAATCGCAAAACCGTCTCCCATCATTTTGCCAGAGAAGACTTGGTCAGGCACCTCTGAAAGCGAAACGACTTTACCTGTAATCGGCGCATAAATTACTGCACCGCCCTCAGCTACAACTTCTGCTGTTTCTGCATCACCATCTTCTGTTACTGTCGTTTCTACTGGAGACGTAATCTTGCCATCCATAATCTGTTGCATATCATGTTTGATTTGATCTGACTTCGGTCCGAAAATCGCCTGCATATTATTGCCGACTTCAAGGACACCTGATGCTCCTAAATCTTTTAATTCTTGAACATCTACTTGAGACTTATCATTCACTTCTACACGTAAGCGTGTAATACATGCATCTAAATGTTTAATGTTGTTTTTACCACCCATCGCATCTAATACTTTAAATGGTAATTCACTCACTGACACGTTCGTTTGTGTCACTTCTTGATCTTCACGACCTGGTGTTTTCAAGTTCATTTTCTTAATTAAGAATGTGAATAAGAAGTAGTACACAACTGCATAACAAATACCGACTGGAATCACTAATAACGCATTGGAACGATCCCATGATAATAAGCCATATAAAATATAATCAATAAAACCGCCTGAGAAGGTCATACCGATTTTAACGCCTAATAAATGCATAATTAAGAATGAAGAACCTGCTAAAATGACATGTGCAACATAAAGAATCGGCGCTACAAATAAGAATGAGAATTCTAATGGTTCTGTAATCCCTGTTAAAAAGGCTGTAAGCCCTGCTGATAACATTAAACCTGCGACTACTTTTTTACGTTCTGGTTTCGCTTGACAATAAATCGCGAACGCTGCTGCTGGCAAACCGAACATCATAAATGGATATTTACCTGTGGTAAAAGCCCCTGCCGTAAATGGCACACCATCTTGGTATTGTGCCATCCAAATACGTTGGTCACCACGAATTAAGTTACCCGCTTCATTTGTATAATATCCGAACTCAAACCAAAATGGTGCATAGAAGATATGATGTAAACCAAATGGAATAAGTGAACGTTCAATAATCCCGAAAATAAATGTCGTTAAAGCTAAGTTTTTACCTAATAAGAAATTAGATAAGTTATTTAAGCCATCTTGAACAGGTGGCCATACAAAACTTAAAACAATCCCTGTCACGATTGCGACTAATGATGTAATAATCGGTACAAATCGCTTCCCAGCAAAGAATCCTAAAAATTGAGGAAGTTGAATGTTGTAGAAGCGGTTATAACATATCGCTGCTAAAGCCCCGATAATAATCCCGCCGAATACACCTGTTTGTAAGGTCGGTATGCCTAATATCAAAGCATGTGCCGGGTCTTTTGCTGATTGTCCTAACGTTTTAGCCCCTTCAGCATAAGAATAAATATCATCAATTGTAATACCTACGACTTTACCCATGGTCGCATTCATAATTAAATAACCGACTAGTGCCGCAATACCAGCAACACCATCACCGCCTGCTAAACCAAGTGCTGTTCCCATCGCAAAGAGTAATGGCAAGTTATCAAAGATGACCTGACCAGATACTTCCATAATCTGACTGACCATCTGAATATAATGATTTTCCATCCAAGGTGCGTAGTGTAAGATTTGTTCGTTGTGCATCGCATTACCGAACGCCAGTAAGATCCCGGCTGCAGGTAAAATCGCCACTGGCAACATTAAGGCTTTACCAATACGTTGTAATTGTCCAAAAAAGAATTTGAATAACTGTTTCATAGATAACCTCCTTGTATAAAAAAAGCACGAGCTAGAAACCTCCTAGAGTTTCATAGCTCGTGCTCAATGTGCATGACGCATCGATTAAAGTGTCTAAGGTGTTGTTTCTGTGTAGCTGTTTCTATTTAATTAAGACTGCTTTATCACCATGGTTAACATGGCCATGTTGTAACACTTCTAATGTGCGATCATTTAAATTTGTAACGACGATTGGTGTAATCGTACTTTCAGCATGTTCTTTAATATAATCTAAGTCGACTTTCATTAAAGGTTGGCCTAAAACGAAGTTATCGTTTTCTTTAACTAAGATGTCGAAACCTTGACCTTCAAGTTTAACAGTTTCTAAACCGAAGTGAATCAATAATTCCACGCCATCTTCTGATTCAATACCAATCGCATGTTTTGTTGGGAAGACCATTTTCACAGTACCGTCGAATGGTGCATAAACATCACCATTATCTGGTTTGATTGCGATACCGTCGCCCATCATTTTTTCAGAGAATACTTTATCTGGTACTTCTGTAATATCTACTAATTCACCTGTAATCGGTGCATAAATCACTGCGTCACCTGTTTGCGCTACTTTCGTTGTTGCATCGCCTTCATCAATCACTGTAGTTTCTTCAGGAGATGTGATTTTACCATCCATAATCTGTTGCATATTATGTTTGATTTGATCTGATTTCGGACCAAAGATCGCTTGCATGTTATTACCGACTTCAAGCACACCTGAAGCACCTAAATCTTTCAAACCTTGTACATCTACTTTTGCTTTATCATTTACTTCTACACGTAGACGTGTAATACATGCATCTAAGTGTTTGATGTTAGATTCGCCACCCATCGCGTCTAACACTTTGAATGGTAATTCATTTGTTGAAACTGTAGATGTCTGCATCTCTTTGTCTTCACGACCTGGTGTTTTGTAGTTCATTTTTTGGATGACGAAGCGGAAGATAACATAGTAAATAACCGCATAAATTAATCCAACTGGAATAACTAACCACCATTGTGTCTTATTCGGCAAGATACCGAGTAAGAAGAAGTCGATAAATCCACCAGAGAATGTGTAACCTAAGTGCACATCTAATAAGTAAAGAATTAAGAATGATAAACCATCTAACACTGCATGAATGAAGAATAATAATGGTGCTACGAATAAGAATGAGAATTCTAAAGGTTCAGTGATACCTGTTAAGAATGATGTCAAAGCACCAGATAACATTAAACCAGCAACCACTTTTTTATTTTCTTTTTTCGCTGTTTGATAAATCGCAAGTGCTGCTGCTGGTAAACCGAACATCATAACTGGGAATTCACCTTGCATGAATTTACCTGCAGTTAAAGGTACGTTATCACGAATTTGTTCGATAAAGATACGTTGGTCACCATGAATGATTTGACCCGCCAAGTTTTTATATGAACCGAATTCAAACCAGAACGGTGCATGGAAAATATGGTGTAGACCAAACGGAATCAATAAACGTTTAATGAAACCGAATAAGAATACAGCTAATCCTGTATTTGATGCTAATAAACCTTCACTGAATGCGTTTAAGCCACCTTGGATAAATGGCCAAACAATCGCCATTGGAAACGCTAAAATAAATGATAGCGTCGCCATCATAATTGGTACGAAACGTTTCCCTGCGAAGAATCCTAAATAACTTGGCAGCGAGATGTTATAGAACTTGTTATAACACCAGGCCGCTAAAGCCCCGATAATGATACCGCCAAACACACCCGTTTGCAGTGTCGGAATTCCTAATACTGTCGCAAAACCTTTTGCAGCATCTGCTGCTTTTTCAGGTGTTACATTTAAGAACATTCCCATTGTTTTGTTTAATACAATAAAACCGACGAATGCTGCGATAGCTGCAACACCATCTCCGCCAGCCAACCCGATTGCGACACCTAATGCGAAGATAATGGCCAAGTTATCAAAGATAATCCCACCAGCACCTTCCATCATTTTCGCAACGTTTTGAACACCTTCTACTTTAATAAAAGGCAGTAAACTTTGAAGCGCATCGCCTTGAAAGGCGTTCCCTAATGCTAAAAGTAAACCCGCTGCCGGTAAGATCGCAACAGGAAGCATTAACGCTTTACCAATACGTTGCAATTGACCGAAAAACTTTTTCCACATAAAAGTTTCCTCCTAAATTTATAAAGTTGTAAACATCACCTAGCGACATAGCAGCAAAGAAAAAAGGCATGAGTAATAAAAGCTGGAAGTACGACCAACTTTCATGACTCATGCCTAATCGAATTAGTTACACGTTATGATTTTGATTTTTATTCGCAAAATGATAAATATGCAACGTCAGATACGAGAGTTCCGCTTCATAGACAGGAACTTCAAGATGCTGCTGCATCATTTTAATGATTTTAACAGCTATATTATAGCACACGGGATAATGCGCTTTCAACATGTTTCCGAAATCTTCATTGACTTGAATAGTTTCACCTTTTTGCAAGCGTCTGATTAAGAATTGGATATGGCGGATAAAGCGTTGATAGATAATCGAACTTGTATCAATTGTATAACCTAAATCATGTTCCATAATTTGAACACTTTTATTGATAATCTCATTCGTCAATCTTACTTCGCTTAAAGTTAAATCATCTTTACTGCTTGCGATATGTAACGCGATAAAGCCGATTTCATCATCTGGAAAATCAATATCTAACAAGCCGTTTAAATGCTCTATCACTTGAACCGCAATTTGATATGATTCAGGGTATAGCTGTTTCGTTTCAATTAAGAATGGATTTTTAATAAATTGCTGTTGTTTGATACGTTTATACGCAAACAAGATATGATCCGTTAACGCGACGACTAAATCATTATCATCAACTGAGCGATCCGCTTTCGTGATGATATCAATCGCTTCAATAATTGATTGTAAAACATCATCATCAGCCATCTCTACTAATGCTTTATAATGTTCTTGTTCAGATTTATGTTCTAATTTATAAACTTTATCAATCATTGCTTTGTCAGATAAGCGCATCCCTTTTTTCTTATTAAAACCGATACCTTTTCCGATAAGAACGACTTCGTGCTGTTGTGTTTCATCTTTACAGATGATGACGTTATTATTTAATGCTTTCTCTATCACGTAGCTGCTCATGAAGATCACCTTTTCTCCTCAATACTCTATCCTATTCATTATAGCCCATTTCACTATTGATAGCGCTGAATTAGAAATTATTTTACCATATCCTTGTACATACTTGGACTATTTTTTATTATTTCATGTTTTTCTTCTCTAGAAATACAATAATTTGTCATTTTTTATACTTCTAAAAAAATAAAATCCCTTATCAACAACACATGATGTGTGTGATAAGGGAAGCAAATGGTTGAATCTCTTATTCAACTCATACTCTATTTATTATTTTTTACGTGATAATTGTTTAGCTGGATCGCCCCAACATTCAATACCAAATAAATTGATTTCCAAGTTCTCTGGTTTGAAGATCGGTTTCTTACCAGCTTTACGTTGGTCATGGTAATCTTTCATCACAGCCAGTGCAATGTTAGACAAGGCAATGATAGAAATAATATTGACGATTGCCATTAAGCCCATGAAGACATCCGCAGTACTCCATACTGTTTCTGTTTTCACGACTGCACCAAAGAAGACTAATAATACAACTAAACATCTGAAAATAAATAACACCGTTTTATTGTAAGATAAGAATTCAATGTTAGATTGACCATAATAGTAGTTACCGATAACAGATGAGAATGCGAACAATGTAATTGCGACAGATAAGAAAATACCGCCTGCACTGCCTAAGTGTTCGTTCAATGCTGATTGTGTTACCGCAACCCCTTGTGGTGCACCTTCACCAAATTGTAAACCGCCGTATAATAAAATAACGATTGCTGTTGCAGTACATACTAAGATTGTATCGAAGAATACACCTAATGACTGAAGTAAACCTTGTTTTACTGGGTGTGGTACAGCTGCTGTTGCTGCCGCGTTCGGCGCAGAACCCATACCGGCTTCGTTTGAGAATAAACCACGTTTAATCCCTTGTAATACTGCCGCACCGACTGCACCGCCAGTCGCTTGTTCAATCCCAAAGGCACTCTTGAAAATTGTTAAAATCATTGGAATGATTTGGTCATAGTTCATGATTAAGATGACTAATACCACACCAATATAAATAATTGCCATAATCGGAACGATATATGAAGACAATGTTGCGATACTTCTTACACCACCGAAAATGATAATTCCTGTTAATACTGCAAGGACAATACCTGTTACGACTGGGCTGATATGATATTGTGTTTTCAATGATTCTGCAATGGTATTGGCTTGTACTGTATTAAACACAAAAGCGAATGTAATCGTAATTAATACCGCAAATAAGACACCTAACCATTTTTGATTCAAACCTTTTGTCATATAGTACGCTGGTCCCCCACGGAAACCGCCTGCTTTATCAGGTACTTTATAAACTTGTGCTAAAACGGATTCTACAAACGCACTGGCAGCACCGATAGACGCGATGACCCACATCCAAAAGACTGCACCAGGACCACCTAAGACAATCGCAGTCGCAACACCGGCAATATTACCCGTACCTACACGAGACCCTGCACTGATTGCGAAAGCTTGGAAAGGTGAAATCCCTTTTTCACCGCTATCTAATGTTTCAGGTTTTTCCACTAACGCTCTAAACATTTCTCCAAATGACGTAAACTGTATAAACCTGGAGCTGATTGTAAAGAAAAGTCCTGCAGTCAGCAGTAAACCGATTAAGTATTGTGACCAAATCAAGTCATTCCCTACTTCAACAAATGCTTTAAACCAACCAGGTACTAAACTATCAAAATCTTTCACATTTATTACCTCATATTCTGTTAAATATTTATGTATATCTGATACATAACAATGGAATATATCGACTGCTTTCTTCAATATACACCACTTAAATAAAAAAAATACCAAGAGGCAGGATTCTAAAAGAATGTGCTACCACTTGTTATTTCATTTGATTTACTCTATATTTTATCATCTTAGCAATTATCTGACTATATTTTTTTGAAAAACCTTATCCTTCACAAAGAAAAGCTGTTCAAATTAAAAGGGATATACGTCCCTTTTTTGAACAGCTTTACTTCATTAAATTTATGCTTCAGGTTCACTCATATCTGATACAGATAATGCTTCAACATCTCCGAAGCTATCTACATCAACCACAAATGAGCCATTTGTATATTGTTCTGTTAAATGTACATCTCCGACAGTACCTGTGAAAGTATCCTTGTTTGAATACAATGTATACGTCGCAGCTGGATTTTCAATCACATCAGCACCTACGATACGATGCGGTTTGCTTTTTAGTTCTTTCAACAGTTTAATACCGCGTTGTGCACGTTTAGCTTCTGTTAACACTTGATAGCCGATACGTTTAACTGCACCTCTTTGTGTTGCCATTAAAATCGTATTATCAGGATGTACGACTTGTGTCATCACTACATAGTCTTCATCTTTAAGGTTAATCGATTTCACCCCTGCAGCACGTAAACCAGTACTTGATAATTCATCAGAACTATAAGTTAATGACATACCTGTATGTGTAATGACTGAGAGTAATTGCGGTGTTTCAATACGCATCACATTAATCACTACATCGTCATCTTTTAATTTCATCGCAATCAGCGGTTTATTGAAACGTGTTGTCTTAAACAGACCTAACTCACTTTTCTTGATCATACCGTTTTTCGTGGACATTAAATAATCCGCTTCTTGTTTGAAATCTGGTTCAGTAAAGACATCAATGACACGTTCATCATTTTCTATCGGCACAAGTTGTGAAATATGCTGACCAAGGTCTTTCCACTTGATATCAGATAGTTTGTGTACTGGTAAGTAGAGATAACGGCCTTTATCTGTAAAGACTAAAGCGATATGTTGCGTATTCGTTTCTACGTAACGTAATAAGCTGTCGCCCTCTTTTAATCCGACTTCTTCTACTTTATTCGCATTGAAGCTTCGGATTGAAGTACGTTTGATGTAACCATCTTTAGATAAACTTAAAATTGTTTCCTCACTCGGCACAATCACTTCTTTAGAGATTTTAATTTCAGAAATCTCTGCTTCAATACGAGATAAACGTTCTGATTTAAAACGTTTACGAATCTCTTTCAATTCATCTTTAATCACGTTTAATAAAGCATCGTGGTTATCTAAGATATGACGTAAGCCTTTGATTTGCTCTTCTAATTCTTTATGTTCCGCTTCAAGCGCCACAATATCAGTGTTTGTTAAACGATATAATTGCAATGTCACAATAGCTTCTGCTTGTTCTTCAGTGAAGTCAAACTCTGCGACTAAATTATCTTTCGCATCACGTTTGTTTTTAGATCCGCGGATAATCGCAATGACTTCATCTAACACAGATAAAGCTTTCATTAAGCCTTCAACAATATGCATACGCTTTTCAGCATGGAACAAGTCATAGCGCGTACGTTTCGTCACAACTTCAATTTGGTGATTCAAGTAACTATCGATAATTTGGCGGATGCCCATTTGTTTAGGGCGTCCTTCACTGATTGCGACCATGTTGAAGTTATAAGAGATTTGTAAATCTGTATTTTTGTATAAGAAGTTTAAAATCGCTTCACTATTAACATCTTTTTTCAATTCAATCGCAATACGTAATCCCGTACGGTCTGTTTCATCACGTACTTCGACAATACCATCCACTTTTTTATCTGCACGCAATTCATCAATCTTTTTGACTAACGCACTTTTATTCACTTCATATGGAATTTCAGACACTACTAATTCTTGTCTGCCGTTACGTAACGTTTCAGTTTCCACCATAGAGCGAACAACAATACGTCCTTTACCTGTTTCATATGCTTTTTTAATACCGTCGACACCTTGAATAATGCCGCCAGTCGGGAAATCCGGCCCTTTTATGTGTTTCATTAACTGATTCACTGTAATATCTGGATTATCAATGAACTTCAAAGTTCCATTAATGACTTCACCTAAGTTGTGCGGCGGAATATCTGTCGCATAACCTGCAGAAATCCCTGTGGAACCGTTCACTAATAAGTTAGGGAAACGCGCAGGCAATACCATCGGTTCTGTTGTAGTATCATCATAGTTCGGCACAAACGAAACTGTTTCTTTATTGATGTCGCGTAATAATTCTTCAGAAAGTTGACTGAGTTTCGCTTCGGTATAACGCATCGCAGCTGGCGGGTCATTATCGATACTCCCGTTATTACCATGCATTTCAATTAACACATGACGCAATTTCCAGTCTTGACTTAAACGCACCATCGCATCATAAACAGAAGAGTCGCCATGAGGGTGGAATTGTCCGATAACATCACCGACTGTTTTGGCACTCTTACGGAAGTTTTTATCAAATGTATTGCCGCTTGAGTACATCGCATATAATATACGACGTTGTACCGGCTTTAAACCGTCTCTGACATCTGGGAGGGCACGTTCTTGGATGATGTATTTACTGTAGCGGCCGAAGCGGTCGCCAATGACATCTTCTAACGAAAGGTCTTGGATGATTTCGCTCAATTTACTTCCTCCTCATCGTATGCTTCTTGATCTAGAATTTCGATTTCATCATTTTCTAGAATACTTTGATCTTCTTGCATACCAAATTGTACATGTCGTTCAATCCAATCACGACGCGGTGCAACTTTATCACCCATCAACGTCGTCACACGTTTTGATGAACGAACTTCATCTTCAACATTAACGCGAATTAACGTACGCGTTTCTGGATTCATTGTAGTTTCCCACAATTGGTCAGGGTTCATCTCACCTAAACCTTTATAACGTTGTAAGCTGAAACCTTTGCCTAATTGTTTTTGAAGATTTTCTAGTTCATCATCTGTCCAGGCATATTCTACTTTCTTCGCTTTACCTTTGCCTTTTTCTAATTTGTAAAGTGGCGGCAAGGCAATAAAGACACGGCCTGCTTGTACAAGCGGCTTCATGTATTTAAAGAAGAACGTTAATAATAAAACTTGAATATGTGCACCATCTGTATCGGCATCGGTCATAATAATGACACGATTATAGTTGCTGTCTTCTAATTTGAATTCAGTTCCTACACCTGCACCGATCGTATGAATGATAGTGTTGATTTCTTCATTTTTGAAGATATCTTCTAAACGTGCTTTCTCAGTATTAATAACCTTACCACGTAATGGTAAAATAGCTTGATATTTGCGGTCACGACCGAGTTTAGCAGAACCACCTGCAGAGTCACCCTCTACAAGATACAGTTCTTTCTTCTCTGTATTTTTACTTTGTGCTGGTGTTAACTTACCAGACAATAAAGTATCTTTGCGTTTGTTCTTTTTACCAGAACGTGCATCTTCACGTGCTTTACGTGCAGCTTCTCTGGCTTGTTGTGCTTTCACTGCTTTCGTGACAAGTGATTTAGATAATTGTCCTTTTTCTTCTAAGTAGAAAGGTAGTTTCTCTGCGACTACACTATCTACTGCACTTCTTGCTTCCGCCGTACCTAGTTTAGACTTCGTTTGTCCTTCGAATTGTAATAACTCTTCAGGAATACGGACAGAAATAATCGCTGTTAAGCCTTCACGAATATCATTACCATCTAAATTTTTATCTTTAGCTTTTAATTCACCAATGCGACGCGCATAATCATTAAACACACGTGTCATCGCAGTTTTAAATCCGACTTCATGTGTACCGCCGTCTTTAGTACGTACGTTATTGACAAAGCTTAAGATACTTTCAGAATATTGATCATTGTATTGGAAAGCGATATCGACTTCGATACCATTGGCTTCTCCTGAAAACGTCGCAACATCATGTAAAACTTCTTTGCCTTCGTTGACGTAAGACACAAATTCTTTGATGCCGTCTTCATAATGATAAATTTCTTCTCTTTCTTTACCAGAACGTAAGTCTGTTAAAGTGATTTTTAGATTTTTTAAAAGGAAGGCTGATTCTTGTAGGCGTTCGCTTAATGTATCAAAATTGAATGATGTGGCTGATTTAAAGATTTCTGGATCAGGTTTGAACGTTACTTTCGTTCCTTTTTTACGTGTTTTTCCTTTTTTCTCTAAACCAGTGGCAGGTAATCCCCCTTTATTAAAACGCTGTTCATAAATAAAGCCGTCTCTATAAATTTCAACGACTAACCATTCACTCAATGCGTTAACTACAGAAGCCCCTACACCATGTAAGCCGCCTGATGTTTTGTAGCCGCCTTGGCCGAACTTACCTCCGGCATGCAAGATTGTGAAGATAACTTCGACTGTCGGTTTACCAGATTTATGAATTCCCGTCGGCATCCCGCGTCCGTTATCTTCTATTGTGATACTATCGTCTTTATTGATAGTCACTTTGATTTCATTACCATAACCGTTCAATACCTCATCTACTGAGTTATCTACGATTTCATATACTAAGTGGTGTAAACCACGTTTATCGGTTGACCCAATATACATTCCTGGTCTTTTACGGACTGCTTCTAATCCTTCAAGTACTTGAATAGAATCGTCCGAATAGTTTTGTCGTTTATTTGTTGCCAATCGATTCTTCGCCTCCTACAAACGTACGTTCGTTTATAAAACATTACAATAAACATTCTTACTTAAATCAAATCAAAATGCAAGTCAGAAATTGATTTGCATACGATAACATTTTACAACCTAACGAAAAAAGATTTCTTTCGATAAAAGATTTTGTTACTATGAAAATCGAACATTGTCGCTTAAACTATATATAACGAGAATGTGTCGTGAAAATAACAGAACAGTCCACTTCAAAGTCTTGGAGTGTGGTAAAATAACGTTATCGTCAATAAAGGAAGTGTCAAGGTCAATGATGATTGTACTCATGCTGCTGCTCGCCTACTTAGTAGGTTCATTCCCAAGCGGTATCATAATCGGAAAATTATTTTTCAAAAAAGATATAAGACAGTATGGAAGCGGTAATACCGGTGCTACTAACAGTTTTCGTGTGTTAGGACGACCAGCCGGATTTGCTGTAACTTTCTTAGATATATTTAAAGGTTTTATTGTAGTTTTCTTTCCACTATGGTTCCCAATCCATACGACAGGACCTATCAGTGAGTTCTTTACACATGGTATGATTGTCGGTGTATTTGCGATAGTCGGACATGTTTTCCCAGTCTTTCTTAAATTCAAAGGTGGAAAAGCTGTCGCAACCAGTGCGGGTGTCGTATTAGGTGTTGCTCCGATTTTACTCTTAATCTTAGCAGCTATCTTCTTTATTACATTAAAACTGACTAAATACGTATCCTTATCAAGTATCGTCGCAGCTATTTGCTGTGTCATCGGATCACTCATTATTCAAGATTATATCTTATTAGGTGTTAGCATCATCGTTGCTGTCTTATTGATTATCAGACACCGTACAAATATTATAAGAATCTTCAAAGGTGAAGAGCCTAAAATTAAATGGATGTAAATCACAAACCGGGACAAAATGTGTTCCGGTTTTTTTATAACTATACAAAATTTTGTCAAATCCGTTCTATACTTTTTAAAGAAATTGAGCATTTAAGGTTAATCATGGTGTTATAACGGTTATACTCTTATATATAAATCTTTATATGCAGCATAATATTTGGTAATAATGAGAGGAGTTTTACCATGGAATTGAAATTGACAGATAAAGCAATCAACTGGTTCAAAGATGAGTTTGAATTACCTCAAGAAGGAAAAGCCATTCACATCTTTGTGCGTTATGGCGGAGAACCTCAAATCAAACAAGGTTTCAGCCCTGCATTCAATATTGATAACCGCAATGATCAACCCATTGAAATTGGATTTGAACAAGACTATGACGGTGTAGACATCATTATTGCCGAAAAAGACTTATGGTACTTTGAAGATGTATCAATAACTATCGATGTTGATGACAAAGATGAAATTACTTTCAAATTTTAATAGCATCTCTAAACACATATAAAACTGGGGCATCCATATGTCCCAGTTTTTTGTGTTCATTTAATTATTGAATCCCATCAGTCACTTCAAATTGTTCGCCAGCTTTGTTTCGTTTTTCTACTTCTTGATAGACTTCGTGCCAGTCTGGGAAATAACGATCTAAACGAATCGGTGTATGCGTATCTTCTGTCATACATATCAGCTCAGTTGAACCTGTTGTCGCAATTTCTCCTTTTTCGCTATAAATTTCATAACGATATAAAGAACGTAAACGTGAATAGCGTTCTACCCATGTTTTTATTCTTACTTTTTCAGGATAAGTCACAGGTTTAATAAACTTCACATCTAAGTGCGTGACTGGAGAAATGATGCCACGCGCTTCCATATCGGCATAATTAAAGCCAAGCTTGCTTATATAGTCTGTACGAGCAACTTCAAACCATGTCGCATAGTTCCCATGATAAATAAATCCCATTTTATCAGTTTCTTGGTATCTTGCTTCTATTTCAGTAATACTGTATATCATTTTTACGCCACACTTTCTATTCTCATTCCATGTTTTATCATAGCACAAAATGAAGAGGCTAAGACAGTTTTACACCATCTTAGCCTCACATCAAGTTCTATCAAAATAAGGTTGATGCCTTACGCATTTGCTAATTTATTACGTAATACAAGTTGTAAGATACCGCCATGACGGTAGTAGTCTAATTCAACTTGTGAATCGAAACGAGCGATTACATCGAATTCGATTGTTTCGCCATTTTCTTTTTTAGCAGTTACTTTAACTTTGTCATGTGGTTTTACAGATTCATCGATATCTACTGAAATTTCTTCAGTACCATCTAATCCAAGGCTGTCAGCTGAGTCGCCGTCTTGGAATTGAAGCGGTAATACACCCATCATTACTAAGTTAGAACGGTGGATACGTTCGTAGCTTTGTGCAATAACTGTCTTAACGCCTAGTAAGTTTGTACCTTTAGCAGCCCAGTCACGAGAAGATCCCATACCGTAGTCGTTACCTGCTAAGACAACTAATCCAGTACCGTCTTCTTTGTATTTCATTGCCGCGTCATAGATTGGCATTACTTCGCCTGTAGGCCAGTAAGTTGTGAAGCCGCCTTCTGTACCTGGCGCTAATTGGTTTTTAATACGGATGTTTGCGAAAGTACCTCTTACCATTACTTCGTGGTTACCACGACGAGAACCGTATGAGTTGAACTCTCTGATTGGTACGTCATTTTCTTGCAAGTATTGACCTGCTGGCGTATCTTTACCAATTGCACCTGCTGGTGAAATGTGGTCAGTTGTTACTGAGTCACCGAATTTACCCATCACGCGTAGATCTTTAAGCGGTTCGATTTTTCCTGGTTCTTTTGATAAACCTTGGAAGAACGTAGGGTTTTGGATATAAGTTGAGTTAGGATCGAAGTCGTATAATGGTTGATCCGTAGTTTCAATTTCATTCCACATTTCGTTATTTGTGTATACATCTGAGTATTCTTCACGGAATAAGTCAGGTGTAACAGTGCTTTCAACAGTATCAGCAACTTCTTTGATTGATGGCCAGATATCATCTAAGTATACATCGTTGCCATCTTTGTCTTGACCGATTGGGTCATTTTGTAAGTCGATATCTACAGTACCTGCTAAAGCATATGCCACAACTAATGGTGGTGAAGCTAAGTAGTTACCTTTTACTAATGGGTGGATACGACCTTCGAAGTTACGGTTACCAGATAATACAGAAGTTACAAGTAAGTCTTCGCCTGAAATTGCTTTTTCAATTTCTGGTAATAATGGACCTGAGTTACCGATACATGTCGTACAACCATAACCTACTAAGTTAAAGCCTAATGCATCTAAGTACTCTTGTAAGCCTGAATCATCTAAATAGCCAGTTACAACTTTAGAACCTGGTGCAAGTGATGTTTTCACGTACTCAGGTACTTTCATGCCTTTTTCAACTGCTTTTTTCGCAACTAAACCAGCACCTAACATTACATATGGGTTAGATGTGTTTGTACATGAAGTGATTGCCGCAATAGCGATATCACCTGTTGTCATTTTAGCAGTGTGGCCATCTGCGAATTCGATTGTTGCTTCTTTATCGAATTCAGATTCGTCGAATCCGAAACCTTGGTTGCCTGCTGGTGCAGTCACTGCTTTTTCGAATTCTTGTTTCATGTCGCCTAATTTAATTAAGTCTTGTGGACGTTTAGGACCTGATAAAGAAGGTTCTACAGTAGATAAGTCTAATTCAAGAACATCTGTGTAAGAAGGATCTTCTTTTTCCACATCGAAGAACATATGGTTTTGTTTCAAGTATTCTTCAACTAATTCAATTTGTTCTTCAGTACGGCCTGTTAAACGTAAATATTTTAATGATTCTTCATCAACTGGGAAGAAACCACATGTTGCACCGTATTCAGGTGCCATGTTAGCGATTGTAGCACGGTCAGCTAATGGTAAGTGTTGAACACCAGGACCATAGAATTCTACGAATTTACCAACTACGCCTTTTTTACGTAACTCTTCAGTTACACGTAAAGCTAAGTCAGTTGCTGTTGCACCTTGTGGTAATTGGTTTTCTAAACGAACACCGATTACGTCTGGAATTGGGAAGTATGAAGGTTGACCTAACATACCTGCTTCAGCTTCAATACCGCCGACACCCCAACCTAATACGCCAAGACCGTTGATCATTGTCGTATGAGAGTCAGTACCGACTAATGTATCTGGGAATGCTACTGTTTCACCATCTACGTCTCTTGCATGTACAACGTTAGCTAAGTACTCTAAGTTAACTTGGTGTACGATACCTGTTGCTGGTGGTACAGCATTGTAGTTATCGAATGCTTTTGTTGCCCAGTTTAAGAATTGGTAACGTTCGAAGTTACGGTGGAATTCTAATTTCATGTTTTGACGTAATGCATCTGGATTCGCATAGCTGTCTACTTGTACTGAGTGGTCAATAACTAAGTCTACAGGTACTTCCGGGTTAATTTTATTAATATCGCCGCCTACATCATCCATTGCTTTACGTAATGAAGCTAAGTCAACAACTGCTGGTACACCTGTGAAGTCTTGTAAGATAACACGAGATGGTTTAAATGGTACTTCACCTTCAGCGCCATCACCGAATTTTGCTAATTCTTTAATATGGTCATCAGTAATTACGAAGCCATCCTCTTGGCGTAATACCGATTCCAATAGTACTCGAATTGAATATGGCAATTTGTTGATTTTAGTTAAACCTTGTTCTTCTAATGACTGCAAATCGTAAAAAGTATACGTATTGTCGTTTAAAGTAAACGTTTTCTTTGCTTGCTCTTTTAAGTTAGAAGACATCTAAATCCCCCCTGATTAATATTATGCCTTTACTTAGATTGTATATTGATATGATAGCGAATACAACTGATATTCATTAAAAACCAAATGTTCATTGTTTTTGTTTTATAATCAGTATGTATAAGTATATCTTATCATATCGAGTTCGTGTAATAAGTATCTATTATGTATTGAGAATAATTTTCATTTATTTAGCCTAAATAAAATAAAAAATGCGCTGCCTTTCAATTTATTAATTGAAAGACAACGCATCTAAAATTCAATTAAGAATCAAGATTTTGTGATTGTTGACGTACTTTACGTTTTTCTAGAATATCTTCTTCATAATCTTGTTGTGAATATTTCACATATTCTTCTAAACGATGCTTATTAGGCGTCAATGTTAAGCCTAAGAACTTACGTTCACGGTTCGCATCTTTGTAGAAGGCAATCATCATTAATATGATCACAATGGAGAATGGCAAGGCACTGATAATCGCTGCACTTTGCAGTGAGTTTAAGCCTGTATCTCCACCTGAGAATAACAAGATGAACGCGATTAATGATTGCGCAACACCCCAAGTTACTTTAATGTATGATGCCGGTTCTAATGAACCATAAGAAGTCTGCATACCTAATACGAATGTAGCTGAGTCTGCAGAAGTAACGAAGAATGATGCAATCAATAGTAACGCAACAATTGATAATATAATGCCTAAAGGCAAGTGATTAAATACTGCGAATAATTGTGTCTCAGGTGACATTTCAAAGATTTCTTTGTGTTTTTTACCAGTTTCAATACCTAGTACACCAAACACACTGAACCAAATGAAGCTGACTAATGCTGGTACTAATAGCACGCCTGAAACGAATTCGCGAATTGAACGTCCTTTAGATACACGCGCAATGAACACACCTACGAATGGACTCCAGCTTAACCACCAGCCCCAATAGTATAGTGTCCAACCTGACATCCATTCACGTTTTTGTGGGTTTAATGCTGCTGTATCAAAGCTGTTGGCTAAGAATGTGTTCAACAAGCTACCTGTTGAGCTTGTCAACATGTCTAAGATTAGAACAGTTGGACCAATAATTAATGCAACAATCATTAAAATTGTACCTAAACCGATGTTTAAGTTACTTAAGTATTGGATCCCTTTACTGATACCAGACCATGCTGATGCGATGAACATGATAGTCACAACAACGATAATAATACCTTGTACCCAAACATTGTTTGGAAGGCCGAATAAATAATGTAAACCACCATTGATTTGTAGTGCACCCATACCTAATGATACTGCTACACCAACAACAGTCGCGAAGACTGCTAATACGTCAATGATAGTACCCACAGGTCCATCTACTTTATCTCCTAAAATAGGACGTAAAGTCTTAGATAATAAACCTGGTTCTCCTTTTCTGAACTGTGCATAAGCAAGTGCTAATGCTACTACACCATAAGTTGCCCATGCATGGAAGCCCCAGTGGAAGAACGTAGAACGTAACGCTTCAGTATAGGCTTGAGCTGTTTCAGGTTTCGCATTTGGCGGCGCCGCAAAATGTCCCATTGGTTCTGCTGCACCATAGAATACTAAACCGATACCCATACCGGCACTGAATAACATCGCAAACCATGAAATCGTATTGAATTCAGGTTTGTCGTTAGGCTTACCTAGTTTCAGTTTTCCAATTGGACTGAAGATAAGGAAAACACAGAAGAATACTAGGATTGTAGTTAAGATTAAGTAATACCAACCCAATTTATCGGTAATCCATAGTTTGATTGTATTTGTTACATGATCAAACTGTGATGGGAAGATTGCACCAGCGAGTACTACAATAAGTACAATAATTGAAGCGTAAATAAAGACTGGTGAGAGCTTCTTACCTCTTTGAGAAGAATCCATAATCAATTACTCCCTTTCTGATTTATTTTGTTGTCAATGATATGCTTTTGATATTTTATAACAAAATATCATTTTAGTGAAAAACCAAGTATAATCATAACAAAATCAAGTTGTATAGGCAAATTTAGGAAAATTGATTATACAATCGTATAAAAATCAATTTTATTAAAAATACATTGAGCAATAAACAACTTGATTTCTTACATTGAAATTATACATTACTTTAACATACCCTCTTACCAGATAAAAAACTAAGAATTTTTAACTTTTTTTAAGCAAACGCTTACTATTAGTAAAAAATCCAACATCTAAAAAAATGTATTTTAT
>NZ_PPRU01000099.1 GCF_002902285.1 Staphylococcus simulans | reverse complement strand
GTTTATATTTTAAAAGTATAAATGACAAAAAACTAAAATATATAATATTGCACGAGTATGCTCATGCTAAAAACAGAGATACTTTGCATTTAATTATCTTTCATATTTTTTCTATTGCTATGAGTTATAATCCACTAATACAAATTGTAAAAAGAAAGATGATTCATGACAATGAAGTAGAAGCCGATAGATTTGTCCTTAATAATATTAACAAAAATGAATTTAAGTCTTATGCGGAAGCTATTATGGATTCCGTATTAAAAACCTCATTTTTCAACAAAAATATATTAAGCCATTCATTTAATGGTAAAAAATCATTACTCAAAAG
>NZ_PPRU01000098.1 GCF_002902285.1 Staphylococcus simulans | reverse complement strand
ATACTTAATTTTTCATATTGAATAATAAAATTATTGTATTTTCCAACTTCCCTTTGTAACCTTCCTAACTCATTAGTGGTAAATTTCGAGGTAAGATTAAATTCTGTTCGTTCTAATTTAATATTATAATCCCTTAAAATATTATTTATATTGGTGATAATTTGCTCATCAATTGGTACTACAAATTGAAAACCTCTTTCTTCCTTGTCTGAATTAGCTGAATTTGATATTTTAGAATTTTGCTTATTTAATGTCCTTTCTTTTTTACCCATTTAGCTTTCTCCTTAATT
>NZ_PPRU01000097.1 GCF_002902285.1 Staphylococcus simulans | reverse complement strand
GTATAATATTATTAATAAAAAAATAGATATTAATGAGATAAAGAACAAATATAAAAAAGATACTCATGAATCCAAATAAAGCAGAAATTGAAAACTTTGAGGGTATTTTTACAAACAACGTTATTGATAGAAAAGAAATTACCTCTTAGAAGTCGAATCAACAATATGAATTATTGTAAATAAAATAAACAGTAAACGAATTTAACACTCATTTACTGTTTATTTTTTAGGGTAATATGTCTCACATTCATATATAGATTATAGAG
>NZ_PPRU01000096.1 GCF_002902285.1 Staphylococcus simulans | reverse complement strand
CTGGTAACGTACTTGGATCGTCTACTGTGATCGTCGGTGTACCTTTGTCTGATGGATAATCCGGAATTGTTACTGCTCCTGTTACATCATCCTCAGTTGTCGGTGTACCGTGTTCTTTTGTGACTTCGTCTGTTGTTGGTTCATAAGCGTCATTATCCGCTTGTTCTTTTGTTGTGACTGATACTGTCACATGATCTTTTGTACCGTCCGGATATTCTACTGTTACTGGAACTTCTACTGTACCAGGTGTTTTACCGTCTGGTAACGTACTTGGATCGTCTACTGTGATCGTCGGTGTACCTTTGTCTGATGGATAATCCGGAATTGTTACTGCTCCTGTTACATC
>NZ_PPRU01000095.1 GCF_002902285.1 Staphylococcus simulans | reverse complement strand
TTTATACATATTTTCTAAAATTTCATAAAAAAATAAACTACCGTTACACTTTTTCAAGTTATAACGGTAGTTTGTCTACGGTCTGAGAGAAACTATTTAAATAGTTTCTCTACATAGATACCATATATCTAACCCACATTTTTAATATAACATAAAAAACACCACCATAAAAGGTGGTAAGATTATGATTAGAAAATTATCTTCCAAAATATCTTCTGTTTAATATACTAACACAATTTGTTTAATATTAAAATAAGATAATAAAAAAGCTGCCAGAAAAGACAGCTTTCTATTCTCATGCATAATATCTATTTACAC
>NZ_PPRU01000094.1 GCF_002902285.1 Staphylococcus simulans | reverse complement strand
ATTTTGAAGTTTCGTAAGATATTTATATAGTTTTGTATCCAAAATTCTTTATTGGCTCTTAAAACGTAAATGAGAGATAAATAAATATATTGTGATTCCAAATCGCAAAAGATCAATCGAAACCAGTGGCGAATTTTAAACACTGCCCATTTACATGCAAACTAAAATTTTGCATAAAATCACTCAAAAAGTAACTCAGGTTTTAGTTCCAGCAGGGGCAGACTTCTGTAAAAAATATCAAAATTTCAATTTGGGGCTAATTTTCTTGTAAGAGCATAAGGAAAATATGCATACATTTTTAAATTATTACTAATATGTATAAAGACAAGAAGAAACTCGTTTTCAACTCGTTTCTAAAAAAACCAAAAAAGACAACACTAAATTTTTATGATAATATCATGACGAATGTTCTTACAGTTATATATTACAATTAAAAAGAGGGGATACTTGGAGGTAAAAAGATGAACATTAGAAATTTTAAATTATATGAAATTACCTTTTTAATAATTTCTATGCTATCAATTATCACAGTATTTCTTAATATTGCTGATATATTAAAAATGCCAATACAATGGCAATATTTCTTTCAATCAATGATATTTTTATCTTTAGGTATAGCAACTATAAGAAAAATGAAAGTAAGTGCAATTATTGCCATTATAGCTAGTATCGTAATAATAT
>NZ_PPRU01000093.1 GCF_002902285.1 Staphylococcus simulans | reverse complement strand
GTCAGCTGCCGCAACTTCAAATGCGCAACGAGTACGAGTTGAGTCTTTTTCGAAAATTAATGCAATGTTTTTTCCTTTAAGTGTTTGTCGCTCAATACCTGCGTATTTTGCACGTTTTAAATCTTCTGATAAGTTCAGTAGGAACTCCATCTCTTTCTGTGAAAAATCTAATAATGTTAGGAAATGTCTATTTCTTAAGTTTTGCATTCTAATACAACTCCTCTATGTGATTGATTTCACATTAATTGTAAACGCTTTCTATTGGTTTCGTCAATGAAATTTTGCACAATTATTTAGTTATAACTTTAAATTTGTCTGAGAAGTTAACGTTATGCATAAGGTGTCTTTAAAGGTGCATTTTTAGCGATAACAAAAAGAAAAATATTCATTTATTTGTATGAATATATGACTCGCTTTTATTTGTATTACCTATTCCGTGTAAGTTAACCCTTTTTTGTTCAAAATCAACAAAAATTAATAGAAAGAAAATCACTGAATTCCTATACTTTCAGCATTTTTAACGTGGAAATAAAAAATATTTTACATGAGCTTAACAAAAACTTAAAAATAGATTGATTTTGGTTAAAAGTAATATAAGATAGTGTTATACAAGAAAATAAATGTCTCCATTAGACATCTATGATACTTACAACTAAGACAGAGCGGAGAGATATCAATGAAAAAACTTTGGTTAATTGTAATCAGTGCATTATTTTTATTAGCGGGCTGTTTCGGTTTGAAATCACATGATCAATCAGACGAAACAATTAAAAAAGGTAAAGCCACTGATCAAATGCAGACATTCAAAATTGGACAAATAGTAGATGCCGATGGTGTGGATGTTCAAGTTATTAAAGCAGAATACATTAATAACTACAGTGATATTGATGCACCAAAGAATGGGAAAGCATTACAAGTAACTTTGAAATTTAAAAATAATAATAAACCAAAAGTGGTTGTGGATTCTAGCGCATTCGCAATGACGATTAGAGGAGAAACGTATCCAGACTGGGTTGGCGGTAATCATTCAGAAGGAAGTTTCACGCATCAACTCAGTCATGGAAAAACTGCAGTAGAATCTTTGACGTTCGATGTACCAGATGCTAAAGTCTATACATTAGAAATGGATGCGCAGTTTAAAAAGAAAAATGTTAAAGGTAAATGGAACATCCACCAAGCAATGATTAAAAAAGGTGACAGTCAAAACGATACAAATAAAGCAGCAGCATCTGATACTAAAGAGAAAAGTTCTAAAAAATCATCTAAAGAAAAAGACTATCCTTATTCTGCCGATGAATATAATGCGTTAGTTGATTTATACAATGCCTTCACAAAAGGTGAGCGTATGAACCATGTCACACGTGGAGTTACGAACAAAGAATACAATGATTTAGCTGATCGTGTAGATAAATTGCTAGAAGATTATGGAGAAGAGCTTGATGCTGCATATCAAAAAGCAGTAAAAGAAGAAGAGGCTGAATGGCAAAAAAATCAAGACCGTATCAATAAAGAGTTTGAAGCAGAAATGAAACGCCAAGATGAAGTCAATGCGCGTGAAGAAGCACAACGACGCAAACAAGAAGAGGCGGAACAACGTGCTTATGAAGCTCAAGTACAACGTCAAAATGAACAAGCTGCACGTGAAGCAGAAGCACAAAAACAACAAAATACGAATAATCAATCTCAAGATGATTCACAATAATTGAAAAAGCTGCCTATGGCGGCTTTTTTATATTTATACATAGTATTAATTTGAATTACCTATACTCTAAAGTATTAATTGAAAAATATTCACTAAACCTTCATAAATATTCGAAAAAAGATTGCTTTTACTTAAAAGTATTATAAAATATTTCTATAAAGACAATTTGATGATAAATGCATTGAAATGTCATCGTTTCACAACTAAATACAGAGCGGAGAGAGAAAGATGAAAAGACTTTGGTTTTTGATGATTAGTGTATTATTTTTATTAGTTGCCTGCAGTGGCGCAAAGTCTGAAGAAAAGACAGAAGGTACAGAGGCAAGAGGTAAAGCAACAGAAGAAATGAAAACATTCAGAGTAGGGCAAATCGTTGATGCTGACGGTGTAGATGTTCGAGTAGTTAAAGCAGAGTATGTAAATGATTATGAAGATTACGAAGCGCCTAATAACGGTAAAGTATTAAAAGTGACATTGAAATTTAAAAACAATAACAGCGATCAAGTACTTGTAGATTCTAGCGCATTTACAATGAACGTCAGAGGAGAAACGTATCCAGATTGGATTGGCGGAGATGGTACAGACGGTATTTTCTCTCATCAATTAAACCAAGGTAAAACTGCGACAGGCACTTTAACATTTGATGTTCCAGAAGCCAAAGTCTATACCTTAGAAATGGACACGTATTTTAAAACTGCAAATGTTAAAGCGAAATGGAACCTTCATCAAGCAATGATTAAAGATGGCAGTTATAATGAAGCTGACAGCCAATCGGATACGAAGAAAGATAAAACAAAAGCTGAAGACGATAGCGAGGATTATCCATACACAGCAGAAGAATACAATGCGTTAGTAGATGAATATAACGCATTAACAGATGGAGAAAGAATGAACCACGTTACACGTGGTGTCACAAATAAAGGATACAACGATTTAGCAGCACGTATTGATAAACTTTATGATGAATTAGAAGCAGAATGGGATAAAGAATATCAAAAGCAACTTGAACGTGAAGATGCAGAATGGCAAAAAAATCAAGATCGTATCGATAAAGAGTTCGAAGCAGAGATGAAGCGCCAAGATGAAATAGATGCACGAGAAGAAGCACAAAGACAAAAACAAGAAGAAGCTGATCAACGTGCCTATGAAGCAGAAATGAAACGTCAAGACGAACAAGCAGCGCGTGAGGCACAAGAACAAGCGAAATTAGATGCAGAACTTCAAAAACAAGAAGAAGCAGTAGATCAAGCGATGTTAGAAGAGTAGATAGAAATAAATTTTAGTTTTAAAGGTGAGTTATAAAAATGGATGAATTAAGATATGAAAAACCTAGAAACCGTATCGCAGAAATTGTATTAGGTATTGTCGGCAGTATATTTGGGATTATTGGTGGGATTTCCACATTAATGGTCGCAAGTGCGAATGAAGCTGTCGGAAATGCTGGAAGCAGTGATATCTATACGTTAGGTATTATCGTTATATTGATGAGTATAGCGACATTCATTATTAGTTGTTTAATTAAGAGAAAGCGTGTATTAATGAGTATCTTGCTCATTATCGCAGGTGTACTAGACTTTTTCTTAATTGGTATCTATGGAATCATCGCAGGTATTTTAATCTTAGCTGCGGGTGTCTTAGCGTTATTACGAAAATAACGCAGTTATAATCAGCATATGCATGTGTTGTTATGTGTTGAAAACAGTTACTTTAAGAATAAAGATAATTATATTTCTCAAGAAGAATGGGTTAAGTTATGGCAAAAAGCACTTAAGGTCAACTATAAACCTGTAGCAAATATTAAAGCGATTAAGTCAAACAAAAAAGGTGATTCAGATATACAAGCAGCAATCAAAGAGACATCAAAATATTCGGTGAAGTCATCAGATTATTTAACAGGAGACAAAGAAAAAGATACAGAAATTGTGAGTGGTTTAGAACGAGGTTTGTACAGAAAGCATATGTTGAGTTATGAGGGTCTCTTGAAGAAAAAGCTTATTCAATTACTGCAATTTGGAATTTCGAAAAGCAAAATTACTTCTTAAAAAATTTACAGCACTAGCTACAAAGTTAGTGCTTTTTATTTTGGAAAATGTTAAAAAAGGGTGGGTATAATTTGGGTACACACAATTTGTAGGGGTACATTTGCAAAAAAATGCATACATCGAGAAAAACGCTATAACTCTTGAAATGTCTGGCTTCGCCAGACCATACATTTTTAAATGTATGCATATTTCCCTTATGCTCTTACAAGAAAATTAGCCCCAAAACGAAAGAGGTAACTACTTATTCGGAATTTGTTAATTCTGATGGCCCTGTTGCTATTGATCCAATAAATTTAACGGATGAGCAAATGCGAAGCTTAGGTATGAGTGAGCAACAGATTCAACAGGAAAAAATAACTACATATGCAGCTAAAACTAAAAAGTGGTCTAAGAAAATACCTAAAAATAAAATACAAGGTAGTTTAAATGTTGGTATTGGTGTTGCTGGTATTATCGGTGCATTCTTTAGTGCTGGTACGAGCTTAACAGTGTCTGCTAACGTTGCTACTGTTGTTAATGGAGTATTATCTTTTAGTAATGCTAAAGGTGTAATTGTTGATGGAACAGCTGAGAAAAGATTAGTCCGAGATAATCCTTATCAATTACCTAAAAAGAAATGGGTATATAAAGCTACTTGGGCAAAACGTTATTAAAATAAAAAAAGTCCGCTTTTGGCGGGCTTTTTTATATGAAAAAAATAGACGATATTATTACGATACTAGCTATAATGGCAATAATTGCACTTACTTTCATTTTTCTTATAGTTGCTATACC
>NZ_PPRU01000092.1 GCF_002902285.1 Staphylococcus simulans | reverse complement strand
TCAGATGTGTATAAGAGACAGGTTTTAAAGAGTATAAAGAGTTAAGTAAAACTGTTAGATTTGTCAAAAACATTCGAAATAAAGCGGCACATAATACTCCTATTTTAAACAACATTGTTTCAACAAACCAAATTGGCGGGAATGATAAAAGCGTTCTAATCACTCAATTTGTAAAGGGATTGGGAGTGAATAAAAACTTATTAAATAAACGACTTAGGAATTATAATATACATGATATTTTGGCTATGTTATATGTGTATGACAAAATTGTGTTAAGTAAAAATATGAGGATTCACAGAATTAGGGAATTAAACGACTTTCTCATTCGAGCTAAAAGGTATAAATACATATATGATGAAAGGTTCGCGTCAGTTTATAACTTTTTCAAGCAAATACTTGAAAATTATTAAAAGATACACTACTATTATAGATAAGGAAATAAACTATACGTTTGTAGGCTCTGCATCGAAAGATGTAGAGCTGAGTTTTTT
>NZ_PPRU01000010.1 GCF_002902285.1 Staphylococcus simulans | reverse complement strand
ATTCAGTACTGTTTAATGTTTAATAGTAGTTCACTTATAATATACCCCTTACTATTAAATAATACAAGGTAGTGATTAAAAATCTTTGTCAGCTTGGTGACTTTTGTGAAGTTAACTTAAAGAAATGAATAAAAAAAGATGAATTCCACCTTCTCTAGTGAAATTCATCTTCTATCATTCATTAATGTATTGATGATTTAACCTTTTACTTTTTCAGGCCATACTTCTTCCGCAATACTTTTGACTAAACGAATTTTAGCCCATTGTTGTGCTTCAGTTAAGTTATTACCTTCTTCTGTTGATGCGAAGCCGCATTGTGTACTTAAAGCTAAACGGTCTAACGGGATATATTGTGACGCTTCTTTAATACGTTTTATGACTTCATCTATATCTTCTAATTCACCATCTTTAGAAGTAATGAGACCTAATACGACTTGTTTATCATCTGATACGTATTGAAGCGGTTCAAATCCACCTGAACGATCACTATCGTATTCTAAAAGATAAGCATCTACATTTTCTTGGTCGAACAACGGTGTTGCGACACTGTCATATGCGCCTGATGCGAACCATGTGGAACGGTAATTACCGCGACAAATATGAGTTTGAACACGCAAGTCTTTAGGTAAACGTTCAATTGCGCGGTTATTCACGTCTTTGAATAATTGTTTTAAGCGTTCTTTTTCTTGTTGGTCACCGTTTTTACCGTTAATTTCAGTTTGGTCTCCGACTAAACGCCCCCATGTTGTATCGTCAAATTGAATCGTTTTGAGACCCGCTTCATATAAATCTTCAATCACTGTTTGATATGCATCCGCAATGGCATCAATTAATGCGTCATCTGTTTCGTAATATTTGCGTGTTGCTTCAATATTTTCTTTTCGTGTCAGCTCTGAGAAGAGTCTGGCAGGTGCTGGTACAGTTTGACGTGCCTCGATACCTTCTGGTGTATGAGCTAATAAGAATTTGAAGTCTGCCACAAACGGATGATTGTCTCCTGAAATCGGGCCTGATAAACGTGCTGTTTCAATACGAGATTGAACCGCATCGAACTCAAATCCGCCTTCATCTTTGACTGTTTCTACACCATTCAATCCCCAGAAGAAATCTAAATGCCACCAACTTCTACGAAATTCTCCATCTGTAATAGATTTCAAACCATTCTCTACTTGCTTCTCAATCAATGTTTTAATCTCACGGTCTTCTACTTCTCTTAAGGCAGCTTGATCGATTTCTCCTTTTTCGAACGCTGCACGTGCTTCTTTTAATGCCTCTGGTCTTAAGAAACTTCCTACAATATCATAACGTAATAATTCACTCATCTTAACTTCCCCCTATGTTTATGTTCTTATTTCAAATAATAAAAAGCCCCCATAAAGCCTATACTAAAGCTTTACAGGGGCGTAGAATTCGATTCTGCGCGGTACCACCCAGTTTCAAGAAGTCCATACTTCTCCTCAACAGTACTATCATACTCGAGCAGTGGTAACGTTTGCTAACACGTGCCAACTTAACGATTCAGCTGACAGATTCAGAGTCCATTTTCGATATTGTCGAATTACTTTTTCACACCAACCAAAAGCTCTCTGTTAATTCTTCAATATGTACTTTACTCATCATAATCAATTAATATTATTTGAATTAATCCTAGTCTATAGTTAAAAGAATATTCTGTCAATAAGAAAATTCACACTAAAATTTAAATCGACGTGAAATCTAATTTTTCTTTCCAGTTTAATTCATTCATAATTGTAATTCCATGCTGTATTAATAACGCTGTACAGACACCCTCGCCTGATTTCAAGTCACCACTGAATGTCCCATCATAAATCTCAGAGGTTCCACAAGAAGGACTTTTCGACTTTAGAATCATTGCCGTACATTGATGTGCTTGTAGCAATTCCAATGTCTTTAATGCACCTTCTTTAAATGCCTCCGTAACATCTTCACCTGTCGTCGCAATGACTTTAGCACGACCTGACCACACATCAAAACCATCTCCGCCAACAATTTCAGCTGCTGGTCTCGGTGTAGTCAAACCGCCTAATACTTCAGGACATAGCGCTATCGCTTTACCCTCTTGAACAAGTTGGCGTAATGTATCATTCAATTTATGACTGCCGTCGTAACGTACATTCTCTCCAATTAAACACGCACTGATTGCAATCATGAACTTCTCTTCTTTCTTACTTTTCTTCTAGCCAATCTTTAATCACTTCCAATGGAACCATTTGTCTGATTGTTGCCTCAATATCATGAATTTGGGCTTTTCTTCCCATACTGCTAGCCATATTCATTGGTTCATAATTCTCCCATTGTTCCAGCTCTTGCATTTTCTCTTTGATTTGTTGTTTAGCGAATGTTGTCATTTTATTTACCACCTTTTTCTCATTTTGGATAAATAAAATAGCCCTCCTTGCAAGAAGAAGCGCTTCACGTACGTCTTCTTATCTTTCAAGTTACCTTGTTGGATTTAGCACGTCACCTTGCGGTTGTTGCTGGAGCTTCACAGGGCCAAGTCCCTCCACTCACTCTTAATAAGAACTATTTTATTTATTACTATCATACCGTATTAACTTATTTTTTCAACTTATTTGATAAACTTTATTGATTTAAACCAACATAATAAAACACTGAAATATCGTTTATTCCAGTGTTTTGATTTCTTATAAGTCAGTCATATCCTCACTTTTAATATCGTCTTCAGATGACTTCTTATCAGATGATTTATTATCAGATGATTTCTTGTCTTTAATATTAATTTTGATTGAACCGATGTTTGGATCCTCGTAGTTCTCTTGATCTTTCGCTTTTAATAACACAGGTGACTCTAAATCATTTAACTTGTACGTTTCAATAGATGAAATTGTACTTCCTTTTTTAATATTATCTTCACCTTTATCTCTTTCACTATCATAAGTTTCTCCTCTTACATGACCGTAATCTAAGCGCTTTTCTGAATCTTTACTATCTTGATACGCTTCAAACACTTTCAAATAAGACCTAGTTGGTTTAACTTCATTGTCATCTTTACTGTTATTCGTCACTTCATATTTTACAACTAAAACATCATCATCTTGATATTCTGTTGTCCCCTTAGGCACAATTTCTGTACCCACAATTTTCACCTTTACCCCTTTGATTTCAACTGCGTTATCTTTAATTTTAGCTTTTTCTTTTGTTTTTGCTTGTTTCGCATCTAAACTAGATGTTTCCTCTTTCTCCGACTCCTCTTTTTTGTCACCACAAGCCGCTAAAATTAATACTGATGCACTTAATAAACATAATAGCCTCTTCATGATATCCCCCCATTTGTTTAATGTGTTGCATTATTACAAATCATTATACACAAATTTCATAAAATAGTTAACTTTATACAGAAGAATATTTTAGTTCTATTCTTTATACATTCTTTAACATTTACTATACTTTTTCGATGATAAATTTCATTGATAATACACTTCAGCAAAATAGTTGGTATTGTATCTCTTACTTAAATTGATAATTTGAATTCATTTTTAGAATGTGCGAATAAAATAATTCTAATCCTGTTTCAATTTCAGGAACGTTTCTCCTGCTTTAGTCACTTCATACGAATGTCATCATAGTCTAAAGATAGTACGTCCAAGCTATCGATTTCATTTATATGATACACTGCAGTTATATGCATTAAAGGGGGAAAATTAAATATGGGGTACATTTATACTTATGAGGATAAGGTGCATCCTTCTTGGATTGATCATAATCAACATTTACATGATGCACAGTATTTTTCAATTTTCAGTGATGCGGTCGTCGGTTTCTTTGCGAAAATGGGGTTCTCGATTGATTACCGACAAAAACATGACACAACAATTTTTAATTTAGAAGCACATATCACTTACTTAAAAGAAATGTTGCTAGATGAAACGTTTACGGTAGAAGTTTATGTTTATGACTATGACCATAAACGTGTACATTTCTTTTTAAAGATGTTTAATCAAGATCAAATACCGACTGCAACGTATGAGGTTATCATGATGGCTATTGATAACCAACAACGTCGCAGCAGTGCTTTTCCAGATTTTGTTTTTGATAACATCAAAACATATTATGAGGAACAAGGGGAATTTGAAACACCGAAACAACTCGGTCATGCGATTGGTATTCCTAGAAAATAAAAAGAAGGCAAGTGTCCTGTTTAGGTGCACTTGCCTTTCTTTATGTCTTGTATTAATTGAAGACCATACCGCCATCAATAATTAAAGCTTGGCCAGTCATATAATCACTATCTGGTCCTGCAAGATAAGATACACATGCTGCAACATCTGAAGGTTCTGATAAACGTTTTAATGCGATATTTTTAGAGAATTGTTCCATACCCCATTCATATGGTTTACCTGCTTCATCAGCTGTTTTTTGTGCGATATCTTCCATCATCGGTGTTTTAACGATACCTGGGCAATACGCATTCACAGTAATACCTTTATCAGCTAAGTCACGTGCTGCAGTTTGTGTAATACCACGGATTGCGAATTTAGTTGCGCCATATAATGCAAGTCCTGGGTTTCCGACTTGTCCTGCTTGAGAAGAAGCGTTAATAATTTTACCACCGTGACCAAATGATTCAAAAGCTTCAACCGCTGCTTGAATGCCCCAGAAAATTGCGCCGACGTTTACATCGAAAACTTTGCGATATTGATCATACGTAATTGTATCAAGTGGTGTTTGTGGTCCTAATCCAGCGTTATTAACAATCACATTGAAATCTCCGAAGTGATCTTTCACTGTGTTGACTGCTTGGAAGACTTGATCACGATCTGATACATCTACTTTAACCGCAAGCGCTTCATAACCTTCATCACGTAAGCTTTGTGCAACCGCTTCTGCAGTTATTTCATTAAAATCTGCCACCCCTACTTTAAAACCGTCTTTTGCGAGTCTGCGACAAATTGCTTCTCCGATACCTTGTCCGCCGCCTGTCACCATTGCTACTTTGCCTTTTACTTCTGCCATGTTGTTCGACTCTCCTTGTTGCTCCATATATTATTGTACACTTCTATTTTAATTCAATTTCAGAATAATCGCAAAACTTAACCATGATATTATCCACCAAAAAAGCACACACAATTTAAGGTTTGTGTGTGCTCGGGATATTAAATAATTTGTTTGTCTTCTAAATAGTTTAGAATCTGCTGAACCGCTTCTTCCACAGAAGTTGTCTCTGTATCCACGACAATTTCCGCATGTTCTGGCGCTTCATATGGCGCATCAATACCAGTAAAGTTCTTAATTTCTCCTGCACGTGCTTTTTTATACAACTGTTTCGGGTCACGCTGCTCACACGTTTCAACACTGGCTTTCGCATATACCTCGATAAATTCGCCATCTTCTAAAATTTCACGGACACGATCACGATCTTCACGATAAGGTGAGATGAACGCCGTTAATGTAATCAGTCCTGCATCTGCTAATAATTTACTGACTTCACCGATACGACGGATATTTTCTTTACGGTCTTCTGGACTGAAACCGAGGTTATTATTTAAACCATGACGGATATTATCCCCATCTAAACGATACGCATGAATACGACGTTCGAATAATGCTTTTTCTAAAGCAACACTGATGGTAGACTTACCTGAACCGGATAAACCAGTGAACCATAGGACTACACTCTTATGGCCATTTTGAGCTTGACGTTCTGTTTTCGTTACTTCTGAATCATGCCATGTAATGTTTTGAGATTTTGTCATCGTTACGCCTCCTCATTTTGTTCTCTATGTCTGCGTAAACCGCGAATTAACACTTCAGCGACTTCAGGACGTGAGAATTCTTTCGGTAAAGATTCTCCATTACGTAATTTTTCACGGACTTTTGTCCCGCTTAAATGCACATGATGTTCTGCACCATGCGGGCACGTTTTCGCTGTCGCCATATTACCGCACTTCGTGCAATAGAAAGCATGTTCAAATTTTAAAATATGAATACCCAACTCTTCTTGATATTTCGTAATCAACTCTTGCGCTTCATATGTACCATAATAGTCACCTACACCTGCATGGTCACGTCCTACAATGAAATGTGTACAACCATAGTTTTGGCGCACAATCGCATGTAAAATCGCTTCACGCGGTCCTGCATAGCGCATCGCAGCTGGATAAATCGCTAAGCGTGCACGATCTTCTGGATAATAGTGTTTTAAAATCACTTGGTAACTTTCCATACGAACATCCGCTGGGATATCATCAGACTTTGTTTCGCCTACTAATGGATTCAATAAGAGACCATCAACTGTTTCTAACGCACTTTTTTGGATATACTCATGTGCACGATGTACTGGGTTACGTGTTTGGAAACCTACGACTGTTTTCCAGCCCAAATCATGAAACATTTGACGTACTTCAATCGGATCTAATTCAAATTCTTCAAACTCACTATGGTCTGGACGATTTACTAATTGAATCGGACCTGCTAGATACACATTACCTTTGTCATATACTTTTTTGACGCCTGGATGAGCTTCTTCAGTCGTTCCATAAACATTTTGTGCTTCTTTTTCTTTATCATACGTATATTTTTCTTCTAAAGTTAAAACACCGTATAACTGTTGATCTTCTCCATAAAGCGCAATCTGTTCTCCAATTTCATATTGGTCCGCTTCTGCTTCATTAACTGGTAAAGTAATTGGAATACTCCATAACGTTCCATCTGCAAGATGTAAGTTTTCAACGACGTTTTGATAGTCCGCTTCTCCCATAAATCCTGTTAATGGACTGAACCCGCCAATTGCGATTAATTCTAAGTCAGATAAACTCCATGCGTTTAACGTTAATGTTTTAAAAGCAGCTGCTGCTTCAATTAATGCTTCACGTTCTGCTCCTTCAAGTTGACGATTAATTAACTTCCCACCATGCGGTGTGTTCGTATGTTCTAAAATTTGTGTTGTTGTAACCATTTAACTCATCTCCTCTTATTGTTTTACTCTTCCTACTTTATTTGCTTCTTTTTTGTGAAAAAAGTTCGATAATTTACCTTCTTTGCGCAAAATGACAAACAATAATGCAAACCAACCAATAACCACTGCGACTCTTACGAAAGCAATCGCTTCACCCGGTGCACCAAATGCGTTCAACAAAGTATTGCTGTTGGTAAAGATAATCAAACCACCCACAAAAATACCTAAGACATTCACTGGGATAATCTTAACGAGCCATGCCGCAAATGGTGCAGCCGCAACGCCGCCGACACTTAATGCCAGAACCAATCCCCAATTAATTAAATGAAGAGGTAAGAAAATCAAGAAACTGATAGACGCTGCAATCGTTACGAAAAACTCACTGATAGATACACTGCCGATAACATGACGAACATTGATATCACGACGTGCAAGTAATGCAGAAGTATTGACTGGTCCCCAGCCGCCTCCACCGATAGCTGTTAAAAATCCAGCAGTCGCACCAAGCGGAAACATAAATTTATTACTCAACTCTGACCCTCTTGTCAGCTTTTTAGTTTGTCCGCGTTTAAACGCAAATTGAACTAAAATATAAATACCGATGGTAATCAGGAACAAAGCAACGACAGGCTTAACTAAACCTGCATGCAGATGGCTGACTGCCGCTGCACCAATGAAAGCTGCCATCGATCCCGGCACCGCTAATTTCAGTATTAAACGCTTATCTGCGTTAGAGAATGACATGTGCGAAACACCTGATGCTGCTGTTGTCGCAATTTCAGAAAAATGGATTGTCGCTGATACAATGGCTGGTGCTAAACCAAGCGATAACAAAATCGATGATGATGTTACGCCGAAGCCCATGCCGAGGGAACCGTCAACCAATTGTGCAAAAAACCCTACGAAGGCAATAATTAATAGTTTTTTCATTGTCTTTGCTCCTTTCTTTCAATAATCAAGTTTTGATTGTTAGAATTTTCATATTTTTTATGTTGTGTAGTACATAGACGATACTATTCTTATCAGTTTACAAGGAATTAAAGTTAAAAAAATGAACTTAATATGCCTTCCTTGCCGGTATGACACATTTATTGATGCGCTGCTGCTTGGGCTGAAACAGATTCAAACCAGCTGATTTTCTCACGTAATTGTACGACTTCACCGATTACAATCATTGATGGATTTTTAAAATCTTTTGCGACATCAACAATGGTTTCTAAAGTACCGACTGCAGTTTGTTGAACTCCGCTTGTTCCTTGATAAACCAATGCGGCAGGTGTATCTTTCGGTCTGCCATGTTGCACTAACAAACGACAGATTTCAGGCAACCTGCTGACACCCATGTAAATACACAGTGTTTCAGGACCTAATGCTAAATGTTTCCAATAATCTTCTTTTAACGTTTTCTCTTTATTAACACCTGTCACAAATGCGACAGAAGAACTATAGTCTCGATGTGTAACTGGGATACCTGCATAAGCAGGTGCGGCGATACCTGAGGTAATACCAGGTACAATTTCAAAAGCGATGTGATGTTCTGCCAGAACTTCCGCTTCTTCTCCACCTCTACCGAACAAGAAAGGATCTCCGCCTTTTAATCTTGTTACAGTAAGACCTTTACGTGCGAAACTCACCATTAATGCATTGATTTCTACTTGAGGAATTGATAAACCACTCGGGTCTTTCCCACAATAAATCAATCTTGTATTCGGCTTTGCATATTGCAATAAGGCCTTATTAACGAGGCGATCATATAGAATCACATTAGCTTGTTCTATAGCTTTGACACCTTTTACTGTGATTAAATCCGGATCTCCGGGACCTGCGCCTACGATATATACTTTTCCCATTCGATCACCTCTTTGTTTTATTTAAATAGATGTTGGGCATTACTGGAGAAAGGACGTATCCAAGTGCGTAGATACGTCACTTTCTGAGGTAATGCTTACTGCTTATCTGAAGTCACGACCATCTGTAACTTTTTCTACAATACCTTTACGTACTACAAAGTCACCGAAGTGTTCCCCTGTTTCACGCTCTTTACTGTATTGTTCTAAAATTGGACGTAAGCTTTCTAAAATTTCCGCTTCTCCGATATTTTCTTTATATAATTTATTCAAACGTTCACCGATAAAGCTACCGCCTAAATAGAAATTATATTTACCAGGTGCTTTACCAATAAAAGCAATTTCAGCTAATGCAGGACGTGCACAGCCGTTCGGGCAACCTGTCATACGAATCGTAATTTCTTCTTCTCGTAAACCAAATTCATCTAAAATGTCTTCAATTTTAGTCACTAAAGAAGGTAAATAACGTTCTGACTCTGCCATCGCAAGCCCGCAAGTCGGAAAGGCCACACAAGCCATAGAGTTACGACGTAAACCACTGTAATTTTTGCCGTCTGTTAAACCATACTCTTCGATAATCGCATCAATAG
Organism: Staphylococcus simulans; assembly: GCF_002902285.1. Classification (GTDB taxonomy): domain Bacteria; phylum Bacillota; class Bacilli; order Staphylococcales; family Staphylococcaceae; genus Staphylococcus; species Staphylococcus simulans. The sequence continues at coordinate 19,716 of NZ_PPRU01000010.1, read as the reverse complement.
CGGCTTTATCTTCTTTCTCAACATTCGCAAAAATCAGGTTTTGGTTCGGTGTCATGCGAATTTCACCTTTATGTGTTTGCGCTAATTTCTTAATCGCTGTTTTCAACTTAAAGTCTTCTGTATCTTTAATACGACCATTTTGAATGAATAATGTATAGTGATACTTACCTGAACCTTCAACCCAACCTAAACGGTCACCGTTACTGTCAAATTCAAATGGTTTCGCATCTTCGATTTCCCAGCCTAAACGACGATTTAATTCTTCACGAATCCAATCCACGCCTTTACGTTCCACTGTATATTTGAAACGCGCTTGTTGACGGTCTGCACGGTCACCGAAATCACGTTGAATCGTTAAGATTTTCTCACAAACTTCCGGTGCTGTTTCTTTAGGAATATAACCTAATACTTTACCGACTTGAGGATGTGTTCTTAAATCATCATGCTTACTGCCCATACCGCCGCCGACAGTTACTGTAAAGCCGGTTAATTCATCATTTTCAACGATACCGATTAAGCCGATGTCTTGTGAATAGACATCAATATCGTTAGAAGGTGGTAACGCAATACCGATTTTAAATTTACGCGGCAAGTATGTTTTACCGTACATAGGTTCATGATCTTCTTGTTTAGAATCGATGATTTTTTCACCGTCTAACCAAATTTCATGGTACGCTGTCGTCTTCGGTAATAAATGTCCGCTGATTTTATCCGCATAATCATTTATTTCACTATACACATCAGATTGGTAGGGATTAGGGTTGCACATGACATTACGATTGACGTCACCGCACGCTGCGATTGAATCAAGTACAGCTGCGTTAATCGCTTGCATTGATTTTTTTAAGTTGCGTTTTAAAATCCCATGATACTGTACAGTTTGACGTGTGGTTAAACGAATTTGTTCACCTGCATAATCATCTGCCAATTGATCTAGCTTCAACCATTGATCCTTGGAAACACGGCCTCCAGGGATACGTACACGAATCATAAATGCGTAGAGAGGTTCTAATTTTTGTTTGCGTCGTTCTTGACGTAAGTCACGGTCATCTTGCATATAGCTGCCGTGGAATTTTAATAACTTGGTATCATCATCAGCGATTGCACCAGTCACAGGGTCTTTTAAACCCTGTGCAATGGTACCGCGCAAATAATTGCTTTCGCCTTTATTACGTTCTAAATCATCTAAGCCTTTATATAAATCATTGTTATTCTCAGCCATAATTTGCCTCCTCAAAAATTAATACACGTCACGTTGATAGCGTTTTTCTTTTTTCAATTCTGATAGGTACTCTTCTGATTCTTCTTCAGATAAGCCGCCTTCTTTTTCCAATACATGAATGATGGCTTGATGTACATCTTTCGCCATGTGTTTTTCATCGCCGCAGACATAAATTGCTGCGCCATTTCTTAACCATTCATAAAATTCTGCACTGTTTTCATCGATTAAATGCTGAACATAACGTTTTTCTTCTTGATCACGTGAAAAGGCTAAATCTACTTTTTCTAACACACCGCTCTTCAACCAATCTTGAATTTCGGTTTGGTATAAGAAGTCTGTTGTAAAGTGTGGGTTACCAAAGAACAACCATGTGTTACCTGTTAAATCCAATTCTTCTCGTTCTTGTAAGACACTGCGGAATGGAGCGATACCTGTACCTGGTCCAATCATGATGACTGGTGTGTTCTCATCGAATGGGAATTTAAAGTTAGGATTTTTCTTCAAGTATACTTTTAATTTATCGCCCGGCTCTACACGTTCTGCGAGTTGTACACTGCAGACACCTGAGCGTTTACGATTATGTGCTTCATAACGTACTGCACATACTGTAATGTGTACTTCATCTTCATTTGCTTTATGACTGCTTGAAATAGAGTAACTGCGTGCAGGGATTTTTCTTAAGACTTGATGTAATTGGTTCGGTTGTAGTGACTCTGTAGGGAAATCATTCAATAAGTCTATTAAGTCACGACCGTAGATATAATCTTTCACCCATTCACTATCAGAGGCTCTATCTAATAAGTCTTCATTATCAAAGAGCTGTGCTGCACTTTCGATTAATGGTTTCGTTAATTTTGTGATTTCAAAGTATGACGTCAATGCTTCTTCTAGCGACATTTTGTCACCTTGTGTATTCACAGTAATATCTTTTTCTGCCACCCAATCTTGCATATCGATAATTTCATCCACAAGTTCTGGGTCATTTTCAGGTAAGATATTAATGGAATCGCCTGGTGCGTAGTCATCGCCATAACCTTCTAATGATAATTCAAGGTGGCGAACTTCTTTATCAGAACCACGACCAGTTAAATTAATATTTTCTAAGACTTCTGCTTCGTAAGGAAATGTTCTTGAGTAAATGGGTCCAGAAGCATCTTCAACAGGTGCATCTTGTGCCTCTTGAACCACTTGCTTTACTTCTTGATCACCTAACTCATTAATAATGTTTTCAATCCATTCATTAGCGAGTTCTTCGAAGTCAATATCACAATCGACACGCGGTAAAATACGGTCAGCGCCTAACTCTTCTAAGCGTGCATCAAAGTCTTTACCCGTTTGACAGAAGAACTCATAAGATTGGTCACCTAAAGCAAGTACTGAGAAGCGTGCGCCTTCTAATTTAGGTGCTTTACGTCCGTATAAGAATTCATAGAAAGATAATGCGTTATCCGGTGGATCGCCTTCACCATGTGTTGACGTTACGATAAGTAGGTCTTCAACATTTTTTAAATCTTTCGTTTTATATTGGTCCATTTCAGTTAATGTGGCATCAAAATCGTTTTCTTTTAATTTACTTTCGAGTAATTCTGCCACCCACTGCGCGTTACCAGATTCAGAACCAAATAATACAGTGACTTTGCGTGGTTCTACAGCTTGTTGTTGCGCTGGTGCTGCTGGCGCCTGCGTTGCTGCTGCGCTAGAAGCAGGTGCTTGTGTTGCTGTGCCATCTTGGAGATGTGCCGTTAAATAACCGCTAAGCCAGAGCTTCTGGTCATTTGATAATGTTGATAACGCTTGATTAATGAGTTGTGCCTGTTCATCGTTGAACGGACTATTTGTTGCTGATAAATTCAAGTGTCTTCCCCCCATATGATAGATTTTATCCTTAGTTTTTTAGTAGGAATTGAAACTAAAAAAATATCTACACTTAATTCAAGTATAGTCATTGTGCTTTCAAAATTCCAACATATCCACTAGGAATTATATACAAAAAAATTAATTGTAACTTTCAAATTAAGATTTACGTCCGATGTGCAAACCACATTCAGTTTTCATGTTGTTTTGCCATCTGCCTTCTCTAGAGTCGCCGCCTTCAAAAACAGGTGAAGTACATGGTGCGCATCCGATGCTTGGATAGTTCTGATCATGTAAAGCATTATAAGGTAAATCATTCGATTTAATATAATCCCATACATCATCCCAAGTCCAATGGATTAACGGACAAACTTTAATAGATTCAAAACGGTCGTCTTTATTCACAAAGTTTGTGTTGCGTCTTGTTGGAGATTGTTCACGTCTCAATCCTGATACCCAAGCTGTTTGGCCAGTTAATACTTCTTCAAGCGGTTTAACTTTACGGATATAACAACATTGGTTTGGATCTCTACGCCAAAGATTACCGCCATATTCTTGAGCTTGTTGATCAAGTGTTAAATCTGGCTTCTTCATAACAATGTTCAATTTAGGATATTTTGCTTTAACACGGTCGATTAAATCGTACGTTTCATCGAAATGGAGACCCGTGTCTAAAAAGACGATACGTGCGTCTGGTTTCACTTGCGAAATTAAGTTAATCAGAACGATGCCCTCTGCTCCGAAACTGCAAGCATATACAATTTCATCTCCGTAAGTATCATATGCCCATTTCAGAACATGATACGCACCTTTTGTTTCATCTGAAACATCTAATGATTCAAAAGGGTCTGAGGTGAAGTCTGTATAAGTAATTTTAGAAGTCAATAAAATACTCTCCCCTCATAGTATATAGATATAGCACCCTACAATTCAAATTGATACAATGATATTCGAATTGTCAGAAAATAATTATGTATTGAATCTTACCGTTTTCTCTATCCCCTGTCAACAATATTTATAATAATTTCACAAACTTAATAACCTTCTAGCAATATACGTTATTTTATACTATTCACAACCGATTTCTTTAAAATATTTAATGATACTTTAACGCATTACCACGTTATCCAAACAAAAAGAAGAAGAGATTTTCATCCCTTCTTACTTTACAACCTGCACAAAATCTCGATTTGCGGTGATAAAATAACCCGCTTTTGTTTTTAAGCGCGGTGTCCCTTTAGAAGAACACACAATTTTATCTATTTCTATCGTGTCATTTAACTTCGGTTGGAATTCTGCTTCAGTTTTAAAGTTACGATCTTCATAAGCTTTACACTTTTTAATGACTTGAATCGTGATTGGCCAGTCTACAATATAATGTTCAGACAGATTACTGTCTAACTGTTCGACAAACTTTTTATTCGCAGTAATCACGTTCCCATCCTCTAATACTAATCGCGGTGTCCCTTTTTTAGAATACTGTATCTCTGATACATTAAACACCTCACCGACTTCCATAGATTGAGCTTGTTCTTGTGTAAATTCAGTATCACCATACACTTTAAACTTCTTAATCGCCCATACTTTCCCTGGGTTTTCTGCATAATACTTTGTAGTATCCACCTCATTAGGTTCAGCTGATGATGCTTGTTCTTGTTGTGTTGAAACGAATTCTACTTTCTGACCTTGACGTTTTAAAGCATGATTTTCCGTAATGCTTGGCAACATCATGTGTACTAAAAATGGTTTGTAGTGATCATAAATAACTTGCAGATTAAAATCGAAATCTACGTTTAATGCATCTGAAGGTATCCAGAGTTGATTGTCTTGCTGCTCAAACATTACTTCCTGCGTCACGGATTCATCAGAAAGCTTCACCAAATGCACTGCGTCGACTTCTGTTGAATCCTCTTTATATAGCGTAATAACCTCATAGAAGTGATTATCTTTAAGATGTGTGCCGCTATAGACCGCATAGAAGGGTTCGTATAAGGGTTCAACGGTGTGCAAGTCTTCCGGCAAATGATAATATACTAATCCGTCTGCAATATAATGTGGCGCTCGTATACCTTCGCTTAATAAAGTAATCAACGCTTCTACTTTTTCTTTATCGCTATTTAATAAGCATTCACATACTTTTTCATATTTCGGTTCAGTCAAGTAATCTTTAATATCTAAGTCATGTTGGTCTAAAGTTGAAACTAACTGATCAAAAGCTTCATAGAATTTATTTTTCTCTGCGCTTTTTAAGAAGCGACGATTCATGAATAAGCGTGATAAATAATCCATTTCTACTATTCGACTGATCGCATGTTTGCGTGCAGTCTCCGGGATGTCTAAATCTAATAACTGCTTTAACACTTCTAAATTAAAAGCTGTTTTTTCAAAAATATCTGTTTCACTGACCAATGATTGATTCGCACCATATCGATTCACATGATAGACCACGATATCATTCATAGCGGCAGTTTTAGCGTGCGCAATTACTTCAGTAAAGAATAACTTATCTTCTCCGTATTTCATCGGTTCAAAATAAAGATGATGATCTTGAATCACTGATTGTTTTATTATTTTTCCAGGTGGACCGACGGCACGAAAGATTTTATCAATTTCGTAAGGCACAAGTCCTTCTTCTTTTGTATAAGCACTAAAGCGTGCAATTTGGCTCACAGACTGGTCTTTATGTTTTAAACTTTGACCGAACACTATATCACTCTCTGTAGTTAAAGCTTGGTCAAGCAACTTCGGAAAACCTTCTGTATCTAACCAGTCATCTGCATCTAAGAACGTAATATAAGTGCCTTCAGCCGCTTCCACCCCCACATTTCTTGGCTTAGCTGGACTACCGCTGTTTGCTTCTAACTCTATAACACGCATGTAATCACGCGTTTGTTCAAACTGTTTTAATTGTTCCAATGAGTCATCTGTTGAAACATCGTCAACAAAGATGGCTTCTATCTCATCATGATTCAACTTTAACTCATCAATAGATGATACACATTGTTGTAAAAACTGAGATTTATTATATACAGGAACAATAATCGATAATGCCTTAGACATAACATTCCCCCCTTGGATGTTGTCTCTCATATGTGTAGTTATGTTTACCTATATACCCCTCAGTCAAAAAACTGAACATAAAAAACACAGCAACCCTATAGAGATTACTGTGTTCTATCGCTTATATCTTTATTAATGATGTGCTACAAATGCCTGATATGACTCTACATTTTGAATGTGTTGTTGAACTGCGTTAATCGCATTCACTAATTCAAAGTCTGGTGCTGTTTGGTTTAATACAGCTTGTGCTTGCGCAACAGTTTGTTTTAGCTGTGCTTCATCTTGATTCATTGAAAGATGACTTTCAGTTAATAAATGGTTTGCCTTTACAATTAGGTTTTGTAGTTCTGCTTTTTTGCTTAAGATGTCGGCACTGCCTTTTTCAGTTTGCAAATGCAATTGAAATACCTCATTATAGATAGCTGAAAGTTGATTAATTGCTGTCACAACTTGTGAATCATTATTAGACTTTTGTTGTTTCTTAGCAAAATAAATCGCTTGGTTTAATTTATTCTGGTAGAATGTAGCACCTGATTCTTTCGCCATGTCTTTATAATAGTGACTCGCGTTCAATAGGTTTTTCAAGTTTTCTTTAGGTTGTACACTGTAATCACGAAATTCGTGTGCGCCGAATTGGGCAGCTTCTGCTTGATATGAAAATACATGTGCACCTGCTGATCCAAGTAATACACTTGCGAGGCCTGTCAGTAAAAATTGTTTAAAGTTCATTGTTGTTGTCTCCTTTAATTTACATACTTTTATTATAAAACAGACATACACTACAATTGAATTAACTAATTATTAACTATAAATTATTTTTTACATATTTTTAGACACTAGCTGTTCACTTTTAACGAGTATCATTCAATAACACAACTCTAGGAGGATTAAGATGACCCCAAAACATATTGTTTCCGCTTCATGTGTGGTCACAAATGATGAGAATAAAATACTTTTAATCAAAAGTCCTTTGCGTGGCTGGGAAATTCCTGGCGGGCAAATTGAAAATGGTGAAACCATTCGAGAGGGTGTCATTCGTGAAGTGAAAGAAGAAGCCGGCGTCAACATCAAACTCACGACATACTGTGGTGTCTTTCAAAATACTGAACACAGTATCATCAATCATTTATTTAAAGGAATCTACATTGACGGCACACTTACGACTAGCGATGAAAGTTTAGAAGTTGGATTCTTTACTTATGAAGAAGTCATGCAAAAGGTCACTTGGGGGAACTTCACAGAACGCATTCGTTTATGTTTAACAGAAGACGAACAACCCTTCTTAGTATCCTTTTGATATAGAGATACTATAGAATTGATCATAAAACTCAAATACATGTCATTCATAAACTTTACAAAATCCATACATCACCTTTACGCATTTCGAAATATAATGAAGACTAACGCAAAATCTATAAGTTGATGCTAATTTATATAAGGAGTTGCCTATGTCTCATTATTTCACCATTTTTATTGTAGCTTTAAAACTTGGTTTGATGTCCTTTGGTGGACCTACAGCGCATTTAGGTTATTTTTATGATGAATATGTGAAGAAAAGAAAATGGTTGGATGAAAGAGAGTACTCTGACTTAGTCGCGTTATGCCAATTTCTTCCAGGCCCTGCCAGCAGTCAAGTTGGTATCGGTATAGGTACCATCAGAGGTGGTGTATTCGGTGGTATTCTCGCATTTCTAGGATTCACTATGCCTTCAGTGATTGTTTTAATGTTATTTTCAGCTTTATTTGTAAATAACGGTACCACATTTACTTGGATGCAAGGATTGAAACTTGTTGCTGTCGCAATTGTGGCACAAGCAATTATTGGTATGGGCAAAAAATTAACCAATACGAAAACAACCATCGCATTGGCTATGTTTGTGTTAGCACTCTCATTATTGATCAATAGTATTTATATTCAAGTGGTTGCGCTGGCTATAACTGGCTTATATGGTGTCTTATTCCTTAAACCTACATCAACGCCAGACGCTGATTCTAAAGCGTTCTATTTACCTAAAAGATTAGGGATTATCTCTTTATCGTTATTTGTTTCTTTGCTTGTTGTATTGCCTATCTTAAGCGCAACCACTCAAAATATATGGATTAAAATGTTCGACAGTTTCTATCGTTCTGGTTCACTTGTTTTTGGGGGCGGCCACGTCGTGTTGCCACTGTTAGAAAAGGAGTTTGTACCGCAAGGATTGATTTCTTCTGATCAGTTCATTACAGGTTATGCGGCAGCACAAGCTGTGCCTGGCCCATTATTCACTTTTGCGTCTTATATCGGCACAAATATCGGAGGCGTAATAGGAGGGTTGCTTGCGACATTCGCAATCTTTTTACCTGCCTTTTTACTGTTGTTTGGTGTCTTGCCATTTTGGGATAGTTTTAAGTCCAACCTTTATGCCAGAGGCTTTTTGAAAGGGATCAGCGCAGGTGTGGTTGGTATTTTAATCTCGGCTTTCTACCAACCTATTTGGACTTCTACGGTTAAACAACCTTTAGATTTTACATTCGCAACGATATTATTTGTCTTATTAGCTTATTTCAAACTACCTTCATGGGCAATCGTACTCATTGGAATTGGAATAGGCGTATTGTTCTATTAAAGCTTAATAGTTCGTGCCATTTTTGGCACTAAAAAACAACACACATCAGGTATGTCCCTTTAGTGTGTTGTTTCTTTATTTCTATGCTTCATTCACTGTTGGATTAGCTTTGTTTTCTATGATTTTAGATTTATAACCCGTCACTTCACTGTTACGGATTGGATAGTTTCTAAATACATATGACATTACCCAACCGACAATGAAACAAATTGCAGCTGCGATGGCTGCGTATTTTAATACGTCGAGTGCTGGGTTGAAACCAAACATAACGAGAATACCTGGTGTCGGTGCTGCTGTACCTGGCGCATCATTGACTAACCCCGAGTAAGCAATGACCATACCAGCTAGTCCTCCACCGATAAAGTTCGTCACATAGATTGGCACTGGATTAGAAGACACTAAGTCTGCTTTTGACAGTGGCTCAATCGCAATAGAAATAACTGATTTCAAGTTACCGATTTTCAAACGATGTAGTAACGTTGTATTCATAAAGCTAGACGCAAACGCTGTTAACGCCGCAACTGCCATTGGTACACCTGTTAAGCCTAACATTGCTGTTAATGCCATAGAACTTAGTGGTGATGTTCCAACAACTGTCACAATACCACCAAGAATCAGACCCATCAGCAATGGACTTGTATTCATCGCCACATCGATAATACCGCCGATTTTCAATAATGAACCATCGACTAGTGGCGTGAACCAAACCCCTAACAATCGTCCAACTGGAATACAGAATAATACTACGATAATAAAGTCCATACCGTTTGTAATTTTCTTTTCAATAAAGCGAATCACAAACGACATCAGATAAGCCGCAAACAATGCAGGAATCAGCCCGATTTCCGCAAATGCGACCGCAAGCAACGCTGAGTTTTGTGGATTGATCTTTCTCGATAATGCGACTAGGAATGCGACAATGACCCCACTCAATGTCCCAGCTAGACTACCCGTTTCCTTTAAAAACTTAATATCGAAAATATCTCCCAATACAAACCCTTGCAGCGCCTCAACTAAGAATGTTGCAATTGCTGCTGTTGCTAAAGCCCCCATGACTGCACGCCCATCTGGCGCATAATACGTGAACACAGTGAAAAATACTAAAATAAGTAACAATAAACCTGTACCGATTAATATATCTATTTTGCACAGCCCCTTTTTACATGTGTTCATTCAAGCTTATACCTTTTAGCACACGAAAGCAAATGTTATTTTCATTATAGTATGAATTTTCTAATAATTTTTATAAAGTACTTATTCACGAAATTTCAAAACAACTCCCTAATCCTAGTTATTAACTACGATTTAAAAACATCGACATACATAATATAACCGCATTTATAATAATAATTCATGAACATAACAGATATAACATAATGTATTCAAAACTTTTTTATTGATATGTGATTTTACGCTTTTCTCAATGCTTTACTGACCTTAACGGTTGATTGTCTATGAATTATAAAGAAAAATCGCACCATAGCTCACGCATTCATAAAAATGAACACTTAATCCATAGCGCGATTATAACAAAAGTCCAAAAACATCATTATTTTTCATAGAGTTACTCTAACCTTCAGTGGTTGTTAAAATTCTCAAAATCAATTAGGAGGCACCTCCATTTTAAGAGGTTTCTAATTTTATTCATTTGATTCATTTGATTCATTTGATTATGCTTGGATACTTAAATTTAATCCTTCAGGTGTTTTATATTTTTCTATGCCTTTTTTGGCGTCTACAATATTAAATGCAGTCAATCCATATGTCTTTTCAGCATCTTTTAGCGGTTGGTTCGACTGCCAAGTGTTAATAGCTATATGGTGATGATATTTTTGATCAGATAAAAATAATGCTTGTGGTAATGCAGACGCAACTTGAAATCCTAATTGTAGATAGAATTCACTTGAGGCACTTAAATCATGCGTTTTTAAATGAAGGTGTCCTATTTTCGCATCTGCAGGCATACCTTCCCATTTTGCACCTTTTGCTTCAGTTAAAATACGTGTGACTTCTAGTTGTAACGTATCCATTACTACTAGTTCATTTTGCCATTGCCATAACTCAAATGGACGATCGGTATAAACTTCTATACCATTACCTTCTAAGTCATTAAAATAAATCGCTTCGCTGACGAGATGATCTCCCCCAGCAATCGGTATCTTTTCATCTGAAAGATGTTTAATGAGCGCTCCAAGTTGCTTAACATCACTTAATAGAAACGCGATATGGAATAATCCTGCTTCTGTCTTACTCGCAAAGCGTCCATTATCTAGTTGTTTTAAGACAACTTCATGACCATCCGTACCTACTGCTAAAACTGTTTGTGTCGGTGTGGATGAGATAACTTTAAGACCCAGTATGTGATTGTAAAAATCGGTTTGGCGTTTTATATCTGCAACATTTATTTCGATTCGATTAACATGTTTGATTGTTGATTGATGAAAGTTCATAATGTACCTCTCTTTATTTAAGTATAATAATTATACCTGAATAAAGAGAAGTTTGCTTAAAAAGAGCTTAAGGTTATCAAACACTCAAATTGCTTTAAGCCATTTTTCCTTTTATATTTGTCTATAAGGCAATGAAAAAACTCTAACTATCACTGTTAAAAGGGGTTAGACTGCTTACATCCAATCCATATGTATTTACTTGACCTCCAAGAGTAACAATCACGTTATTTTCCTATTGGCTAAATAATCGAATTAAAAAGCAACGGCATAGCCAATACACCTAAATAAAGCCCGGTAACTACTGCGAATAGTTATCGGGCTCGGTGTTTATCATGTTAGCATCATATTTGTTACCTAAATTATAATATACACGTTCACTTTTGAGAATTCGTGTTGATTTTAAAAGTAAAGTATTCTTAAAAAACCCTCTAACCATTGCGGTTAAAGGGTTTTCGTTTTATATATTCAGACTGGTTACTCCCATTCGATTGTGCTTGGTGGCTTAGAAGTAATGTCATAGACTACTCTGTTGACGTGATCTACTTCGTTAACGATACGACTTGAAATCTTTTGTAAGACTTCCCAGTCGATTCGCGCAAAGTCACTTGTCATACCATCAATTGAAGTTACGGCACGGATACCGATTGTATAGTCATACGTACGGTAATCGCCCATTACACCTACTGAACGCATGCCTGGAAGTACTGTGAAGTATTGCCAGATTTCACGCTCTAAACCTTCTTCACGAATCACTTCTCTTAAGATAGCGTCTGATTCGCGGACGATTTCTAATTTTTCTTCAGTAATTTCACCTAGAACACGGATACCAAGTCCTGGACCTGGGAATGGTTGTCTCCAAACTAAGTGTTCAGGAATACCAAGTTCGATACCTAAAGCACGTACTTCGTCTTTGAATAATGTATTGATAGGTTCAATCAATTCAAATTGCATGTCTTCAGGTAATCCACCTACGTTATGGTGAGATTTGATTGTTTGTGCTGTTTTTGTACCTGATTCAATGACGTCAGTGTAAAGCGTACCTTGAGCAAGGAAGTCTACACCTTTTAGTTTTGATGCTTCATCGTCGAAGACATATACGAATTCGTTACCGATGATTTTACGTTTTTGTTCAGGGTCAGACACACCTTTTAATTTATCCATGAAGCGATCTTTCGCATTCACACGGATGATGTTCATGTTGAAACCTTCACCGAATTGTTCCATAACCATGTCGCCTTCGCCTTTACGAAGTAAACCGTGGTCTACGAAGATACAAGTTAATTGATCGCCGATTGCTTTATGCAAGAGCACTGCAACAACTGAAGAGTCTACACCGCCGCTCATTGCGCAAAGCACTTTACGGTCTCCAACTTTTTCACGGATTTTTTCAATTTCGACTTCAATGAAGTTTTCCATTGTCCATTCGCCTGTACAATCACATACACGACGCACAAAGTTACGTAAAATGTCATTACCATACTCAGTATGACGCACTTCTGGGTGGAATTGAACACCGTAGATACGACGTTCTTTATCTTCGATTGCTGCGTAAGGCGTGCTTGGACTATCTGCGATAGATTCAAAGCCTTCTGGAATTTCAATCACTTTATCTGAGTGGCTCATCCATACTGTTTGTTCTTCTGGTAAACCGAAGAAGATTTCATCAGATTTTGCGTGGATAATTGCTTTACCATATTCACGTTCATTCGCACGCTCAACTTTTCCACCTAATAATTTTGTTGTTAACTGCATACCATAACAAATACCAAGTACAGGTACGCCTAAATTGAAGATTTCAGGATCAATTGTGTAAGAACCTTCTTCATAAACTGAGTTTGGTCCGCCTGATAATATAATACCTTTTGGATTCATATTTTTAATTTCTTCAATTGAAATTTCATGGTCGTGCAACTCACTGTACACACCCATTTCACGAATACGACGTGTAATTAATTGGTTGTATTGGCTACCAAAGTCTAATACAAGAATTAACTCTTGTTCTTTCGCCATTTCCATAAATCAGTTTCTCCTTTTATCTTGAGTAGTTTGGTGATTCTTTTGTGATTTGGATATTGTGTGGGTGGCTTTCTGCTAAACCAGCAGGTCCCATACGTGTAAACATTGCTTCTTCACGTAATTCTTTCAAGTTGTGAGAGCCTGTATAACCCATACCGCTTCTCACGCCACCCATCAATTGATAGATGTTGTCTTGTAATAAACCTTTATATGCGATACGGCCTTCAATACCTTCTGGAACGTATTTTTTAGGTGTTTTATCTTCTTGGAAGTAACGATCATTTGAACCACTTTCCATTGCACCTAATGAACCCATACCACGGTAAGTTTTATATTGTCTACCTTGGAAGATTTCAGTTTCTCCTGGGCTTTCTTCAGTACCCGCAAGCAAGCTGCCTAACATTACTGCGTGTCCACCAGCTGCTAATGCTTTTACAACATCACCAGAGTATTTGATACCGCCGTCAGCGATAATCGCTTTGCCGTGTTTACGTGCTTCAGTTGCACAGTCATACACTGCAGTAATTTGAGGTACACCTACACCCGCAACAATACGAGTTGTACAAATAGAACCAGGTCCGATACCTACTTTAACAACATCTGCGCCAGCTTCAAATAATGCTTTTGTAGCTTCGCCTGTCGCAACGTTACCAGCGATAACTGTTACTTCTGGATATTTAGCTTTAATGTGTTTAACTTGGTCGATAACACCTTGTGAGTGACCGTGTGCAGTATCGATAACTAATGCATCAACACCTGCTTCAACCAATTTCTCTGCGCGGATGTCAGTATCTTTAGAAATACCGATAGCTGCTGCACATAATAAACGGCCTTGTGCGTCTTTAGCAGCGTTTGGATATTCGTGAACTTTCTCAATATCTTTGATAGTGATAAGTCCTTCTAATTTACCATTTTCAGTTAATGGTAATTTTTCGATTTTGTGTTTTTGTAAGATTTTTTCTGCTTCGTCTAAAGTTGTGCCGACTGGAGCTGTGATTAAGTCTTCTTTTGTCATGACATCTGAAATTCTGATTGAGAAATCTTCAATAAAACGTAAGTCACGGTTTGTGAGAATACCAACGAGGTTGCGGTCTTCTTTATTGTCTACGATCGGTACACCTGAAATGCGGTATTTACCCATTAAGGCTTCAGCTTCATAAACTTTTTCTTCTGGTGTTAAGTAAAATGGATTAGAAATAACACCATTTTCAGAACGTTTAACTTTTTGTACTTCATCAGCTTGATCTTCGATGTTCATGTTTTTATGAACGACACCAAGACCGCCTTGTCTTGCCATAGCAATTGCCATTTTTGACTCAGTTACAGTGTCCATACCAGCTGAGATAACTGGAATTTTCAATTTGATTCTGTCTGATAACTCAACACTTAAATCTACTTCCTTAGGTAATACATCAGACTCCGCTGGAATTAACAGTACATCATCGAACGTCAAAGATTCTTTAGCAAATTTATTTTCCCACATTGAATACAGCCTCCATTATTTGTTTTAATTACATTATTTCACATTTTCTTCGTTTTGTTGATACTTTAAGCCGTTAAAAAAGAAATTAAGTACGATTGCTGAGATAGCACCTAGTACAATTCCATTTTGTGTTAACCAAGCGAATTGTTCGCCCATTGCTTTAAATGCTTCCGGAACAGCACTGATACCTGTTCCTAAACCGACAGCCACAGCAATAACTAACAAGTTATTCTGCTTCTTGAAATCGATACTGCCTAAGATACTGACACCATAAGCCATTACCATACCGAACATCGCGATCATCGCCCCGCCGAGTACAGGTAATGGAATAATATTTGCTAACGCGCCTAACTTTGGAATACAACCGCAAATTAAGAGTAAGATGACCATTCCATAGATGACATTATTCTTTTTCACGCCAGAAAGTGAAACCAAACCGACATTTTGAGAATATGCAGTATATGGAAATGCGTTGAAGATAGAACCAATCACAATCGCAAGCCCTTCCGCAGTGTAACCTTTGCGGTAGTCGTTACGCGTCAAAGTTCTTCCTGTGATTTTACTTAACGCTGTGTATACACCTGTTGATTCAATCAAGCTGACTAATGCGACGATAAAGAATACTAAAATCGCACCGATATCAAACGCAAAGCCTGAGAATCTGAATGGTTTCGGGAACTCGAACCAATGTGCTGTTCCAACTTGATTCAAGTCGACAACACCAAAAGCACCAGCGAGCAAAGTTCCTGCAATCAACCCGATTAAGATTGCAATAGACTTTAAGAAACCATGTGTAAAACGTTGTAAAAGCAAGATAATCAACAACGTTGAAAAACCTAAAATGATATTTTTCATATCACCGTAGTCTTTTGCCCCTTGTCCACCTGCTACATAGTTCATAGCAACCGGCATTAAATTAATCCCGATGATCGTTACCACACTACCTGTTACGACAGGTGGGAAGAATTTAACAACGTAAGAAAAGACAGGTGCAATTAAGACCACTAAAATCCCTGATACAAAGAGTGACCCGTATAATACGTCCAAACCTTTGGTCTGGCCGATTAATATCATCGGTGCAACCGCAGTAAAGGTACATCCTAAAACAATCGGCAAACCTGTACCTGTTACTCTATTCGCTTCTAAAAATGTGGCTACCCCACACATGAAGATATCGACTGTTACAAGGTACGCAATTTGTTCTGGTGTGAATTTCAAACTCGTCCCGACGATAATTGGAACAAGTATAGCACCTGCATACATTGCAAGTAAATGTTGTAGACTCAAGATGAAATTCTTCATGCGTTCTCTTCACCTTCACCTACTAAAGTTACTTGGTTGCCTTGAAGCGATGCGACTTGGCAAAGCGAAGAAACTTTTAAGCCAGCTTCTTCTAATCGTTTACGGCCTTGTTGGAAACTTTTTTCCACGACAATACCGATACCGACTGTTTCTGCACCTGCTTGTTCAACTAAACGATTCAAACCAAGTGCCGCATCTCCATTCGCTAAAAAGTCATCGATAATCAATACACGATCATTTTCTCCTAAAAATTCTTCAGAGATAATGACACGATTCGTCTTGTTTTTCGTAAACGAATGAATATCTGTCTGATAAAATCCATCTGCCAAAGTACTTGGCTTAGCCTTCTTCGCAAAGAGACATGGTACTTCAAAACGATATGCTGCCATAATAGCTGGCGCAATGCCTGATGCTTCAACAGTTAAGATTTTAGTGATGCCTTGATCTTTAAACTGTTCATAAAATGTTTCGCCAATGTCATACATTAACACTGCATCAATTTGATGGTTTAAAAACCCATCTACCTTCAAGATTTTTTCGCCAATGACGACGCCGTCTTCTTTAACCTTCTTTTTCAACGCTTCCACGCCAACAAACCTCCTAAATTTGTGTATAAAAAAAATCCCAAACTACTCTATGAGTTTCAGGATCTATGAGTGGCACAGGCAATACACATCATTATCAATATGAAGTTCACTTTGGAGTCAGGAGGTCAATTTAAATCATCTTATATTTATTAGATATAAGACCATTCTTGTTGACGCCTTCTGTGGTTAACGCAAGTTCAACCCCTTCAAGCGTGTTGCCAAAGCAACTTATAAATGACGGTTTGAGAAGCTGTTATTGTTCTCCGCGTTTCAAAACTTAATCGCTCGATGTTTGTGAACACTAAAATATAAGTCCCATCTCCCAAATAGTCCTCAACTTATATTGTAGAATGAACACGTGTCTACCCGTTTGTTTTGAAAGCACCATTGTGTTGTATTGTATCAGTGACTCATAGTCATGTCGTTAAGGCGACATGGTAGAAACTTCTAAAGCCTAATTCTCTAGATTATATGAGTAAGGTAAATTATTTAATGATAATATCAAATTTCAGGCTTTATTTCAATAACTGAAACTTAATTCATCATATTTCCATAAAATCTAATTGTGCATCGAAGAAAATATGTCCTTCCCTTGATAATAGTGTGAATTTTCTTATATTTATTTGATAGCTTAGCCGTATAATAGTATAATTTAGATGGTTCAATTATATAAAAAAAGGGTATACATTATAACATTAAACATATTTCACAGAGGGGGAGCTTTAACATGGCAAACATTACTGTACTTACATCACAAGACGAAATTTTTGATACTTTAAAACGCAGATTAGATGAGGGGTATACCAAAGACGAGATTTCAGTTATCAGCAAAAACAAATTAAACCTTGGCAGTATAGCAAGCACGGACATGACAGTGCAATCTACAAGCGGAACGTTCAGTGACAGAATTGCTCGCCTTCTAACTGGGGAAGACGGTGAACAAGCAGTCTTATTACAATACGACTTATCAGACACAGAACGTCAAATTCTAAAACGCGAATTACTTAATGGTAATATCGTTGTGCTTGCTGATAAACATGATATCAGCCGAAAAGAGTTCAAAGACGAATACGAAACAAAAAAAGATAAACACGATAAAGAATATGAAATTTAATTTGCATTCATGATAATCAGCAGCTTAGTCTGCTGATTATTTTTTATTTACATATAAGCCCAGTGTATCAATATGCTATAATCAAAAGAAAAATGGGAGGGCAGCGCTATGGACTTTAAATTAGTGAAACAAACATCCGATCCATTGTATGAGGCAGCTTTAAATCTCTTTGATAACTATCAATTCGGAAATGTGTCACAAAAACACCATGTATTCAAACAATCACTTGAAAATAAACGCACCCAAAATGATTACGTCTTCTTAGTCGGTTTAGATAACGATGAAGTTGTCAGTTTTGCCACGGGCCACTACGAAGCTACTACAAATGCAGCATTTATTATGTATCTAGTTGCTGTAGACACACCAGAAAGAGAACGTTATTTAACTGAAACATTAGAGAAGCTCCAAGAAGGATTGGATAATCTAGCCAACCGTGTGCATGACCGCGATGTGAATTTCTTTATGATGGAAGCATTACCGATTCCGGATTCTTTAGATGAACCTGATGCAGATCTGCTTATGCAACGTCACCTTTTCTTAAAAGAACATGGCTTTGAAGAACAAAGAGAAATCGATTATATTCGTCCTGCTATAGAGCCAGGCGGCGAACCAATTCCATTGAAATTATTCTTGCACACACGCATTCCGTTGACTAAAGACATTTACGGTACTAGTGTTAAATCTTGTTATATTTTAAAATATGTTTTCGCAAATCACCTTTCACGCAAAACCGTTTATCCGCTACTTGAACAAATGGATCTTCGAAAATCGTGAGAACCCTTGAAATCAAAAGGAAATCGGGTTAAACTAACATAGAGGTTAGACTAACGTTTGTGTGACGTAAGACATACGTCCCACTTAAAATCATAGAGTGAAAGGATATAGATCAGATGCTAACAAAAGAATTCGCCCAACGCGTCGAATTAAGTGAGAAACAAGTACGTAAAATCGTACAACATTTAGAAGAACGCGGTTACCATTTAAAGAAAACAGAATACCGTGGTCGTGAAGCAACTGACTTCCAAGAAGAAGACATCGAGTTATTCAGAGAGATTGCGGATAAAGTTAAGCAAACAAATAGTTACGACTTAGCTTTCGAAGAATTAGAGAAAGAAAATGATTTCTTACAAATTGTTGTTAAAGAGGATGATCAAAATCAACTTCCTAGCGATCAAAACTTCGCAAAATTATTAAGTGACTTACATAACGACATCACTAAGATGCGTGAAGAACGTCAAATGCTAGGCCAAATGATTTCTCAAGTGCACCAACAACAAAAAGATTTACAAACTTTACAACAACAAATGACAGATAAGCTTGATCAACACGAAAAAACACTTAAAGCGATTGAAACAGCACAAAAAGATCAAGCAAAAGCAGTTCAAGATAACACTGAAGCCATGAAATCTCATACTGAAAAAGTTTTAGCACAACCACAACCTACTGTTGAAACTAAAACTGAACCTAAAGCAGAGGAACAAGTGGCTAAGACTGCTGAAGTCAAAGAAACTAAACCTTCAACGGAAGAAGTTAAATCTGAAACAACATCTTCAGAAGAACAAACTCAAAAAACTACAGAAACACCGCTTTCTGATTATAAAGGTGCCACAGCATCAGCTGAAACTGAACAACCGACACAAACAGAACCAGTTAAATCTGAAAGTACTGCAGAACAACCAGCAGTTGATGCATCTGAAACAACTAAATCAGAAAATGAAACACCTGAGACAGAAGTTCAAGGTACACCAAATTCAACAACACCTGAACCAGAAATACCGATTGACAATCAACATGAACCTACTGTTTCACATCATAAGAAAGAAGAGAAAAAAGGTTTCTTCGCACGTTTATTCGGTATGTAAATTAAACACTATTCAAATCCAATCCGATAATTCGGGTTGGATTTTTTTGTTTTGTTCACAGTATTTTTAAAGAAACAGTTAAAAACCGCCATTGACCCTTTCTTATATATACGATATATTTACTATGTATTTAAACGGACTTTACAACTATCCTATACTG
>NZ_PPRU01000001.1 GCF_002902285.1 Staphylococcus simulans | reverse complement strand
TGCTGCGATGAATTTGAAAAAAGTATCTATGTGGCTTACATAAGAGTCCGTGAGGACTTCTATTATAAAGATTTTTATACATATTTTCTAAAATTTCATAAAAAAATAAACTACCGTTACACTTTTTCAAGTTATAACGGTAGTTTGTCTACGGTCTGAGACAAAGTAAGCTTTGTCTTTTAATTACATAATTACTCTAATAGAATTATTCACTCATAATGATATTCTTCATATCAGGATTGAAAGTTTGACTTTCCAACATTTCAATCTCATGTTTATATGGTGGTTTTTTATTTTTCTTATCTTCGCCTACAAAAGGTGTTTCTAAAATTTTTGGAATGTTTTCGAATACTTCATGATGAACAATATAATTCAATGCATCAAATCCGATATGACCAAAACCGATGTTTTCGTGACGGTCTTTATGTGCACCGACTTCATTTTTACTATCATTAACATGAAGTACTTTAATTCTGTCTAATCCAATTATTTTATCAAATTCCTCAAGTACACCGTCGAAATCATTTTTGATATCATATCCTGCGTCATGTGTGTGGCAGGTATCAAAGCAAATTGATAGTCGTTCGTTATGATTTACGCCATCTATAATTTGTGCTAATTCTTCAAATGTACGACCTACTTCAGATCCTTTACCGGCCATAGTTTCTAATGCAATTCTGACATCATTTTCATTTGTTAGAACTTCATTTAAACCTTCAATAATTTTTTTAATGCCAGCTTCAGAACCAGCTCCTACGTGTGAACCTGGGTGTAAGACGATGTCTTTTGCACCGATTGCTTCGGTACGTTCAATTTCTTTTTGTAAAAATTCAACACCTAAATCAAAAACATGGGGTTTTTGTGTATTTGCAATATTAATAATATAAGGTGCATGTACAACGATATTAGAAAGACCATATTCTTTCATTGCTTCGTGTCCGGCTTCAATATTTAGTTCTGAGATGTCTTTTCTTCTTGTGTTTTGAGGTGCACCTGTATAAATCATAAATGTTTTTTCGCCTAATCTATGTGCTTCTTCTGCTGAACCCAGCAGCATTTTTTTACCATTCATCGGAACATGAGAACCAATTAACAATCTGTCCACCTAACCTTTACTTATTTTTTCTTTGTTGTCTGTTTTGACGTTTACTGTATTTCTTACGTTCTTGACGTTTTAAATTTTCTAATTCTCTCTTGAACTTTTTCTTATACCCTGGCTTTACTTTTTTCTTATTACCGCGCTTAACTTGTTGTTTCACTTGAGTAGTTAAGTGATCATCTTTGTTTTTACGTGTTTGTCTTGTATTATGCGCTTTGATTTCTTTTAGTTCACCATTTTTTATATCAACATCTTGGAATTTATAACCTTTTTTCTCAATCTCAGCAATTAAATATTCTTCATCGGGCGTATATAAAGTAAATGCTTCACCTTTATATTGGCCTCTACCAGTTCTGCCGACACGATGAGTGAAGAAATCGATGTCTTTAGGAACATCATAGTTAATTACATGACTGACACCTTCGATATCAATACCTCTTGATGCTAAATCACTTGCGATTACAAACTGAAAGTCTAAGTTGCGGATGCGTTTCATTTGTTGTTTTCTTTCTCTAGGACTTAATCCGCCATGAATCATACCAATTTTTAAGCCTTCTGCAGTTAATGATTCTGCTAATTCATCAGCATTTTCTCTGCTGTTACAGAAAATAAGGCATAGATATGGATTGATAATATCAATCAAAGCTTTAGTTTTATCTAATTTTGATGAACCTTTTGTCGGTATTAAGTAAAAATCAATATTTTTCTTGTTTTGTGTTTTACTATCTACTTCAATAAGTTCTGGTTGATTTAAATATTTATTTAAGAACGGATGTAGAGATTTTGGAATCGTAGCGCTGAATACAGCGATATGTGCACTGTCATCTAAACGTGCTGCGATATGGTCGACGTCTTCAATTAAACCTAAATCAATCATTAAGTCAGCTTCATCTACAACTAAATACTGAGCTAAATGTGCATGTAATGTGCCGTCCTTTGATAAATCATTGATACGTGTTGGTGTTCCAATGACTAATTGAGGTTGCACGTTACAACGTTGTTTATCACGTGCAAAATCAGTTCCCCCAATAAATAAAGTAACTTTAACTTCATCTTTAAATTGTGCTAAATGATGTGCTGCATTATAAAGTTGTTGTGCTAATTCTCTAGTTGGTGCAACGACGATAGCTTGGGGTTCTTGAATTGAAGTATCAATTTTTTCCATTAATGGTAACAAGAAAGCATGAGACTTCCCAGTACCCGTTTGTGATTGCCCGATAATATTTTGACCTTTGATAATTTTAGGGATTACTCTTTGTTGGATTTCAGTTGGCTGATTAAAATTCAAGTCAGCTACAGCATCTATAAGTTGTGGACTTAAATCAAATTGTTCAAATGGGTGTTGTGTGGCCATTAAAATCCCTCCTTTTTAGTTTTTTATACATAATTAAATGGATCTGTATTTAAAGTTGAAGCTTCAATAGTAAGGTTATCATTACTAATCCATTCTTTAAGTAATGATTTTAAACCTTCTTTCATAACATATTCACTATAATGATTGATATCGATTAAGTTATATCCTTCTGTTTCAGCATCTAATGCGTCATGATGTTTAATATCACCAGTGATAAATACATCTGCACCTTTTTGATGTGCGAATTTTTCATAACCAATACCAGAGCCACCAATAATTGCTGCTTTTGAGATTACTGAGTCTGGATTCCCAGTGAAACGGACGCTTGGTATATCTAATTGTTTTTTAATAGTCATTGCTAATGATTTTAAAGTTGTTTGTTCTGGTAATTGTCCTATCATACCTAAACCGCGTTTTACCGTTTTAGTTAATGGAATAAAATCATATACCGGTGTTTCATATGGATGTAGTACATTAATACAATCCTCTGCTTTTGTACGTTCGTACTCTTGAATCATGAATTCAACTTTTACTTCTTCTACTGTTTCGATTTGATCCAACTCACCGATATGAGGATGTGCATTCTCGACAGGTTTAAATTGTCCAGAACCTTTAGTAGAAAAGAAACAGTATTCATAATCACCTTCAGATGCAAAACCTTCATCATTCATTTTATTTTTAAATGTCTCTACATTTTCTTCAGGAATAAACACTTGGACTTTATAATAATTTGTTTGTTGAGGTTCTAAAATTTCAGTATGTGTAAGTCCAATTTGCTTTGATAGCATCGCATTGACACCAAAACGATATACATCTAAGTTTGTGTGCAAAGCAATTAATTGGATATTGTTTTGTATCAAACGACGAATAATAGCGCCATAACCTTGTTCATTGATGCTTTTAACACCTTTAAAGATAAGTGGATGATGTGCAACAATTGTATTAATGTCTTTTTCTATTGCTTCATTTACCACTTCCATTGTACAATCTAACGCCGTCAGTATACCTGTGATTTCTTGTTGTTTGTCCCCGATTAATAAGCCAACATTGTCCCAACTTTCAGCAGAAGAAAAAGGAACATGCTGATTTAAAATATTTAATAACTCTGAAGTTTTCATGATAACACCTCTTGAATTAATTTGATCTCATGATTAATCTCTTCTAAGCGGCTTTGATGTTTGTTCTTATCCAAGTGAGATTGGATGTTTTTTAAAGCTTCTAATTCTCTATTCCATTTTTTAATGAATAAAGCTGATTTAGAATTCATTAAAATCGGACCGAATTTCAACTCTACTTCTTTTAATTCTTTATGACCATATTCTGCAATAACTATTTCATAAATATGGCCTTTTTCTTCCATAATCTCTTCATCAATAATATGGTAATCCAATTGCATTAATGTACGTCTTAAAGTAGATGTTTGAATATTACTTTGTAACGCTAAACGTGGTTGATTCATTAGCTTTTCTTTTCCATTTTGGAGTATTTCTGCAATTAATGGGCCGCCCATTCCACATATTGTAATAGTATTAACGTTATTTGTTTTTTCTAGGACATTTAATCCATCTCCCAGTTTAACATCAATACTATTTTGCATGCTATATTTTTTAACGTTATCTAAAGCAGCTTGATATGGTCCTTTTACCACTTCTCCAGCAATAGCAGAAGTACATAATTCGTTTTCTATCGAATAGATTGGCAAATATGCATGGTCTGAACCAATATCTGCCAATACATCACCAGTTATATATTTACTCACTGCAGTAAGTCGTTGGTTTAAAATCATCACTTTGGCTCCTCTAATAAAAGAGCGAGACAATAAGCAAGATATTCGATTGACTGTAGGTCTTTACATGATTCCTTGCCTTCGTCAGCCAAACATTATCAGCTCATTGTCTCGCTATTTTTACTTAATTAATCCATAAAGTCTTTAAGGCGTTTGCTACGGCTTGGATGTCTTAGCTTTCTAAGTGCTTTAGCTTCGATTTGACGAATTCGTTCTCTTGTAACACCGAATACTTTACCAACTTCTTCAAGTGTTCTTGTACGTCCATCATCAAGACCGAAACGTAATCTTAATACGTTTTCTTCTCTATCAGTTAGTGTATCTAAAACATCTTCTAATTGTTCTTTCAATAACTCGTACGCTGCGTGATCAGATGGGCTTTGTACTTCTTGGTCTTCGATGAAATCTCCTAAGTGACTGTCATCTTCTTCACCAATTGGTGTTTCTAAAGAAACAGGCTCTTGTGCAATTTTTAAGATTTCACGTACTTTTTCTGGTGGTAAATCCATCTCTTCACCAATTTCTTCTGGTGCTGGATCACGACCTAAATCTTGTAGTAATTGACGTTGAACACGAATCAATTTATTAATTGTTTCGACCATGTGTACTGGAATTCTGATTGTACGTGCTTGGTCAGCAATAGCACGTGTAATTGCTTGACGAATCCACCATGTTGCATACGTAGAAAATTTGAATCCTTTACTGAAGTCGAATTTTTCTACCGCTTTAATTAAGCCCATATTTCCTTCTTGGATAAGGTCTAAGAACAACATACCGCGTCCTACGTATCTTTTAGCAATGCTGACAACTAAACGTAAGTTTGCTTCTGCTAATCTTGCTTTAGCTACTTCATCACCTTGTTCGATACGTTTTGCAAGTTCAATTTCTTCTTGGGCGTTTAATAAATCAACACGACCGATTTCTTTTAAATACATACGTACAGGGTCGTTGATTTTAACACCTGGAGGTGCACTTAAATCATTAGGATTAAGTTTTTCGTCTGTATCAGAACTGTCTTTTTCATTAATAAGATTTATATCATTATCATTTAATTGTTCAAAGAACTCGTCCATTTGATCAGAGTCCATATCGAAGTTTTGCAGTTTTTCTGCTACTTCTTCATGGCTTAAATGACCTTCTTTTTTCCCTTTATCTAATAATTGTTTTTTTACATCTTCCAAAGTTAATGTCGGATCGATGGTTTGTTTTTTTACTACTTTCACTTGGTTTTCAGACATAAAAAGGCCTCCCGAAATTAATATAAGCACACAATGCGTTACTTAAATAAAACTCTTTAAATATATATTAACAATTTTAATACATTCGTTTTTGATTTAAAGCGACAATCTTTTGCAAATAATACTTTTGCAGTTCTGAATCACCAATACGTGTAGCCTCTCGTAACTTCTGGTTTAATGACTCAGAGGTCTCTTCATCTCTACTGCTAACAATAATTTGAATATACTCATCAATCTCATGTTCATATGGATTGTTATTGAGTAAAAGATTGTCTAATGCAATTAAAGTTTCTCTATCTATTTCTTCATCACTATATAATAATGCAGTACTCAGATTATAATATTCATTTTCAGCATAGTAGTCGTGCAAAATATTAAATATACGCTTAAATTGCTGATTTGTAAAGTCATCTGCTTCTACACGCTGACTATGTTCAAGAAAAATGTCTTTATTAAACATAAAATGTTTTAATAGTTTACGTTCAGCATCTTCTTGTTTTGAATATTTTTTTTGTTTAACTTCTGGAACTGCAGCAGGTATTTGTTGAAATGAATGTTGGTTATGTCTTGACACTTCATTATTTAGACTATCAAAACTTACTTTAAACAATTCAGAAACGTCTTGCAATACTTTTTTCTGTAAAATCCCTGATTGCATTAATGAAACATCGTTCGTTATCTCTTTAAGGTATTGTTCATAAGCCATGTCGTTATTTTCGATTTCGTCTTTATATAAATTGACTTTATACAATACAAAAGCACGTTTTTCATGTTCCACGTATTTTTTAAAAGCATCTTCCCCATATTTAGTAATATACTCATCTGGATCCATTTTAGAAGGAAGTTGAATAACAAAAACATTCAGACCTTGCTCTAGTAAGTGCTGCCCAGTTTTAAGTGTAGCTTCTTGTCCTGCAAAATCGCCATCAAATAGTAATGTGACATTTGATGTTAGTTTTTTGATGAACGCTATGTGTTCTTGGGAAATTTGTGTTCCCATACTTGCCACAACCTGTTTAACCCCAGCATTGTCAGCTTTAATAACATCCATAAACCCTTCTAATAGTATAATTTCATTTTTTTGACGTATAATACGTCTTGCTTTGTCAACGTTGTATAAAAGTCGTCTCTTTTGAAATATAGGTGTTTCCGGACTGTTTAAATATTTAGGTTCTTGATTTTTGTATGTTCTTCCCGAATAACCTACAGTTCGTCCTTGTGCATTATGCAAAGGAAACATAATTCTATCTCTAAATCGATCATAATAACTAAAGTTTTCTTCATTGCGAGATAATAAACCGGCTTCATACGCTAGCTCAATATCATAACCTTTCTTTTGCAAGAAATCATGACAAAAGTGAGAGTTGTCGGGTGCAAAACCGATTTTTCTGTCTTTTAACAGTTCTTCAGTGAAACCTCTAGACTTCAAATATTTTAAAGGCTCTTCCCCTTCCACTGTTTTCATCAGTACATAATGATAATATTCTTGCATAAGTTCATGCATTTTAATCATCATTAAGTCATCAGAAGCGATTTGGTTTTGCTCATTATTTTGTCCAACATCTACTTTTATATTTACCCTTTCTCCAAGGGCTTTAACAGCATCGACAAACGAAATACCTTCTATCTCTTGAGTAAATTGAAAAACATTACCGCCCTTTTTACAACCGAAACAATGACAAATTTGTTTGTCCTCCGAAACAGTAAACGAAGGTGTTTTTTCATCATGAAAAGGACACAAACCAATATAATTGCGCCCTCTTTTCTCTAATTTCACGTATTCACTTACAAGGTCAAGAATATCTGTTTTATCTTTTATTTCATTTATTACTGATTGCTCTATTCTCACCATAACCACCTGTATACATTAGTCTTATTATTATATCATTTTCTATAAAAAATAAAAGTTATTAGCTCAATAAGAAATACGCTGAGTTTAAAACACCAGCGTATTGTATTAGGCTTACTTATTCATTTTATTTTGTTCAATTATATACATGATATCATTCGCTGTTTCTTCTATAGCTTTGTCTGAAACATCAATCACAGGACAGCCTATTCGATCAACTATTTTATCAAAGTAATCCAATTCTTCTTGAATACGTTGCCCTGTAGCATAACGTGCTGAATCTCCAAGCCCGAGTTGTTTCAATCTTTCTTTACGGATTTTATTCAACTTTTCTTCACTGATTTTTAATGCAATACATTTTTTGGGATCTACTTCAAATAACCCTTCAGGCGGATTGATTTCAGGAACGATTGGAATATTCATAACCTTATAACGCTTATGTGCTAAAAACTGTGATAAAGGTGTTTTTGAAGTACGTGAAATACCAATTAATATAATATCAGCTTTAGGTAAACCTTTCGGATCTTTACCATCATCATATTTAACTGCAAATTCAATCGCTTCAATTTTTTTGAAGTATGCTTCATCTAGTTTATGCACTATACCTGGTTCATAGTATGGTTTTTCATCGATTTCATCAATTAAAATATTCATTAATGGTCCCATGATATCGACATGTTTTATATTTTTTTCGGCTAATTGCTGTTCCATATATTCTTTAATGTCAGGTTTTACAAGCGTGAAAACAACAATATTCATTTCGTTTTCTTTCGCAACTTCCATAACTTCATCAACATTCTCTAATGTTTCAATATATGGATAACGTACAATCTGACTTTGGAAATTTTTCGAGTTAAATTGAGAAACACAAGCTTTTGCAACTTGTTCGGCTGTTTCTCCCACCGAATCAGATGCAATTATTATTTTTATCTTTTGCATTAAATCCTACTCCTACTCATCGAAAATTGATACAAATAATTTTGTTATCGTGGTTTTTGAAATGCGCCCGATGACTTCCAACTTACCATTATCTTTACCACGAACTATCGGCAGAGAATCAATTTCTTTTTCAATCATAAGCTGTGCAGCTAGTACGACCAAATCATTTTCTAAAACGTGTGTTAAATTCGGCATACGTGTCATGATAACACTGACTGGCATCGTATGTATATCCTCGCCAATCATGGATGCTCTGAGTAAGTCTTTTCTTGAACAAACTCCAACAAAATCATTATTTGTATTCACAATAAATAACGTGCTGACGTCTTCAAGAAAAATTGTACATATTGCCTCATAAACAGAAGTATCGCCTTTTAAGACAATCGGCAAAGATTGATAGTCTTTAACAACATATTGACGTAATTTTTCTGTTAATAATTGATTTGTTGATTTACCAGAATAAAAGTATCCTACTCTAGGTCTAGCTTCGAGAAACCCAGACATTGTCAAAATAGCTAAATCAGGTCTAAGTGTCGCTCTAGTTAAACTTAGTTGTTCGGCAATCTTTTCACCGGTAATCGGCCCATTTTGCTTTACTATTTCGATAATTTCACTTTGCCTACTACTCAGTTCTATATGTCTTCACCCCTTCACACTTACAATTTATATTATAACTGTAATTGTTTTGGTCTACAAATCTATATAAACACTTGCCTTTAATTTTCGGATGCATTAGAATTAAGTTTGAAGCGAGTTAAGGATGGTGCGAGCTTAACAATTAAATTGGCCTAACAACTTTTATAATCTAAGCGAGTGTCTACACTAATTTGGGTGGAACCGCGGGTTATTACGAATTTCAATGAGAAATGAGATAACTCGTCCCAAGATTTCGAAATGTTTATTTCGTTATCTTGGGGCGTTTTTTTATTATTAAAGAGGAGTGTTATTTATGGCAAAAAATATGGAATCAGTAGTTCAGCTAGCAAAACACAGAGGTTTTGTATTTCCAGGCAGTGAGATTTACGGTGGTTTATCAAACACTTGGGATTATGGTCCATTAGGTGTTGAATTAAAAAATAATATTAAACGTGCATGGTGGAAAAAATTTATTTCACAATCACCTTATAACGTTGGCTTAGACGCAGCAATTTTGATGAACCCTAAAGTATGGGAAGCATCAGGTCACTTAGGTAACTTTAATGACCCTATGATCGACAACAAAGATAGTAAAATTCGTTACCGTGCAGATAAATTAATTGAAGAATTTATGCAAAATGAAAAAGGTGACGAAAACTTTATCGCAGATGGTTTAAGTTTTGATGAAATGAAACGTATTATTGAAGAAGAAGGTATTAAATGCCCAGTAAGCGGTACTGCTAACTGGACTGATATCCGTCAATTCAACTTGATGTTCAAAACTTTCCAAGGTGTAACTGAAGATTCAACTAACGAAATTTTCTTACGTCCTGAAACTGCACAAGGTATCTTTGTCAACTACAAAAACGTCCAACGTTCAATGCGTAAAAAATTACCATTTGGTATTGGTCAAATCGGTAAATCATTCCGTAATGAAATTACACCAGGTAACTTCATTTTCAGAACACGTGAATTCGAACAAATGGAATTAGAATTCTTCTGCCGTCCTGGTGAAGAAATCGAATGGCAAAATTATTGGAAAACATTTGCTGAAAAATGGTTATTAGACTTAGGTCTTCAAAATGAAAATATTCGTTTAAGAGATCATGACCAAGATGAGTTATCTCACTACTCTAATGCAACTACAGACATTGAATATAAATTCCCATTTGGTTGGGGCGAATTATGGGGTATTGCAAGCCGTACAGACTACGACTTGAAAAAACATAGTGAATATTCTGGTGAAGATTTCAGATACCATGATCCAGAAACAAATGAAAAATTCATCCCATACTGTGTTGAACCTTCTTTAGGTGCTGACCGTGTGACATTAGCATTCTTATGTGATGCTTATGACCGTGAAGGTGTTGAAGGTAGTAAAGATGAACGTACAGTATTGCACTTCCACCCTGCTCTAGCACCGTATAAAGCAGCAATTTTACCATTAAGCAAAAAATTATCTGAAGAAGCAATTAAAGTTTACGAACAATTAAGCGAAAACTTTACAGTTGATTTTGACGAATCACAATCAATTGGTAAACGTTACCGTCGTCAAGATGAAATTGGTACACCATATTGTATTACATTTGACTTCGATTCATTAGAAGATCAACAAGTCACAGTACGTGAACGTGATACTATGGAACAAGTTCGTATGCCAATCTCTGAATTAAACGATTTCTTAGCTGAAAAAGTTAAATTCTAATATTAAATAAATAAGGGTATATCGCGAAATTGCGATATACCCTTATTTTTCTATCATTTTTTCTGGTTATTGGACTCTAAACGATGCAATTGATTTATTAATTTTTGACTTCTGAAAAACACACCCGCATATTCCCGGTATAACATGATAAGCAAATCAGACATCTCATCTACTATATCCTGATGAATATTAACTGAATTCATTTTATCTATAGGCAGTTTTTGAAGTACATCCAATAAATAAAGCGTTTTATTAGATATAGGAACTGCTCGTTCATCTCTATACAAATTTTCCTGAGCAATCACACCATGATATTTAAAACTGTAGCCACATAAATTTGCTTGGTTTGTATCGCCTGAGATAATATCTTGATTGAATGCGATAGTAAAACCAAAGTCAGGCATTTTTTTTAATAAAACAATAACGGACATCAGTTGGGCACTGTAACCTTTTTCAACTCTGTTCAAGCAAAAGTGTAAGAGTTGATAATTAAATTTAGAAATTTGTTCTTCGTCCATAGATTTGTCAATGACTTCAGCACAAAGTGCAGCATAACTGCTCTCATAAATATCTAAACGAAGTTGATAATTTTGACTGATAACATCAACTGAATTAAGTATGCCTAGACCACGTAATTTAGCATAGATAAACAGGCCATATACAAATAATTGTGTATTAGCCTGCATACCTGTTCTACTTTTTTTAGCACGTTTGACCATCAAAGGAATCTTCGCGCCACTTTCGCTTAGGATGGTAATAATTTTATCTGATTCGCCATAATCGACTGTTTTAATAATAATTCCTTTTTGTTTTACTAACATAAAAGGTACCACCGACCTTCTAGTTTAATCTTGATCCTCTATATAGCCCATTTGGCGAATAAAGTTGATTTTATTACGCCAATCTTTTTGTACTTTTACCCATAAATCGAGATACACTTTTGAACCTAATAGGTTTTCGATATCCAATCTCGCACGTTTTCCAATTTCTTTTAACTTTTTGCCGCCTTTGCCGATGACAATTCCTTTTTGTGAATCTCTTTCAACAAAAATTGTAGCTTCTATACGAACTTTATCTTCAGATTGTTTAACCATTCTATCAACGTTAACACCTATTGAATGTGGAATTTCTTCGCTCGTTAAGTGAAGAATTTTTTCTCTTATTAATTCACCTACCACAAATTGTTCAGGGTGGTCAGAAATTTGACCATCTGGATAATATTGAGGCCCTTCTGGTAAATATGATTTAAGTACTTCGATAAAGTGTTCAACATTTAAACCTTCTAATGCTGACATTGGAACAGTTTCAGAGAAGTCCATATATTTTTGATATGATTCAATAATAGGCATGATTTCATCAGGGTGTACTAAGTCAATTTTATTGATAACAAGGAATACTGGAGTTTTGACATTTTTCAGCATTTCCATAATATATTCATCACCGCGACCAATCTTTTCATCAGCGTTAACCATGAAAATGACTGCATCTACTTCTGATAAAGTATTTTTAGCAACTTTCATCATATAGTCGCCTAATTTATGTTTGGGCTTGTGAATACCTGGTGTATCAACAAAGATAATTTGTGCATCATCTTCAGTCATAACACCTTGTATTTTATTTCTAGTTGTTTGTGCTTTGTCTGACATAATTGCGATTTTATGCCCAAGTACTCTATTCATAAACGTAGATTTACCTACGTTAGGTCGGCCTATAATTGAAACAAAGCCTGATTTATGTTCTGTCATATATTCAAATCCTTTCCTGAAAAACCTAGCGGCAGTAATTCGGCGACAGTCGTTTCAATCATATCGCCTTTATGGTTTGTTAAATAAATCGGCATGTCGTCATCACATAGTTCATTAATAACTTGACGACATGAACCACATGGTGATGAAGGCTTATCAGCATCTACTGTGACTGTTAAAGATTCAAAGTCACCTGGTCTATAACCTTGACTAATTGCTGCAACTAAACTTGAACGCTCTCCACAAATTGCTTCGCCATACGCAGCATTTTCCACATTTGCGCCGAAAAATTCTTTGCCATCCTTAGTTCTTAAATAAGCACCCACCTTAAAGTTGCTGTAAGGTGAATAAGAACGTTTTTGTGCTTCTCTTACTTTTTCATAATGTTCTTGAGTATAAGCCATTTTTATCTCTCTCCTTTATAATAAGTTAACGATGTAAGGGATAAAGATAATTAGACCTATAATTACTGCTGCGATAGATATTAAAAGCACACTTAGTGCTGCGATATCTTTAGCATATTTAGCAAAAAGTTTATAATCATCCGTTACAAGGTCAACTACATATTCAATTGCGGTGTTAATTGCTTCAAATGCTAACACTAGAAAAATTGTTAAAATAACCGCAATCCATTCCATGCGGGTAATATTGAAGTAAAAAGACGCGCCAATGATTAAAAAGCCAATTGCGATATGCCATAAAAAGTTACGATCTTTTTGTAGTATGGTCAACAACCCTTGAATGGGATACTTAAAACGATTCATAGACTATTCTCTTGTTAAGCCATAAGCATCTAAAATAGATTTTTGTCTTCCAAACATTTCTTTTTCGTCGGCTTCATTCATATGATCATAGCCAAGTAAATGTAAGAAGCCATGCAAACTTAAAAAGCCGAGTTCTCTCTCAAAGGAATGTCCATACTCTGCAGCTTGTTCTTTTGCAACATCTGCGCAAATGATAATGTCACCTAGTACACGAGGGATATCTAAACCCTCAATTTCAGGTTCATCTTCTTCTAACGCAAATGAAATGACATCAGTAACTTTATCTTTATCTCTATAGTCTCTATTAATTTGTTGAATTTCTTCTTTATCAACAAATGTCACTGATAGTTCTGCATCTTCTTCAATATTCTCTTGTGCTTTCGCAAAGTTTAATAACTTTTCAATCTGGTCATACCATTCTTCTTTTACTTCATCCGTATGATTTGAAAAATCAATCGTGAACATGGCGTTTATTCATCTCCTTCATAACGGCTGATAATTTTACTTACTAATGGATGACGTACAACATCACTTTGATCTAATGTTTGTACACTAATGCCTTTAACGCCTGATAAGCGTTTAACAGCTTGTTTTAATCCGCTTTTAATACCTCTCGGCAAGTCTACTTGAGTCATATCACCCGTTACGACCATTTTTGATCCAAATCCTAAACGTGTTAAGAACATTTTCATTTGGGCATGCGTCGTATTTTGTGCTTCATCTAAAATAACAAATGCATCGTCAAGTGTACGTCCTCTCATATAGGCTAATGGTGCAACTTCAATGATACCTCTTTCAATAAAACGCGCTGTTTGCTCAGGTCCCAGTACCGTATGAAGACCATCGTATAAAGGTCTTAAATAAGGGTCTACCTTTTCTTTTAAGTCGCCTGGTAAGAAACCTAATGATTCGCCTGCTTCTACAGCGGGACGAGTCAGCACTATTCTTTTTACGTTACCTTGACGCAATTCTTTAGCAGCATAAACAACAGCTAAGAAAGTTTTACCAGTACCAGCTGGTCCAATACCAAAGACTAAATCATTATGCTTCATCGCATTCAGATATAAACGTTGACCCATTGTTTTTGCACGAATTGTTTTACCATAAGCATCTTTAGTAATTGCTTCATCGTATAAATCAACGAGGTGTTGGATAGATCCTTTCTCTGCCATTTTAATTGCTGCTTCTACATCTTTAAGATTAATTGATACGCCTTGATCAATTACTTTTAAAAGGTTTTTTATTACAGCTTCTGCTTTTACAATTTCTTCTTGTTGTTGCCCTTTTACAGCTATTTCTTGCCCCCTAGCATGAACAATAACATTGAAAGCTTCTTCTATTGCTTGTAAGTGTTCATCATTATTACCTATTAGTGCTTGGGCTTGATTGATATCGTCAATAACTATTATTCCTGGCATACATTAACTCCTTTTCATTATTATCGCTTTTAAGCATATTTTTTAATAAGATGCAGAATATAATGGTTAACGGAAACTACGGACTTAGTTAATAATTTCCACATATTCATACAATCATTATATCATGTTCTCGCTGTTTATTAATCCAATAAAGTTTAGCTTGCATAAAAGAAAAATGGATTGGATGACATAAAATTATGTCCATCCAATCCATTAAATTTATTGTAACTGTTTCGGCTTTTTAAGTACTTCTGACCAAACAA
The DNA here is from genome assembly GCF_002902285.1 of Staphylococcus simulans. Taxonomy (GTDB): domain Bacteria; phylum Bacillota; class Bacilli; order Staphylococcales; family Staphylococcaceae; genus Staphylococcus; species Staphylococcus simulans. The sequence continues at coordinate 72,256 of NZ_PPRU01000001.1, read as the reverse complement.
AACCATTTAGTATTTCATCTTCATCAAAGCGTAAATCTTCATTAGTTCGTGTGCTTGTTTGATTAAACTTATTAGCGAATAGTTGTTTGAGTCTTTCTTTTTTAGCACGTTCTGAAAGATATTTATCACTAATGATTGCTTGAGCACGACGTTCTAATATCTCAATTTGCTTTTGTTTCTCCAAATCCATTTGAGAGCGTAAATCATGTAACTCATTATTTAAAGAATCATTCAGTTGTTTTGTCAATACTTGCTCTTTTTGATTTGAATCGAGTCTTGGTTGAGATGATTGCTCGCGCGTTTGTCTCGGTTGAGATGTACGATGGTTTGGACGTGTAGTTTCTTCTGGTTTAGGTGTGTGATCAGGTTGAGAAGATGGCGGCGTACCTTCTAATTCTTTTTGCATTTCCTCAAACTTTTCACCTAATTGTTCAAGAAACCCTTTTTGTTGTTTACGCTCAGTCGTAGGTTGTCTTCTAGGTTGTGATGATTTTGGTTGATTTTGTTGTCTCTTTTTATAATTTTTATCGTTAATTGCTGATATTAATGAGATAACAACACTAACGACAAATATTATTAGACCGATATTCATTTAATCACCTCGTTTACTTGTCTGGTGACTCGTTATCATTTGGTTGCGTACGTTTATTGATAGACTCACGCATACCTGTATCAGCTTCTATGTTTTTCAAATTATAGTAATCTTTAACTCCGATATTACCTTTTCTTAGAGCTTCAGACATTGCAAGTGGAACTTCAGATTCTGCTTCCACAACTTTCGCACGCATTTCTTGTACACGTGCTTTCATTTCTTGTTCAGATGCAACTGCCATTGCACGACGTTCTTCTGCTTTAGCTTGAGCAATATTTTTATCTGCTAATGCTTGTTCAGTTTGTAAGTCTGCACCGATGTTTTTACCGATATCCACATCTGCGATATCAATAGATAAAATTTCAAAGGCTGTTCCTGAATCTAGACCTTTACTTAATACAGTTTTTGAAATATTGTCTGGATTTTCTAAAACAACAGTATGATGTTCACTTGAACCGATTGTTGAAACAATCCCCTCACCGACACGTGCAATAATAGTCTCTTCACCAGCACCGCCGACTAAACGAGAAATGTTTGCACGAACTGTGATTCTAGCTTTAGCTTTTACTTCAATACCGTTCATAGCAACACCTGTAATAAATGGCGTTTCAATAACTTTAGGGTTTACAGACATTTGGACAGCTTCTAAAACGTCACGGCCTGCTAGGTCAATCGCTGCGCCACGTTCAAAAGGTAAGTTGATGTCAGCACGTTGTGCAGCAATATTTGCATCTACAACGCGGTCTACATTACCACCTGCTAAGTAGTGTGATTCTAGTTGGTTAGTTGTAAGGTTTAAACCAGCTTTATGTGCCTTAATTAATGGCGCGATAACTTTACGTGGTGAAACACGTCTTAAACGCATTCCGATAAGTGTGCCAATGTTTACTTTGACACCGGCTGCTATTGCAGAAATCCATAAACCGATTGGTACAAATGAAAATAAGATTAATAGAGCAATGACTGCAATAATAACAATGATTATTAACGGTACTAACATAGTAAGTGCCTCCTAGTATTATGTGTTTTTTGGAATCTCTCTGACAACTACTCTCGATCCTTCAACTTCAGTTACTTTGACTTCTACATCTCTTTGTATAAATGTTCCATCTGATACTGCATCTATGCGTTCATCATTTAATGAAATCATTCCTGCAAGTCGTAATTCTGTTAAAGTGATTGCAGTTTGTCCTACTAGATTAGAGCGGTCATCGTGTGAAGTATAGCCAGCTTCAGACGTTGTCGAATCTCTGAGTATAACTTTTTCAAATAACGAAATCTTTTTGTTATATCCTTTCACTAATATCACCCATTCTATAATAGTCAGTATTAAAGCGATTATAACATTGACTAACATCCAAAGAATGTTTTCACCAAGCATAATCATACTTACTGTGATGAGAATCATGCCTATAATGCCGATTACTGCACCAATAACAAACAATTCAATGACGAGCAGTATCACACCTATAGAAAATAATCCAACAGAAATTAAGGAAACTTCTCCTTGTATCAAATAGCCTAAAAATAGTATTAATAAGGCTAGTGCAGCAAGAATGCCTGGAAAGTTAATACGCTTGGAATAGAGTTGATAAAGAAAACCTAAAAAGATAATACAGGTTAAAATTAATGAAATAAATGGACTTGTTATAAAATCGCTGATTTGATGTAGTGTGGAATTTGAACTTGCCTGAAATACCGAAATATTATGTAGGATTTCAGCTTGGTATGACATAGATTCACCTCGCTCTCAAGGTTCATTATACATGATTACTTAGTGTAATTATAGGATTATCGTTTTATTTTAACATCAATAGAAAAATTATATTATGTAGCATCAAAACATAAGAAAAAACCCTAAGTTTTACATAATTGTAAAACTTAGGGCTGTTTAAACTGCATTATATAATAATTAATTGTTTGTTGAGGGAGTCAACAGACTTAATAATTATTTGAATTTACGTTTACGTGCAGCTTCTGATTTCTTTTTACGTTTAACACTTGGTTTTTCGTAAAATTCACGTTTACGTACTTCTTGAATTGTACCGCTTTTAGAAACTGAGCGTTTGAAACGGCGTAATGCATCTTCAAGTGATTCGTTTTTACGGACTACTGTTTTAGACATCTGTATTTCCCTCCCTCCAAATAACAACGGAACTTTAAAATTCGTTTGCATAGTTTTTTATAAACCATGCAATGCTAATTATAATATATGTGGTTGATGCGGTCAATTAGAATAATTAATTTTTTGAACCTTACACAATAGCTGTAAATTCACTGCTATTTGTTGCATGATCAATCACACGAGTAACATAACCTTTATTTAAAGGATAACCTGCTTCTGTGATTTTCACACGTACAAGTTCGCCGATAAGCGAATCATCGCCTTCAAATTCAACTTTCATGTAGTTATCTGCATAACCCACTAATGTACCTGGTTTTTCACCGTGCTCTTCTGGAATTACTTCTAATACTTTTTGATCAAAGTGAGAAGCATATTCTTTCGCTAATTGGTTACTTAATTCAATTAGTTTATGAACACGTTCATTTTTTACACTTTCATCAATTTGATCATCCATTCTAGCAGCTGGTGTCCCTGTTCGAGCTGAATATGGGAAAACGTGTAATTCTGAGAAGTGATGATCTAAAATAAAGTCATATGTTTCTTGGAATTCTTCCTCAGTTTCACCTGGGAATCCTACAATCACGTCACTAGTGACTGCTAAACCTGGTAAAGCATCATGTAACTTCATCAATCGTTCTGAGAAGTGTGCCATTGAATATTTACGTCTCATGCGTTTTAATACTGTATCTGAACCAGATTGTAATGGCACGTGTAAGTGACGTACGACTTTATTTGAATTTTTGATTACATCAATGACTTCATCAGTTAATTGACTAGCTTCGATTGATGAAATACGAATTCTTTCTAATCCATCTACTGATTCTAAATCACGTAATAATTGTGCTAGGTTATAATCTTTCAAGTCTTGACCGTAACCACCTGTATGAATACCAGTCAACACAATTTCTTTATAACCAGAATTTACTAATGTTGTTGCTTGTTCTACTACTTTCTCAGGATCTCTTGAACGCATTAAACCACGTGCCCATGGAATAATACAGAAAGTACAGAAGTTGTTGCAACCTTCTTGGATTTTTAAAGAAGCACGTGTTCTATCAGTGAAATATGGTACATCTAATTCTTCATATGTACGATTTTTCATGATATTGCCTACACCGTTAATTGGTTGACGTTCAGCTTTGAACTCTTCAATATAACCTAACAACTTCGTTCTATCCTGTGTACCGACTACAACGTCTACTCCAGGGATATCCATGATTTCTGCTGACGATGTTTGTGCATAACATCCTGTAACACAAACGACTGCATCTGGATTTTTTCTGATAGCACGTCGGATGACTTGTCTACTCTTCTTATCTCCTGTATTTGTAACTGTACATGTATTTATAACAAAGACATCGGCATTTGTGTCAAATTCAACTCGATCATAGCCGGCATCTTTAAATAATTGCCAAATTGCTTCAGTTTCATAATGGTTTACTTTACAACCTAAAGTATGAAAAGCTACTGTTGACATTTATTTCACCCCATTAATTCTTTTTCATAACTAATTGCACTAAGCGCATAAAGCGGAGCCGTCTCTGCTCTCAAGATTCGATGACCTAGGCCGACTATGTAACTATTATTTTTGAACATTTCAATTTCATCAGGACTTAAACCGCCTTCTGGTCCAAAAATAATTAATACACGATCTCCTTTGCTGAATTGTTCGAGTGCGCGTTTAAACTCACTCATCTCGCCCTCTTTTGCTGCATCTTCATAAGCGATTAGTACATAATCATATTTATCTATATTAACATATACTTTCTTTAAATTCGATACAAATTCAATAGTTGGGATTACAAGACGATAACTTTGTTCAGCTGCTTCTTTGACAATTTTATTCCATCGTGTCAATTTTTTATCTGCTTTACTTTGATTTAGTTTTACAACAGAACGATCCATTTGTACTGCAATAAAGTGAGAAGCACCTAATTCCGTAGATTTTTGCAGCAACCACTCATATTTATCTGCTTTAATTAATCCACTGCATATTGTTACTTCTATAGGTAATTCAGTATCATTTGGTTGTTCTTCTAATAATTTAAATTCAACGCCTTCATTATTTATAGTTGTAATCTCACAGAGATAAACCTTTAAGTCCTCGAAGGTTACGATAATTTTAGCCCCGACTTGACGACGCATGACATTTGAAATGTGATGTATATCGTCTTTGTCAGTAATAAAAAAACGCTGACTTTCATCAGCGTTTTGATTTATAAAATATCTTTGCATATTATTTGCTCTCTTTCTCTCCAACGATACAAACCCAACCGTTGTCGTGATTAATTGAAATGATATTAAAACCAGTCCGCTTCATATGTTCTATAATTTCATTGCTCTTCTCTTCAATGATACCAGATGTTATAAATAAACCATCTTCATTTAGAGTATTATAAGCGTCATCTATCATTTCTTCAATAATATGCGCCAATATATTTGCGATTACAATATCATATTTATCTGTTTCGCCTTGTAATAAATTACCGGTTGTTGTTTCAATTGAATCAGCACAAGCATTTTTTATGAAATTTTCTTTTGCTACTTTTATAGCTAGTTCATCCAGATCTAAAGCTTTGATACGCTTAACACCTAATAATGAGCAAGCAATACTTAAGATACCTGATCCAGTACCAACGTCAATCACAGTATGTTTTGGTTTTACATATGTTTCAATCGCTTTTAAACACATGCTAGTTGTAGGATGATCTCCTGTACCAAAAGCCATACCTGGATCTAGTTCAATACATAATTCTTCATTATTTTCTTTATCATATTCTTCCCAACTTGGCACAATAGTAAAGCGTTCTGAAGCTCTGAATGGATGGAAATAATTTTTCCACTCATTCTCCCAATCTTGTTCTTGAAGTGATTGTTCAGAATAGCTAAACATATTTTCATTTAAAGTATCAATCTTCTTGATAGCACTTAAAATATCTTTTTTTAGTTCATCTGAGTATTCTAATTCGTTGAAATATGCTTTAATTCTTACACCACGTTCAGGATAATCACTAGGATTCAATTCATATATTTCGCCAAATTTATCCTCTAAGTTTCCTTTTAAATCTTCTGAGTCTTCTATCACTACACCGTTTGAACCCAAGTCTTCTAAAATGTTTGTACTTGCATCTTGTGCTTCATGATTTACTACAATTGAAAGTTCCACCCAGTTCATTATTGTTATTCTCCTTTAAAGAATCTACGTGCGCGTTCTTTGAAATTAGAAGGTTGTTCTTCAATTTCTTCACCGCTAAGTTCCGCAAATTCTCGCATTAATGATTTTTGTTTTTCACTTAATTTAGTTGGAGTCACTACATTAATGTTCACAAACAAGTCACCATATCCATAGCCATGAACGTTTTTAACACCTTTTTCTTTCATACGGAATTGTTTTCCGTCTTGAGTACCTTCTGGAACTGTTAAAATAACTTCACCATCTAATGTAGGCACTTTAACTTCATCACCTAGAGCTGCTTGTGGGAAGCTGATTTTCAAGTTATAGAAGATATCATCACCTTCACGGATGAATTTATCAGATGGTTTAACTCTGAATACAACATATAAGTCACCTTGTGGTCCACCGTTATGTCCTGGTGCGCCTTCACCGGCTAAACGAATTTGTTGATCAGTGTCTACACCTTTTGGTACTTTGACTTTGATTTTAACGTTTTTAGTTTGTGTGCCTTTACCGTGACAAGTTGGACATGGTTCTTCAATTTCTTCACCTGTACCATTACATACTGGACAAACTTTTTCAGTTCTTACACGACCAAGTATTGTATTTTGTTCTACAGATACGTGTCCTGCTCCATTACAATAGTGACACGTTTTCTTTTTAGAACCTGGTTTTGCACCTGAGCCGTCACAAGTTTCACATTTTACTTCCTTACGAATTGAAATTTCTTTTTCAGCACCAAAGACTGCTTCTTCGAATGAAATAGTCATAGTGTATTGTAAGTCGTCCCCTTTACGTGGTGCATTTGGATCACGTTGTGCACCACCGCCTCCGAAGAACGTACTGAATATGTCTTCGAAACCGCCTCCGAAGCCACTGAAGTCTTGACCGCCGAATCCTTGGCCGCCAAAGCCGCCTTGTGGTCCGTTATGACCAAATTGATCATAGTTTGCGCGTTTATTCTCATCACTTAGCACTTCATAAGCTTCAGTAATTTCTTTGAACTTTTCATCTGCGCCTTCTTCTTTATTAATATCTGGGTGATATTTTTTGGATAATTTACGGTAGGCTTTTTTTATCTCGTCCTTTGACGCATCTTTACTGACACCTAAGACTTCATAATAGTCTCTTTTTGCCACTGTAATCTCTCCTTATCTTTCTGCTAGTTTAGAATCATTATACCTTTTAAAGTATAGTTGGTTAAATAATAAAAAGTCAAAGCCAATGTACAATTGACTTTGACTTAAATTTTTAAGAAGCCGCTTTTTTCTTTATTTAGTTAAAGCTGCTCTTTTGAGAAAGCATGCACTTATTTATTATCTTTGTTGTCGTCGTCTTTAACTTCAGTGAAATCAGCATCTTCAACATCACTGTTGTTAGAAGCATCTCCACCTTGTTGTTGTTCTTGAGCTTGTTGTGCTTGTTGGTAAACTTTCATTGATAAATCTTGAACGACTTTTTCAAGTTCTTCTTTTTTAGCTTTGATATCTTCTAAATCGTCGCCTTCAAGTGCTTTTTTCAATTCTTCTTTTTTGTCTTCAGCTTGTTTTTTATCGTCTTCGCCGATATTGTCAGCTAAGTCTTTTAATGTTTTTTCAACTTGGAATACTAAGCTGTCAGCTTCGTTACGTAAGTCACTTTCTTCACGACGTTTTTTATCTGCTTCTGCGTTTTGTTCAGCATCTTTAACCATTTGATCGATTTCATCATCTGAAAGTGCAGAGCTTGATTCGATTGTGATATTCTGCTCTTTGTTTGTACCTAAGTCTTTAGCAGTAACGTTTACAATACCGTTTTTATCGATATCAAATGTTACTTCGATTTGTGGTACACCACGTGGAGCTGGTGGAATATCAGTTAATGAGAAGCGTCCTAATGTTTTGTTATCTGAAGCCATTGGACGTTCACCTTGTAATACGTGAATGTCTACTGCTGGTTGGTTATCTGCTGCTGTTGAATAAACTTGTGATTTTGATGTTGGGATAGTAGTGTTACGTTCGATTAATGTGTTCATACGACCACCCATAATTTCGATACCTAATGATAATGGTGTAACGTCTAATAATACAACATCTTTAACATCACCAGAGATAACGCCACCTTGGATAGCTGCACCCATAGCTACAACTTCATCAGGGTTAACACTTTTGTTTGGTTCTTTGCCGATTTCTTTTTTAACTGCTTCTTGAACAGCTGGAATACGAGTAGAACCACCAACAAGGATTACCTCATCGATATCTTTGCTTGTTAAGCCAGCATCTTTTAGTGCTTGACGAGTAGGTTCCATTGTACGACGAACTAAATCATCTGAAAGTTCTTCGAATTTAGAACGAGTTAGAGTTAATTCTAAGTGTAATGGACCACTTTCTCCTGCAGAGATGAATGGTAATGAAATTTGAGTTTGTGATACACCAGATAAGTCTTTTTTAGCTTTTTCAGCTGCATCTTTCAAACGTTGTAATGCCATTTTATCTTGTGATAAATCAATGCCATTTTCTTTTTTGAATTCTGAAACTAGGTAGTCAATGATTACTTGGTCAAAGTCGTCACCACCAAGTTTGTTGTCACCTGCTGTTGATAATACTTCGAACACGCCATCGCCTAATTCAAGGATTGAAACGTCGAAAGTACCGCCACCAAGGTCGAATACTAACACTTTTTCGTCTTGATCAGTTTTATCTAAACCGTAAGCTAAAGCAGCTGCAGTTGGTTCGTTGATAATACGTTCAACTTCTAAACCAGCAATTTTACCAGCATCTTTAGTAGCTTGACGTTCAGCGTCATTGAAGTAAGCTGGAACAGTAATAACTGCTTTATCTACTTTATCTCCTAGATAGCTTTCTGCAGTACTTTTTAAGTTTTGAAGAATCATTGCAGAAATTTCTTGTGGAGTGTATGATTTTCCATCAACGTCTACTTTGTGGTCTGTACCCATTTCACGTTTGATTGATTGAATAGTATTAGGGTTTGTGATTGCTTGTCGTTTAGCAACTTCACCTACTTGAGTTTCACCATTTTTGAAAGCTACAACAGATGGTGTTGTACGTGCACCTTCTGGATTTTGGATTACTTTTGGTTCGTCGCCTTCTAAAACAGACACGCATGAATTTGTTGTACCTAAGTCAATTCCGATAATTTTACCCATAACTAATAATTCCTCCTAATAACATTTGTTGTATATTTCATCAGTTATATTTATTGATTTACTTTAACCATTGAAGGGCGTAATACACGATCCTTCAATTTATAACCAGTTTGAAGCTCTTGTGTAACTTCGCCTGATTCATATGAATCATCACTATCTTGCATAACAGCTTGATGGAAGTTTGGATCAAATTGTTGTCCTAAAGCTTCTATTTTCTCAAGACCGTTTTCTTCTAGTGCGCGTAATAAGCTTTCATAAACCATTTGTACCCCTTTTTGCAGAGATTTAAATGATTCGTCTTCACCTTCTATTTGTAACGCACGTTCAATGTTATCAATAGTCGGCAAGATATCCGTTAAAACACTTTGAGCTTGATATGTTTTTAATGTTTGATTTTCTTTTTGAATACGTCTCTTATAGTTTTCAAACTCTGCATACAGACGTAAATATTTTTCTTCTTGTTCTTTTAACTCATCTTTTAGTTGTTGGATTTCATTCTCTTCTTGATTCTCTTCAGAACCATTTTGAACGTTTTCGGTATTCTCAGTTGATTGAGTATCTTCTTCAGTATTTGAATTTACAGTTGCATCTTCGTTCTCAACAACTTCTTCATTGTTAACTGATTGATCTTTTTCTGCCATTTTCTGTCCTCCAATACATTTCAAAACTATATTTTATATAGTAATTGAATTACATTTTGATAACGCATAGCGGTCGGTCCAATAACAGCTATGTGTCCTTTAAGATGTTCATCAATATGATAATCACTCATCACAATTGAGATGTCCTCTAGGTCATTATCAATTTCTTTTCCTATTTTAACATCGATTCCAGAATGATTATCTTTTTCGAACAGTTTCAATATCTTATTGGACTCTAAATATTGAAGAATTTGTTGTATTGAATTCACATTCTGCTCATTCAATGTATCAATTAAATTTGATTTACCACCAAGGTAGATGTCTTTCTTGCTATCATTAACTCTTTGATAAAGTAAATCTGTTAATTGATGAATTGTTGTGATGTCGCTCGAATGTTCCATTGCTTCATCAACAAAACTTTTATTGTTATAAAGTTCTTTGATGTAATTCGCTATTTGAATTAAACGCGCTTTAGAAATCTTTTCGTCTACTGCTAATTGAATATGTTCAACATTTCCTGTTTCGAACACAATTACCATAATAACCAAATTAGCGGTTGCGTTAAACAAATGAACATCGCTGATCAAATCTTTTGATTGATTTGGTTTCATTACCAACGTAGTATACTGTGTAAATAATGACAATTCATTCGCATACACACTTAGTGCAGCAGATAAATTAAAGTTATATTCCATTAACAGTTTATTTAAACGTTGGTTATTCGTTTCTTTTAGAGGAGAAGTATTTTCCAACAGTTGGTCTACATAATATCTAAAACCCTTTAATGAAGGTGACCTTCCTGATGATGCATGAGATTTTTCTACTAAACCAAATGATTCTAATTGTTTCATTTCATTTCTTATAGTAGCTGGACTCACATCAACATTATGTCTCTCAATAATTGTTTTAGAACCGACAGGTAGACCATAATCCACATAATCTTCAACAATGGCATTTAAAATGCTCAATTGTCTATCTGTAATCATGTTTCCACCTCATTAGCACTCTCTTCTTCCAAGTGCTAATTATAATTTATCAAATTGGTCAAAGTAAGTCAATGTTAAAGCCTTGACCTCTTAAAATTAATCTAATAAGAATGCTTCAAAGACTTCATTGCCAATAACCTTACCTCGATCAGTCAATTTAACAGCGTTATTTTCATTAATAATTAAGCCCTTTTTACTTAGGTCAGAAAGTGCCTCAGCATAGATTTGATCAATGTTTTCATTGAATTTATGATTGAACACAGATTTATTTACCCCTTGATTCATTCTTAAACCTAAAAACATCTGTTCTTCCATTTGTTCGCGATGAGTGGGTGTGGTTTGATGTAAAATAGGACGTTCGCCGTTTCTAATCTTCTTAATATAGTGATTAACAGGATTGACATTTGAGTACCTTATTCCATGAACGTATCCACTGGCACCTGCTCCGAAGCCATAATAACCTTCGTTCATCCAATACACTTTGTTGTGTTCAGATTCATGACCAGGTTGACCAAAATTCGAAATTTCATATTGATGCATTGAAGATTGATTAATTTTATCAAGTAATAGCTCATACATTTCTTCCCCTACATCTTCGTTTGGAAGTTTTAACTTTCCTTTTCTATATAAATTATAAAATTGAGTTTTAGGTTCAAGAATTAGACCGTAACTTGAGATATGATTAATATCCATTGATAACGCAATATCTAAACTGTCTTCAAATTGTTTAAGTGTTTGACCAGGAAGATGATACATCAAATCAAGACTGATAGAGTTAATCTGGTATTGATTAGCGAGCTCGACAGCATTGTATATATCTGCCGTATTATGTGTACGCCCAAGTACTTTTAATAAATCTTGGTCAAATGTTTGAACACCCATTGAAATGCGATTGACGCCGTAGTCTTTTAAAAGTTTAATCTTTGATGGTGTAAGTTCATCTGGATTTGCTTCAAAAGTATATTCTCCTGAAATAGTAAAGTGCTCATTGATAGCTTTTAACAAACGCTCTAATTGTGACTCATTTAACGCTGTAGGTGTGCCTCCTCCTACAAACATTGTTTTTAATGTGCGATTGTCAGCTGTTTTAAATTCTTCAATTAAGCAATCTAAATACTCATCAACTGGTTGATTTTGTATAAAGTATTTATTGAAATCACAGTAAGTACAAATTCTGACACAAAATGGAATATGGATATATGCACTTTCAACTTTCATATTTTCGCCTCGCTTTTAGGACAAAATTCAAAATAAAAAGCTGGGACATTAGAGTCCCAACCTTATTATTAATCTTCATCCATTTTTAATACTGCTAAGAAAGCGTCTTGAGGTATTTCAACATTACCTACTGCTTTCATTTTTGCTTTACCTGCTTTTTGCTTTTCTAATAATTTACGTTTACGGCTGATATCCCCACCATAACATTTCGCAAGTACATTTTTACCCATTGATTTAATATTTGTACGGGCAATGATTTTATGGCCAACTGCAGCTTGTACGGGTACTTCGAATTGTTGTCTAGGGATTAACGTTTTTAACCTTTCAACAAGCGCTTTACCGCGTTCATATGCAAATTCTTTATGAACAATAAAACTTAAAGCATCTACTTTTTCGCCGTTTAATAAGATATCCATTTTAACTAAATCACTTTCTTTATAGCCGATTAGTTCATAATCAAATGAAGCATAGCCTTTTGTATTTGATTTAAGTTGGTCGAAGAAATCAAATACTACTTCTGAAAGTGGAATTTCATAAATAATATTGACACGAATATCATCTAAATAGTCCATATTGATAAATTGTCCACGCTTACGTTGGCATAATTCCATAACAGCACCTACATAATCATTCGGTACCATCATTGTTGCTCTAACGTAAGGCTCGTAAATTTCATCAATTTGATCTCTCTCAGGCATTTGTGCTGGATTATCAACGATTTTTTTCTCACCATTTTTTAGAATACATTCATAAATTACAGATGGAGCTGTCGCTATTAATTCGATTCCAAATTCTCGTTCGATACGTTCCTGAATAATTTCCATATGCAGCATGCCTAAGAATCCTGTACGGAAACCAAAGCCTAAAGCTTGAGAAGTCTCAGGTTCGAATTCTAGTGATGAATCATTCAGCTGTAATTTTTCTAAGGCTTCTCTTAAATCATTATATTTTTTATTATCAATTGGGAATAAACCACAGAACACCATTGGATTCATTTTTTTATAACCTTTTAATGGTTGTGCTGCTGGGCGTTCTGCATGCGTGATAGTATCCCCTACACGTGAATCATCCACATTTTTGATGCTTGCGATGATGTAGCCAACATCTCCAACAGTTAGTTCTTCGACTGGAAGTTGTTTAGGTGTGTTAATACCAACTTCGGTTACCTCGAATTCTTTACCAGTCGCCATCATTTTGATTTTGTCCCCTGCTTTAACTACGCCATCCATAATTCGAATTGAAGAAATAACACCTCTATAAGCATCATATTCAGAGTCGAAAATTAATGCTTTTAATGGTTCAGAAGGATCGCCTTCTGGTGGTGGTACGACTTCAACGATTTTTTCTAATATTTCTTCAATACCAATATTAGATTTAGCACTTGCTAAAACTACATCATCTTGATCTAAACCAATAACATCTTCAATTTCTTGTTTAACACGTTCAGGATCTGCAGCTGGTAAATCAATCTTATTCACTACAGGAAGTAATTCTAAGTCATTATCAAGTGCAAGGTATACGTTTGCCAGTGTTTGTGCTTCGATACCTTGTGCAGCATCTACAACTAAAATAGCCCCTTCACATGCTGCTAAAGAACGAGAAACTTCATAAGTAAAATCGACATGCCCTGGTGTATCAATTAAGTGGAAAATATAATTCTTACCATCTTTAGCTTCGTATTTTAATCTAACCGCATTCAACTTAATAGTGATACCGCGTTCTCTTTCTAAATCCATTGAATCTAATAATTGTGACTGCATTTCTCGTGTTTCAACACTTTTAGTGTTTTCTAAAATTCTATCAGCCAACGTTGACTTTCCATGGTCAATATGGGCAATGATAGAAAAGTTTCTAATATTTTCTTGTCGGTTTAACCGTTCTTCATTATTCATTCTATCTACTCACTTTCATAATATTCAAATAGAGCATTATGTATGATATTCTTTGATATAATAACGTGTTTGCCCCATAATTGCAACTAATGGCAATTTCATGTACATTTTACTGACAGGCTCTATTTTACTGTAAATCATCGCTTGTTAAAAGCCTCATTGAAAATAAATGATTGCAGTTTAATAGTACATTTGATAAAATGTTTCTTGTTGTAATCAAATATTTATTTGATGATCATAGATCACTTTTAGGAGGTGACATTCAATGCCAAATATTAAATCTGCTATTAAACGTGTTAAAACAACTAACAAAGCTGAAGCACAAAACATTTCTCAAAAAAATGCTATGCGTACTGCAGTTAAACGTGCGAAAACAGCTATCGCTGAAAACGCTGAAAACAAAAATGAATTAGTACGTATCGCTGTGAAAAAAGTCGACAAAGCTTCTCAAGCTAACTTAATTCACTCAAATAAAGCTGACCGCATTAAATCAAAATTAATGGTTGCAGCTAAATAATGAAAAAGTTCAAGCATCTGCTTGAACTTTTTTTTATATGGATAAAATAAAGAGTTCTAATATAAGCTGTTTGTCCATATACGAAGATTTTAATTTATAATCAGTTTCAGCACATGCATTCATAATATTCATCAAGTGCTTCAAATCATACTGTCTAGATGCTCTCAATGCTAATTTCACTCTAAATGGATGGACACTGACAGTTTTAGCGATTTGAGCTTGTGAATAACCTTTTTTAGCTAGAATTTTGCATTGATAATATAACCTGAAATTACTAGCAATCAAAGCCAACAACTTAATTGGTTCTTCTTTTAGAGTAATTAAATCATTCACTAAATGCACTGCTTCAGTTTTTTTTCCTTGTTGAATATAATCTGTTAATAAGAAAACGTTCTGCTCTAGGCTTCTATTTACAATTGTCTCAACATCTTGTTTAGTTATAGTTGGACGATCTCCTAAATATAAGATAATTTTTTCTAACTCTTGTTTAACTAAGTTAAAATTTATACCTGTTAAATCAATAAATAAGTTCAAAGCATCTTGTTTAATATCCTTATATTGTTCATTTAAGGTATGCTTAATCCAATTTTTAAGCTCATCTTCAGACATTTGCTCGATTTTAACCAGTTTTGTATATTTTTTTAAGCTTTTAACAAGCTTTTTACGCTCGTCTAGCTTAGGATTATAAACTTCAAATATAACCAATGAAGGACCATCATATTTTTCAATAAATTCCTGCAGTTGCTCTATATTATGATTTAAATCTTTATTACCTCTATCACCTGTAAAGATATAAGCGTTTTTCACAATAACAGCCTTCAAGTCAGAGAAGAACGGTAAAGTTAAAGCTTCTTCAATACATACACTGATTTCAGTTTCATTTAAATTAAAACTTGCATAATTGAATTCATCTTTTTCACCTTGCAAATACTGTTGCGTAAGTTCTTGCGTTTTCTTTTCTATAAGCTCTGGAACTTCACCATAAATAGTAATAATATTATTTTCCACAACTTGCACCTCTCAAAATTAGCATACTTAAGTATTATATCATTTGTCCGATAGTCAGACCATTTATAATTATTTTTCAGTTTCCACCTCAATTTCCTTATTTAATTTGAAAGTCACTTCACCATTGTTTTGCGTATTGTATAACTTAGTACCTACTTTTTTTAATCTATCTACTACAGATTTATTAGGTAATTTATATACGTTGTTTTGACCGCTCGATATAATACTATAAGTAGGATGAATAGTATTTAAATATACTTCACTATTACTTGTTTTACTGCCATGATGTCCTACTTTCAATATATCTATTTTCGGAAGTTTATAATTCGATAGCAACTTCTGTTCATTTTTTATTGTCGCGTCTCCAGTTGTTAATATGTTATATGTCTTAGTTTGTATCAAAGCTATTATTGAATGATCGTTTAAATCCTTACTTTGAGTGATTGCCGTATTATAAAATTTTATTTTATTATCTCCTAGTTTAATCGAAGAAATACTATTAACATCTAATAGAGTGGTTTTATATTTATGACACAAGTCTTTTAATTGCATTAATGTGTGAGTGGGATAACTTTTAAAATTAATGATTAAGCGTTTAATGTGAACATGGCTAATTATATAATCTAATTCACCGATATGATCAGCATGTGGATGTGTAATAATGACATAATCTAACGAAGAAATACCCCTTTTACAGAGGGTTGGCAGCACATGAAACTTGCTGATAGAATGAGAAGCATTTGCATTCTTGGTACTAAAATCAAAGAGCTCATTTTCGTTTTGTGCCTTACCTCCTGTGTCTATTAATATGCGTTGTCTAGCTCCTGTTTCAAATAAAAAAAAATCTCCTTGTCCAACATTAAGTGCTGTAAATCTTAAATGTGGTAATGATGCTGAATAAGTAATAATGATACTTCCAAGTATAAAAATAACAGTAGATTTTTTTATTTTGCCATTTGTAGTTAACGTAAGCATCATTACGAGCCAAATAAGGGTACCAGCTAAAAGTAAGCTGTTCATTTCCCCTATAAACCATCTATAGCATGTTAAATGCTTGAAAATCGGAATTAAGAGCGTGTCATGTAACCAATAACTAAACGAGATTATTTGATTTAATAACAGATTTGAACCAAAAAATTGATAATAGAAAAAAGTGAAGATAGCAATGGGAAATAGAATGAATGAATAAAATGGTATAAAGATGAAGTTAGCAACAAAACCAATCCACTGAATCTGATTAAAATGAAACGCACTCACTAAAAATGATCCGATTTGTGCTATGAATGTCATTGCATACATAGATTGTATAGTTGTTAATGTTTTTAAAATTGGAGCGCATAACATAATGAAAAAAGTGATTAAGAATGAGAATTGAAATCCAATATCAAAAACGATATCAGGATTGGTAACACATAAAAAAAGGAAGACTGTTGCTAGTATGTCTAATAATGATTGATAGAATCTTTTTGGAATAATCATGACTAAGGACATACAAAGTATTGCTCTTAAAGCGCTCGGTGCAAAATTAGTATAATAAGCAAATAAAAACAATACGAAGATAATAAAAGTCTTTGTAATAAAAAGAGGAATAGAGAAACGATTAAATACAAAGTAAAATATGGATGCTATTACAACGACATGTGAACTACTTACGGCCAATAGATGATAAATGCCGATTTCTTTATCAAGTTCAATTGCACCTTTATCAATATAACTGACATCCCCTGTAATCATTGCATAAGTATTTTGCCAGTATGGAGAATTTGATTTTAAGCGAGTTAATGAAAAAGCCTTGTGTTTTTCAATTATTGAATGAACGGAATTTGACTCGATAGCAGTGCACGATTTCGTATTGAATTTATTTACCATAAGTGAAATCGTGTCGTTAAAATCCGAATCAACTTTTAGCTGCCCTTCTACAATACAATTTAAGTTTGAGGGTAACTTTTTCAATTCAATTAAATGACTTTTTTGCTTTGGAAAATAGAAAAGTTTGACTGAATGATTTTGTAATTTTGCTATCCCTTCTACATATTTTTCGTTTTTAACCTTTAATTGAGTAATTTCAATGCGATTATTCAAATGACTATGAATCTTAAACCACTTTAAATCTTGAATATTAGACTTTATATGGCTAGAAAATATTTCATAACTTATTATAGGTTGACATAATATCAATATGGTTAATAATATTGGTAACTTTCTTTTGTATAACATTAAAAATAATAAGCCGGCAAAAATGTATGCAAGCGGCTTATTATATATCAATAAGATGCCTTCTAAAAATGCAAGTGCGATATATATCAAATATGAATCACTTCTTCGTTAAGAATTCTGCAACTTGATCGGCATCAAATGGTATTTTTTTATATTCAATCCCTGATTGTTTCAGTAATTTTAAAGCATAATCATGGTTATGGTAATCTTTAGCATAGTAGATTTTCTTAATACCTGCTTGAATAATAGATTTCGTACAGTTCAAACATGGGAAATGTGTGACATATATCGTTGCTCCTTCAGTTGAAACACCCTGTTTTGCACACTGAAGAATCGCGTTCATTTCTGCATGTATTGTTCTTATACAATGTCCATCTTCCATTAAACAACCTTCGTCAATACAATGTACTTCACCTGCAACTGAACCATTATAGCCACCAGCTATGATTCTATTATCTTTCACTATAGTAGCCCCTACAGATAATCTTGTACATGTTGAGCGAAGAGATAACAAATGGCTTTGAGCCATAAAGTATTCTTCCCATTTAATTCTTTCCACACTTTGAACCTCCTTTGTCTTATAACAATACTATTTTATTACAAATCTGCACAGTAATAAATCAATATTGTTAAACTGTAAAATATTCTTTTAACTTCTCGAACGATTTTTCTCCGATACCTTTAACATTTTTCAATTGATCCACACTATTAAAAGGTCCTTTTGTTTCTCTAAATTCAATGATCGCCTTTGCTTTAGAAGGTCCTAAGCCGTTCACAGTAGTTAATTCATTTTCTTTGGCACTGTTAAGGTTAACTTTCGTTTGTGGTGATTTATTAGTGCTTTGTGTACTAGAGGTGCTTATGCTACTACTTGTTGTTAGATTTTGACCTTTCTCTGGTATGAAAATCATTTTTTGGTCAGTTAATTTCTCCGAAAGATTGATAGTTGTTAAATCAGCCTTGCTCGTTAGCTTTGCTTTATTTAACACATCTTTTATACGTTGATTATCTTTCATTTCATAAATATCAGGGTGTTCAACAGCCCCTTTAACATCTACCACTACTACTTGAGTTTTTCTATTTGCTTCAGTTTCTGTGTCGGCCTCTTTGTTTGATTCTCTCTTTTTTGAAAAATTTTGTTTGTCATTATCTAAATGAGAGTTGCTCACATTTTGAGCAGTTGATTCTATTTCTTGGTTACTACTATCAGAGTGTAGTTTCATTAAAATAAAAGCAAGCACAATAACTGCAATAACCAATAACCATGAGAAATGCTTATATTGGTTATAGTAGTTTTTTAACTGTTCTAACATAAAAAATTCACTCCTTTATCTTTTAAACGTTTAAAGGAGTGATTTTTCTTCTTTTATTTTTTAACTATGAAGAATAAGCGATCGCTTTGTTCATCATGATTTTTAATATCAAAGTCATAAAATGTATGAATGTGGCTAAAACCAACTTCATTAAGCATTTCAATATATGCTTGTTCGCTGAATGTTTTTTGAAAATGCTCTTCATCAAAACGTCGATAACTTCCATCGTCTTGTTGTTCAAAGAAAGTCATATAATGCCATACACTGTCAGGTAAATCACCTTGAATTGCTTCCCATGCTAAAAAGATATGTTCAGTTTCATCAATATATGTTTGATTTGCAAATAGCGTATTCATTTTAAACTTTGAGTGGACATCAAAGATAAATGTTCCATCAGTATTTAAATGACGATATACATGCTTAAATGTTTCAATAACATCATGTTGATCAGTAATATAATTTAATGAATCACACAATATAGTAATGACATCAAAATTTTGACCTAATTCAAAATCTGTCATGTCACCCTCAATCCATCTAACTGAATCAGACTTTTGGGAAGCAACTGCGAGCATATCACTACTTAAATCCATTCCTGTTACACTTTTAAAATCAGTTAATAACGTCGTCAAACTACCAGTACCACAGCCAATATCCAATATACTAGTTCGCTTAGAAGTTGCTTGTCGTATAATTTCTAGCCATTGATTGTATGGTTGATCTTGTGTAAGCTCATCATAATATTGGCTAAAGCCTTCATACTGGCTCATTTAATAAGCTTCCTCATATGTTTTCATCGGTGCATCTCTATAAAGTTTTTCAATGTTATAATAGCCGCGTTCATCTTTATGGAAGATGTGTACGATAACACCAGATAAATCTAATAAAATCCATCTTGCTTCGTTTAAACCTTCAAACACTGAAACATTAATACCTTCTTTATCTGCAGCTTCTTTTACCGCTCTACCGATTGCTTGTACTTGACGTTCATTATTACCATGACAAATAACAAAGTAGTCTGCCATATCATGAATACCTTCTAAATTAAGTGAAATAACTTCTTCTGCTTTTTTACTTTCAACTGCTTTAATCGCTATATCTAAAATTTGTTCTACTTGCATTTAATCATCCTTTATTCTTTCATCACTGAAATTATAGTAGTTTAAACAATCAATCGTCGCTTTGTACACACTGATATCTTTACCAATTAAAAATAGCACTGTTCTTTTAGAGATTTCATAAATTGTTTGATCTAAGTTGCCTGGTTGTTCTGCCATTCCTCTAATTTCTTCAACGCCTGGTATTTCTCTTTTTGGTTCAATATAGTCCGCAATAAAAACCAATTTTTCTGTTTTTGTCATTTGTGCACGACCAGTCGTATGATAGTGAATAGCAGCTAATACTTCTTCATCAGTAATACCATACTTCTCTTTCATAATAACTGCACAGACTGGGCCATGTAAAATTTCTGAACCATAACTTAATAAATCCGGGTCTAAATTATGCTGACCTACAATTTGATACATATATCCTAAATCATCATATTTTGAAAAGTCATGTAAAACACCAGCAAGTTCAGCTTTTTCCACGTCCCCTTTATGGATTTCAGCTAAATGTTTTGCTGTCTCAGCTACTCTTAATGAATGTTTATATCTTTTCTTTGGCAGTTTTTCTTCAACTAGTTTGATAGCTTCTTCAATTTTCATATAATCGCTCCCTTCTGATATATGATTCAACCTGTTTAGGAACTAGAATTTGTATTGATTCACCTGATTGTACACGGTGACGAATCAATGATGAACTGATATCAATTCTAGGTATCCTTACAGCTATCATGTCTTCTGATACTTCCTGTACTTCTTTTCCTCGATTGACAACAACAAATGTAACAATTTGTTTAAGTTCATCAATACGATACCAACGTTCTAATTGTTCGTATTGGTCTGTGCCGATAATAAAGAAAAGTCTTGAATCAGGATGTTCAGATTTAATTGCATTTAGTGTGTCGTAAGTATAACTTTGACCTTGTCGTTCTATTTCATCCAAGCATACCTCACCAAATCCTAATTCTTCTGTAGCGATCTCTAACATCTTTAGACGATGTGTTGTGTTTAATTCAGAATTATGGCTTTTAAGTGGTGACATGTAACTGGGTAAAAATAAAAAACGATCTGGTTTTAATTGATGATACACTTCACTTGCTACAGCTAAATGTGCTGTATGAATTGGATTGAATTGGCCCCCGTATAATACTATTGATTGCGTCATTAATTAAGGTAATTCAATTTGCTTATTTTCTTTTGATTCTTTATATAGAACAATCATAGACCCAATTACTTGTACCAATTCACTATTTGTTGCTTCACTTACAGCTCGTGCAAGTTCACTTTTATCATCCATATTATTTTGTAAGATATGAATTTTTATTAACTCTCTATTTTCTAAAATTTCATCTAGTTGCTCAATCATATTTTCATTTAAACCAGCTTTTCCAATTTGAAAAGTAGGGTTCACATGATGCGCTTTACTTCTTAAAAATCTCTTTTGTTTTCCTGTAAGCATTTAATTTCTCCTTTTTAATTGTTCGATTACTGCCGTTTTCATCGCCTCAGTATCAGCTGTTTGACCTGTCCAAATTTTAAAACTTTCAGCACCCTGATTAACAAACATATCCAAGCCATTATATATAGGATTACCTTTTTCTTCAGCGAGTGCTAATATCGGCGTTTTGGATGGAATATAGACGATATCACTAACAAGTGTGTGAGGTGCTAGGTTGTCTAATGATATCACTACATCTTTATTTTTATTCATTCCAGCAGGTGTAGTATTTATGACAATATCAAAACGATCCAACATTTTCTCAGCATCACTTAGCGTTAATTGTTCTACAGATAAATCCCAAGTATCGAATCTGCTCATTGTACGATTCGCAACAGCTAAAGGTGTTGTAACAATCTCATTCAATGCGGCTGCTAAACCTTTACTAGCGCCACCTGCTCCTATTAGCAATATTTTTGCATTTTCTAGTTTTGGATATACTTCTTGCAACCCTTTAACATAACCAATGCCATCAGTGTTATAACCTAACCAACGACCATTTTCAATCTTCACTGTATTAATAGCGCCAATTGTTTCGGCATGTGAATCTATTTCATCAAGGTAAGGTATAATGTTTTCCTTATGCGGAATAGTAATATTAAAACCATCCAATTGTTTTTCATTTATAATTTCTTTGATTAAATGAAAATGTTTTGGTGGAATGTTTAATGCTTCATAAGTGTCATCTCGCTTTAACGCTTTAAAGTTTGCGTCGTGCATAATTGGAGATAACGAGTGGTCTATAGGATGACCGATTACTGTAAATTTCATAACTATCACCTGCTACATGATTGAATTTCTCAATACAACATCAACTGATTTCGGAACTCTGACAATAACTTTTGCTCCAGGTCCAATTGTTATAAAACCTAACCCTGCAATCATTACGTCTCTCTTCTCTTTACCCGTTTCCAAGCGTACTGCTTTCATTTCGTCTAAATTAAAATCATCTTTATTACTTGGTGGTGCTAATAATTTACCGAGCTGAGTACGCCATAACTCATTGGCTTTTTCAGTTTTAGTCCGATGAATCGGCAAATTATTAGAAAAATAACAAACCAGTGGGCGTTTACCTCCAGAAACGTAATCGATTCTTGCTAATCCTCCAAAGAAGAGTGTTTGTTCTTCGTTTAATTGATAAACACGTTGCTTCACTTCTTTATTAGGCATAATTTGTTTAAGTTCTTTTTCAGAAACATAATGCGTCATTTGATGATCTTGTATAACACCAGGTGTATCGTACATAAATGAATGATCGTCTAATGGAATATCTATTAAATCTAAAGTTGTTCCTGGGAATCGTGAAGTTGTTACTACATTCTTTTCACCTACACTTTGTTCAATCAGCTTATTGATTAATGTAGATTTGCCAACGTTGGTTGTGCCTACGATATAAACATCTTCTTGTTTTCGGTGTTGTTGGATAGCTTCTAATAAATCTTGAATCCCGTATCCTTTTTCTGCAGAAATTAAAACAACATCTTCCGCTTCCAGCCCATATTTTCGCGCGGATTTTTTCAACCAATCTTTAACACGGCGTTTATTAATTTGTTTAGGTAATAAATCAATTTTATTCGCTGCAAGAATCACTTTTTTATTCCCTACAATACGCTTTAAAGCATTTATGAAGGAACCTTCAAAATCAAAGATATCTACAACATTGACTACAAGTCCTTTTTTATCTGCAAGATGATTTAATAAGTCCAAGAAATCTTGGCTATCCATACCCACATCTTGAATCTCATTATAATTTTTTAATCTGAAACAGCGTTGACATATCACATCTTCTTTATGCAGATTGTGCGCTGGCACATAACCTGGTTTCTTTGGATCATCGGCTTGTAAAGTCGCACCGCATCCAATACATTTCGTTTCTGTCAATCAATTTTCCTCCCATTTAATATAGCCTTTTCTTTTGTATCTGTGTAATAAACGTCTTTCAATAATTCGATTGAATTTCGTGATAAATCCATCAGTTTTTTTTACAGGAACAACCATAACAGTATACATGCCACGTCTATTACCGCCAAAGACATCTGTCATCATTTGATCACCAATAACAACAGTCTCTTCAGGCTTTAATCCCATACGTTCTGATGCATGTTTAAAGGCTTTCCCCATCGGTTTTTTAGCTTCAAAGATATAGTTGACTTTGAGTGGTTGGCAGAAACTAGATACTCTGCCTTGATGGTTATTTGAAACCACAGTCACTTTGATACCTTTTTCATTCAACATATTAAACCAATGAATGACTGCCGGTGTCGGATCAGCTTCGTCCCAACCTACTAATGTATTGTCCAAATCCGTAATAACGCCTTTGATTCCATTTTCTGCTAACTGATCAAAGTCTATTTCATGGATTGATTTAACATAAGCATTCGGCATAAAATTCCTACTTAAAATTCCCATTACATTAATCCACCTTATCTTTATAATGATTTTAACATTTGGAGTACAGTTTCACTTGATGTTTTCGCTGCTTCTCCAATGAATTCATCAAACGTAATATTTGCTTCGCCATTCGCTAAATCTGATACTGCTCTTGTAATAATAAACGGTGTGTTAAATTGATAACATGTTTGTGCAATTGCTGCAGATTCCATCTCTACAGCCATAGCTTTAGGGAAATGTTCTTTAATGTATTCACGTTGTTTAACTTCACCGATAAAACTGTCGCCGCTGACAATCATACCTAAGCGACCTGTTAAGTTTTGCTTCTCAATAACAGCTTGTGCTAATTCTGCTAAGTTATCATCCGCTTCATACGCAATCGGCATATTCGGAATTTGTCCCAATTCATAACCGAATGCCGTCGCATCCGCATCATGATACATCGCTTCTGTCCCAATCAAGACATCACCCACATTCAACGAGTGATCTAGCGCCCCTGCAGAACCTGTATTCAAAATTGCCTCTGGGGAGAATTGTTGAATAAGTAAAGCAGTGGAGATACTTGCGTTAACTTTACCGATACCGCTTAACGTCAAGACGACTGCTTTATCATTAATTTTACCTTTATAAAATTTTACATGAGCAATGGTAACTTCTTCTAAATCCTCAATATGTTCTTTTAATATCATTATTTCTTCTTCCATTGCGCCAATGATTCCTATCATTGCCATTTCCCCTTTCAAATGAACTATCAGTGATATTTTATCATAATTTGTCTAGTGCAACGACCAAAGACCATGTTCACCACAATCATCACATAAAAAAGGTTGGCGCTTTACTTTTGTCCATTTGAAGCAAGCTTCAAACAAAAGTATCACCAACCCTTTGTTATCTATTTATCATAAAGCGATATCAGCCTTTGTGATAAATGATTATTGTGATTGAATATTAGTAATTTTCACTTTCATTTCTGCACCGTTTGGAAGTGGTACACGAACTTCGTCTTCTAGGTGTTTACCGATTAAACTTTTTGCAATCGGTGATTCGTTTGAAATTTTGCCATTGAATGCATCTGCTTCTGCAGACCCAACAATTTGATACACTTCTTCATCGCCATCAGGCAGTTCAACAAATGTCACAGTTTTCCCGATTTGTACCACATTGTTATCGCCTGTATCTTCAATAATCAATGCATTGCGAATCATGTGTTCAATACGTTGGATATCTTGTTCAATGAAACCTTGTTCATCTTTCGCTGCATCATACTCAGAGTTCTCAGATAAGTCCCCGAAAGAACGTGCAACTTTGATTTTTTCTACGACTTCAGGTCGTTTGACAGTTTTTAATTCTTCAAGTTCTTGTTCTAGCTTTTCAAAACCTTCTTGGGTCATTGGATATTGTTTTTGGTTTTCCATATTTTCATCTTCCTTTACTCAAGTGTTACTGTTGATTTTGTATTAATGATTGGATTTTTGTCGTCATTATATCGATAGCAACTTTATTACTGCCGCCTTCAGGGATAATAATATCCGCATAACGTTTAGTCGGTTCGATGAATTGATTATGCATCGGACGTACGACAGACATATATTGATCAATGACAGATTCCATAGAGCGACCTCGCTCTTTCGTATCACGCATCAAGCGTCTTAAGATACGTAAATCTGCATCGGTATCGACATAAATCTTAACATCCATTAAATCACGTAATGTTTTGTTTTCTAGTGCAAATATTCCTTCTACGATAATAACATCTTTCGGTTGAAATGCAATGGTTTCAGGGCTTCTCGTGTGATTGACATAATCATACGTCGGTACCTCTACAGGTATACCATTGCGTAAATCAATTAGATTTTGAATCAATAAATCATTATCGAACGCAAACGGATGGTCATAATTCGTTTGTAAGCGTTCTTCAAATGTTAAATGTGATTGGTCTTTATAATAGTAGTCTTGTGCAATTAATGCAACACTATGACCTTCTAAATTATGCAGAATTTCGTTTGTGACTGATGTTTTACCTGATCCAGAACCGCCTGCAATGCCTATAATGGTAGTGGCTTTCATTATCCTATTTCCTTTCGCATCATGTTGTTTGGATAAATATCATGATCCACTTTAAATTGAACAATTTGAAGTGGGTGACGTGCAGCATCTAATGCATTGCCTTCTTCGTCATAAATCGCTTCGACGACTTGTGTAAAGTTATCGATTTCAGGACCGAAGAATTCAATTTCTTGTCCAGGTTTAAAGTGATTACGCTGCTGAATTGTCGCCATTTTTGTTTCTTTGTCATAGTCTAACACTAAACCGCAGAAATCATATGGTGTTTTCTTATTAGATTCATTACCGAACATTTGTTGTTGGTAACCTGGTGTGCCTTCAAAGAATGAAGAAGCAGTGTCTCTGTTAGCACATTTATCTAATTCTATTAACCACTCTGGTTTAATTTTAAAGTTGTCAGGGTCTGCTGCATACGCATCAATCACTTTACGATAGACAGAAACAACAGTCGCAATATAGTGAATTGATTTCATACGTCCTTCAATTTTAAGTGAATCAATACCGATATCCATCATGTTTGGAATAGATTCGATTAACTTCAAGTCTTTAGGACTCATCGCAAATGGAACGACTTCTTCTTCTTTATAAAACAAGTCTAAGTCGCCATCTTCATCGACTTCTAATAAGTCATAATCCCAACGACAGCTTTGGCAGCATCCGCCGCGGTTAGAGTCACGTGCTGTCATATGATTACTTAAAGTACAGCGACCGGAATATGCGATACACATTGCGCCATGGATAAAAGCTTCGATTTCGATATCTACTTTTTCTTTCATCTCTTTCATTTCCATTGCGCCTGTTTCACGTGCAAGTACAACACGATCTAAACCTTCTTCTTTCCAATACTCTACTGTTTTATAGTTACTTAGTGATTGTTGTGTTGATAAATGAATTTCAAGTTTAGGTGCGACACGTTTACATGTTTCAATAATCAATGGGTCCGCAACAATAATTCCTGTTGCGCCTGTGGCTTCTAGATTTCTTAAATAATCTTCTAAACCATCCATATTTTCATCATGCGCGATGATATTTGTTGTGACATAAATTTTTGCACCGTATTGTGATGCGAATTCAACGCCTTCTTTGATTTCTTCCATTGTGAAGTTATCAGCATTAGAGCGGAGTCCATACTCTTGTCCGCCTAAAAAGACTGCGTCTGCCCCATAATGTACAGCAATTTTCAGTTTTTCCAAGTTACCTGCAGGTGCAAGCAACTCTGGCTTTTTCACTTGGCATTTAGGTTGTGTTTTTACTTCTTTAACTTGAGTAACCAAGATTTTTCCTCCTTAATAAACGGTATGTTTGAATAAGAATCCTTCATCGAATGGTCGATGGTCTGGTTGAATGGCTTCAATCGGATCAACGAGCATGAATTTTTCATCTTCATAAGCTTCAGGGTCTTCATGATATAAATCAATGGCTTCTCTATATTGTTCTGTACATACGTTAATATATTCTTCTGTATGTAATACACCATCAATTTTCAAGCTGTCGATGCCCGCTTCAAGCAACGGCTCTAACTCTTCAATCAAACAGATATCATTCGGTGACATAATATGTGTGCCGTTATAATCTTCAAACACAGGATATTGATTTTCGCGTTCTTCATCGTATAACAATAAATCCTTGTCTGTTTCATTACGTTTTATCTTCATTTGTCTGTCTTGGAATGTATAATAATTGCCGAGCAGCATACGTTTTGATTGGAACATACATGTCATACCATGGACTTGTACTTCAATTTCAACATCCGCATGTGCTTTAATGTTCAAGATTTCTTCTAAATTCAATTCGCGCGCAAGTATAGCACGTTTCGCACCACGTTTACCCCAGTAATTGCACTGGAAGTAGTTTGTGACTAATGCTTCAGCGTCCCAGTTCAAAGCAATTGGGTTTTGTTGTGCTTTAACATACATCACGACTGCCGGGTCACCGAAGATAATGCGATCTACTCTGATTTCGTGTAAGAAATCAATATAATCTTCTACAGCGTTTAAGTGATAGTTATGAAAAATACCGTTAACAGCCGCATATGCTTTTTTGCCATGTGCATGAATGATATCGACCGCTTCTCTCATCGCAGTACGGTCAAATTCACCTGCTAAGCGTAAACCGAACTTTTGTTCGCCTATCACAAAAGCATCAGCACCTTTTTCAATTAAAGTCTCAATATGTGCGACTGATTTAGGTGTCACGAGTAATTCTGTCATTTCGAGTCTCCTTTTACGGCTATTGCTAAACCGTCTTCTATATCTAAAAAGTTTGTTTGATATGCTTCGTTATCATTTAACCATGCGTTGAACTTTTGAATCTTCTTCACCATTTGTTTAATATTCCTGCTGCGAACCACATCAATATCAGCAACAAAATCATGATATAAAATGTTATCAATGACGACTAAACCGCCTTCTCTAAGCATGGGGGTATACAGTTCAAAGAATTTCTTTGTTTGTGCTTTTGCCGCATCGATAAATATCATATCGAACTGTGTATCAGAGACTTGGTCAAATGTTTCTCTCGCATCTCCATAAATCATATGAATTTGCGTTTGATATCCAAAGTCTTCAATGTTTTGTTCAGCTTGTTGATACATGTTTTTATCACGTTCAATCGTCCATATATGCACAGAAGGATCAACAGACGCAAAATGCATAGCGCTATAGCCAATAGCAGTACCGATTTCTAAAATACGCTTTGGCTGATGGATGCGTATCAACTGTTTGATCATATCTAATGATAAAGGATGAATAATCGGTACCTCATGTTCTATCGCATAAGGTCTTAATCTTTCTAATGGATGGGAATGCTTTTGTGATAACGCAACTAAATAACTTTCATTTTTGCTCATATTTCTCTTCCTTTATCCATACAATGTACAAAAGAATAAAAATAAATCAGTCGCAGTTTGACTGATTCTTATATCGCTGTTGCACATATCATTATTTAACTTTACATATTTTACCATAAAACCTATTGAATATTAAGTACTCAGAATGAATATCTGCAAAATACTTTGTTATGAGTCAAGTGCAAATTGTATTTCGAGGCACGAAAAAAGCGGAGGATAACCTCCGCTTCATAACTGCTCATTTATTCCATTTCAGTGTTAACGATTTCTTCAATCATGTCCCACTCTTCTTCAGTTTCAACTGGTAAGAATTTACCGCCGTCACCAGACTCATCTGGGACATTGATCATCGGAATTAATTCAATCATATCATCGTCGTCTGACGCTTCGCCTTCTTCAGCTAAAATGACATATTCTTTGTCAAATTCAGGATGATAAAATTCTAATACTTTACGATAAAGGACTTCATTGCCTTCTTCATCGAATAAAGTTAATAATTCCTCATCGTTATTGATTTGTAATTCCGCTTCTTGATTTTGATTTTTCTCTGACATAAATAACGCTCCTTTTACGGTAAATTAAAGTGAATCTAAATAGCCTTGTAAGATAAACACAGCTGCCATTTTATCGATGACCTTGCTGCGTTTTTTTCTAGAAACATCTGCTTCTAACAATGACCTTTCAGCTGCCATTGTACTTAGGCGCTCATCCCACATTACCACTTTAAGATCTGGTAATGCTTCAAGGAGTGCTTCTTTGTATTTTAACGAAGCTTCGCCTCTAAATCCAATAGAATTATTCATGTTCTTCGGTAATCCTATCACGACAGTATCTGCATCCTCTTGTTTGATGATAGCTGCCAAGCGGTCTATACCTAATTCATTTTCTTCTTCATTGATTCGGAGTGTATCTAAGCCTTGAGCAGTCCAACCCATTAAGTCGCTCACAGCAACGCCGACTGTTTTGCTGCCAACATCTAATCCGATAATTTTATGTGATAACATTGATTATTCTTTATCTGATACCTTCAAATAATTAGAAACAAGTTCTTCCATGATATCATCACGATCGATACGTCTGATTTGATTTCTTGCTTCGTTATGACGTGGGATATACGCAGGATCTCCTGAAAGTAAATATCCTACAATTTGGTTTACTGGATTGTAACCACGTTCTTCAAGGGTATGATACACATTAGTCAGCACGGATTTAACATCATCTTTTGGTACTTCTTCAATATTGAAACGCATTGTTTTATCAAAATTGTTCATTTTACTACACACTCCTTCTACTATAGTAGGCTGATACATCCTCTATTCTACATGAGAGTGCAAGGAGATTATAGTGATTTAATGTAGTTTTTAATGAATTGTAATGCATCTGTTATCTTACCTGGCTCGCTGCCGCCGCCTTGTGCCATATCTGGACGACCGCCGCCTTTACCGCCGACAACAGGTGCCATTTCTTTAATAATGTCGCCTGCTTTGACTTTATTTGTCTCTGATTTCGGTACCGTCGCAACTAAAGCAACTTTACCACCGACATCACTTGCTAAGATAATGACCGCATCTTGTAATTTAGATTTGAAATCATCCATAGTTTGTCTTAAGGCTTTCGCATTGTCTGCTTCTACTTGTAACGCTAATACTTTCAACCCGTTAATGTCTTCAACTTGATCATCTAAGCTGCCCATTTTTAGTGCAGTGATTTCTTGGTTACGTTGTTCTAATTGTTTGTGTAATTGTTTTTCGCTGTCAATCACGTGTGTTACTTTTTCAGCCACTTGTGTATCGTCTTTAGCTTTCACTAAGTGTTTCACTTCATTGAATTTATCTTGGATACCTTCAAGGTATAAGAATGCTGCTTTACCTGTTAAGGCTTCAATACGTCTGACACCAGCACCTGTACCTGATTCGCTGACAATTTTAAATAAACCGATTTCTGATGTGTTTTGAACATGAATACCGCCGCATAATTCAATTGAGAATGGTTTCATATCTACAACACGGACAATATCGCCATATTTTTCACCGAATAATGCCATTGCACCTGAAGCTTTGGCTTCTTCAATCGGCATTTCTTTGATTGAAACATTAATGCCGTTCCAGATTTGTTCATTGACACGACGTTCAATTTGTTCTAATTCTTCTTTAGTCACAGGACCGAAATGCGAGAAGTCAAAACGTAAACGTTCGCCTTCAACGAGTGAACCTGCTTGATTGACATGGTCACCTAACACTTCTTTCAACGCAGCATGTAATAAGTGGGTTGCACTATGGTTTTTCGTAATAGCACGGCGTTCTTCTTGGTTAACTGAAGCGTCGACTTGTGCGCCTTTTGTGACTTGACCGAATTGCACGATACCTTTATGCAAGTTTTGACCATTTGGTGCTTTCGTTACTTCAGTCACTTCAATTTCGAAGTTGTCATTGCCGACTGTACCTTGGTCAGCCACTTGACCACCTGAAACAGCGTAGAATGGTGTTTGTCTTAAAATAAAGTAAACTGTTTCACCCGCATCTGCTTGTTCTACCGCTTCGCCATTATAAATTAAGTCTGTTAACTCCGTTTGATAATCTGTATGTGTATAACCGACAAATTCACTATCTGTCGTGATATTTTTCAACACTTCACTTTGAATCTGCATTGATTGTGAATTTTGACGTGCTTGACGTGCACGATCTCTTTGTTGCTGCATTTCTGTTTCGAATGTCGCCATATCGACACTTAAACCTTCGTTACCAGCGATTTCTTCAGTCAATTCAACTGGGAAACCATACGTATCATATAATTTGAACGCATCTTCACCTTTAATCATTTTATCGCCGTTTTTAGCTGTTTTGATAAATTGATTTAAAATTGCTAAGCCTTCTTCTAATGTTTCGTGGAAACGTTCTTCTTCAGATTTAATGACACGTTTAATGAAATCTGCTTTTTGTTTTACTTCTGGATAGTAAGGTTCCATAATGTCTGCCACTGTATCGACAAGTTCATACATAAATGGTTTGTTGATATCTAAAGATTGACTGAAACGAACTGCACGACGTAATAAACGGCGTAAGACATAACCGCGGCCTTCATTTGCTGGTAAAGCGCCATCACCGATTGCGAATGCGATGGTTCTGATATGATCCGCAATGACTTTGAATGCAACATCTTGCGTAGCATCTTGTTGATATTTCTTACCTGAAATTTGTTCAACTTCTTCAATGATTGGGATAAATAGGTCAGTTTCATAGTTAGTACGTACATTTTGCGCAATCGATGCCATACGTTCTAGACCCATGCCGGTATCAATGTTTTTATTTGGAAGTGGTGTATACGTATGATCAGGATTATGGTTGAATTCACTAAAGACTAAGTTCCATACTTCTAAGTAACGTTCGTTTTCGCCACCTGGATACATTTCTTCAGCCGGATCATCTTGACCATAGTCTGGACCACGGTCATAGAAGATTTCTGTGTTCGGACCTGATGGACCTTCACCGATATCCCAGAAGTTGCCTTCAATACGAATAATACGGCTTTCATCTAAACCGATGACATCGTGCCATAAATCGAAAGCTTCCATATCTTCAGGGTGAATGGTCACGTATAATTTTTCAGGTTCCATACCCATCCAACGATCACTAGTTAAGAATTCCCAAGCAAATTCAATCGCTTCACGTTTGAAATAATCACCAATAGAAAAGTTCCCTAACATTTCAAAGAAAGTATGGTGACGTGCAGTAAAACCAACGTTTTCAATATCGTTTGTACGAATCGCTTTTTGCGCGTTCACGATACGTGGTTTTTTTGGAATTTCTCGTCCATCAAAGTATTTTTTTAATGTCGCAACACCTGAGTTGATCCATAATAATGAATCGTCATCAATCGGTACTAAAGGTGCAGAAGGTTCGACCATATGTCCATTTTCTTTAAAGTAATCAATGAAATTTTGTCTGATTTCACTTGCTTTTAATCGCTTCATAAATAACTCACTCCTAATATACATATTTAAAACATTGCCGTATAGGTTCTTTCACAAAATAAAAATGCATTCATCCTCAAAGGGACGAATGCATCGCGGTACCACCCTAGTTATGCAGCAAATTATCCTGCATCACTCTTGTTCTTATACGGACTGACATAAAGTAGCGTTCAGCAAATGATGCGATACCTTACACCACCCGGTACCTCTCTTAGGCATAACGATTTGCTTACTCGGCTTTATGCGAATTAATTTTATTTTAGTCTGACAGACTTTAAAAGTCAACATATATCATACTTCACACAACACTTTATTCATGATTAAAAGTATAAGGTGTGACCTTACCCATACCAATCATCGGGTCAATTTCATAAATCGTTGCTTCTGTTAATTCTACGAGTTGTTGTGCAGGTGCTGAGGTTGTTTGATCATTTATTTGTTCATCTGCTTGTTCTTCATTTGTTTCACTCTCATGACCGAAGTAATCTCTGAGCAATTGTGCGAGTCTCGTCATACGTACTTGCCCATGGGTCTTCATACCGATGTCAAAGGCTTGGCTATCACCAAGAAAAACTAAAGATTGTTTGGCACGTGTAAGTCCTGTATAGATAATCGGACGCTGCAACATGCGATAATATTGTTTTACAATCGGCATAATAACAATTGGAAACTCTGAACCTTGTGCTTTATGAATGGAAGTACAATAAGCATGTGTTAACTCCATCATATCTTGTTTGGTAAATGTAATTTCATTACCTTCAAAATCGACGACAAGTATATCTTTATTTAATTCGTTTTCACGTGCCCAGAAGATACCGACAATCACACCGATATCACCATTGAAAATATTATCATTAGGACGATTCACAAGTTGTAAGACTTTGTCGCCCTTTCTAAAGACCGCTTCTCCGAACTCAATCTCTCTTGCATCTTCAGCTTTAGGATTCAAGATATCTTGTAATACTTTATTTAAACGCTTAATGCCGGCACTGCCGCGATACATCGGAGCCAAGACTTGAATATCGCTCATATCGTAGCCTTTTTTAACAGCAGAACTCACCACTTTATTGACTACATCTGGTATTTGTTCAGCTGTACAAGGAATAAAGCTGCGATCGTGGAATCGCTCAGTAATGTCTATCGGCTGACCTAATTTCATTTTATGTGCGAGTTCAATGATACTAGAACCATCTTGTTGACGGTAGACTTCAGTTAAATTAACACGTGGAATGACTTTCGCATCAATTAAATCTTTAAACACTTGTCCTGGGCCGACTGATGGTAATTGGTCTTCATCTCCGACTAAAATGATTTGTGCATCAATCGGTACTGCATTCAAGAACTGATGAAACAACCATGTATCTACCATTGACATTTCATCAATAATGATGAGCTTAGCAGTAATTTCATTTTCTAAGACATCTTCAGGCTTGGTATCTTGACTCCAGCCGATTAAACGATGGATGGTCATTGCTTCAAGTCCAGTTGATTCTTGTAAACGTTTGGCTGCACGTCCTGTAGGTGCAGCAAGCGCTATCGGATAATCATCTTCTTGGTAATCGTCATAGGATAAGGATAAACCATGCGTTTCCGCATAGAGTTCAACGATGCCTTTGATAACCGTTGTTTTACCGGTACCTGGACCACCTGTCAGCAGCATGACTTTTGAATTAATCGCTGTTTCAAGTGCTTCTTTTTGAGAAGATGCGTAGTTGACTCCATTCATTTCCTCGATTTCACCAATATTGATTTGTAAGTCAGATTGTTCAATATTCTCTAATTTAGCTTGATGTGACGCAATACGATACAGGTTCTGCACACTTTTGACTTCTGAATAATATAAGCTTGGGATAGAAAGTGTTTCATCCGCTTCCACCAACTTACTTTCTTCTGTCAATTCAAGTATCACTTTTTCTAACATACTGGCATCTATCGTTTGGTCATATCCCTTGCTTAACATCTCTAACGAAGTTTCTAATACATAATCTTTAGGTAAAAATGTATGACCTTGTTTAATACATTCTTCTTCTATCGTATAAAGCAGACCTGCTTTTAAGCGTTCAGGGGCGTTATATTCTATGCCTAAATTCTTAGCTAAAGTATCTGCTTTGTGGAAACCGACACCGCGTACATCATAGACAAGATCATATGGATTTTTCTCTATCGTTTGTAAGGTGTCACTTTGATAAACTTGATAGATGCTCATCGCTAATTTCGGACCGAAGCCTAAATCATGAAGTCTGATCATAATTTTTTCTACTTCTTGATTACTGTAGATTTGATCTGCGATTTGGCTTTGTTTCTTTTTAGATAAATTCGGTACTTCTTCTAGGACTGAACGATCATCTAAAATTTTATTGATGGTATTTTCACCAAGTGTATTTACGATATTTTCAGCCGTTTTCTTACCGACACCTTTAAACAAATCACTTGATAAGTAACTGATAATCGCATCTTTTGTTTGCGGTACTTCTTTTTCGAAAGTTTCAGCTTTTAATTGTTTGCCGTATCTAGGGTGTGTCACAGCTTGACCTTTGAAGGTATAAACATCGCCTTCAGCAATTTCAGGAAAGAACCCCACAATTGTAGGCATATTATCAAAATCTTCATTGGTTTCAATCGGATCTACTTTTAATACGGTATAGAAATTATCTTTATTTTGAAATAAGATTGCTTCTACTGTTCCTTTGACCATCGAATAGTCAAACAATGTAGGGTTCTCCAAATTTATTCCTCCTCTGCATCAAATTGGGTGAATGTTTTAAGTGCATGCTGACTTAATAAATGTTCTGGATCAATCTCTATTGCTTTTTCAAAGTATGGTATTGCTTCATAGATTTCTTCAGTAAACATATAACCCGCTAAACCACGGTTATATAATGCGTCTGTATGTTTGGGATTTATATTTAACACGGTATCTAACTGTTTGACAGCTTGGTCAAACAATTCCAAATGACATAGGACTAAACCGTATTGGAATTGAATTTCTTCATCTTTATTTTGATCTAATTCTGCAGCACGCATAAGGAAAGGTAATGCAGATTTATAGTCACCTAAGTTATTAAATGACATCCCTATCATATAATTGGTATCCGCTTCATCGACACCTGTTTTGAGTGCTTGTTGATAAAGTTTAATCGCATCATTAAAACTTTCTGCATTATAATAAACATTAGCTAAATTATAATAAATCGCACCGTTGTTCGGATCGATAGTTAAAGCTTTTTGGAAAAATTTCTCAGCTTTTTCAATTTCACCTGCTTCCGCAAGCAGAATACCTGAATTAATGTAGTTTTCAATGTCTTCAGGATGTGCATCAATATTTTCAAACAGTGCTTTTAACGCTGTTTCAAATTGACCTTCTTTAATTAACTGATAAATTTCTTCTTGTTTCATGCTTAGTCCTCATTTCTTTCTTATTCAACTCTTTATTTTATCAGAAAAACTTGAAACTATGTAAAAAAGAGACTAGGAAAGTCCTAGTCCCTGATTAAAATTTAGACAACATATGTGAGTTGACCTTCATTTTTATAAACATCATCAATTGTTGCGCCACCTAAGCAAACGTCGCCATCATATAATACAACGGCTTGTCCAGGTGTGATTGCACGTACTGGTTCATCAAAATCAACACGGATTTGATCATCACCGATTTGTGTCACTGTCACCCCTGTATCTTTTTGACGATATCTGAATTTTGCGGTACAACGATAACCTTGTGATAAGTCGATATCATTCACAAGTGAAACGTCAGAAGCGATCAAATAATCACTGTACAATGCATCATGATGGAAACCTTGTTCTACATATAACACATTATCTTCAAGGTTTTTACCTACAACAAACCATGGATCGCCATCGCCGCCGATACCTAGACCATGACGTTGACCGATTGTGTAATACATTAAACCGCCGTGTGTTCCCATTTTTTTACCGTTTAATGTGCGCATATCACCAGATTGTGCTGGTAAATAATTAGATAAGAAATCTTTGAAGTTTCGTTCGCCGATAAAGCAGATTCCTGTCGAATCTTTTTTCTTCGCAGTTGCTAAATCTTGTGCTAACGCGATTTCTCTGACTTCTGATTTCTCCATGCCGCCAAGTGGAAACATTACTTTAGATAGTTGTTCATGTGTCAGTTGATTTAAGAAATATGTTTGGTCTTTATTATTATCCACACCACGCAGCATTTCTACTGTGCCATCTTCATTGCGTCTTACTTGTGCATAATGGCCTGTCGCCACATAATCTGCACCGAGTTTCATAGCATGGTTTAAAAATGCTTTGAACTTAATTTCTTTATTACACATCACATCAGGATTTGGTGTGCGTCCTTTTTTATATTCATCTAGGAAGTAAGTAAAGACTTTATCCCAGTATTCTTTTTCGAAGTTTACCGCATAATACGGTATACCGATTTGGTTACAAACAGCAATCACGTCATTGTAATCTTCTGTCGCGGTACAAACGCCATTTTCATCAGTGTCATCCCAGTTTTTCATGAAAATACCGATGACGTCATAGCCTTGTTCTTTTAAAAGATAGGCAGTAACTGAGCTGTCTACGCCGCCAGACATTCCTACTACAACACGAGTATCTTGGTTGCTCACGCTTATTCCTCCTTAAATTTCAAATAAATTTTCTGTATTTCTGCTACGATATATTTAATGTCACGTTCAGTTGTTAATTCGTTAAAACTGAAGCGGATAGATTGTTTTGTTCTAGGGTCGTCATCACCATACATGGCTGCTAAGACATGTGATGGTGTAGTTAAACCTGCAGTACATGCAGAGCCTGATGAGACTGCAATATTCGCTAAATCAAGCAAAGTTAACATCGTTTCCACATCGATGAATGGGAAGTACAAGTTCAAGATATGTCCTGTTGTATCGGTCATTGAACCGTTCACTTCAAATGGAATACTGCGTTCTTGTAAGTTGACTAAAAATGTTTCTTTAAGATTCATTAAATGAATGTTGTTTTCATCACGATGTTCTGTAGCTAACTTTAATGCTTCAGCCATTCCCGCAATTTGCGGTACATTTTCTGTTCCTGCACGACGTTTTGTTTCTTGTTCACCGCCAAGTTGTGAAAATTGAATAGGTGTCTTCGGTTTAACTAACAATGCACCGACACCTTTAGGGCCACCGAATTTATGTGCTGTTATACTCATTGTATCGAATTTAAAATCATCAAATTCAATCGGCAGATGTTCAACTGCTTGTACAGCATCCACATGTAAATAAGCATCATGTGCTTTAACGATGTCTTCTATATCATACATCGGCTGTACGGTACCTACTTCATTGTTCACAAACATGATAGAAACAAGAATAGTTTCATCACTCATAGCTGCCTTTAATTGTTCTAAATCGATGATACCTTCACGATCAACATCTAAATACGTAACGTGAAAGCCTTCACGCTCTAGTTGTTCAAATACATGCAAGACAGAATGATGTTCAATTTTTGATGTAATTAAATGCTTTCCTTTATGTTGATTAGCATATGCTAACCCTTTAATCGCAGTATTATTAGATTCAGTTGCCCCACTAGTGAAAATCACTTCATTAGGCGTTGCGCTTAATAATGACGCAATTTCTCTACGTGATGCATCTAAATATTGTCTGGCATCTCTACCTACACGATGAATGGATGAAGGATTGCCATAATGCTTCGCATACAATTCCATCATCTTATCAATTACTTCTTCTTTTACTGGAGTTGTTGCTGCATAATCTGCATATACTTCCATTTGTCAGACACTTCCTCACAATTTTATCAATGTTCCAATTCTAGCACCAACACTACAATTTTTCTAGTACTCTGTTCCACAAATATTATAACATGCAAAGCACATGCTTTAAGCAATAAAATTCTTTCTAATATTTGTTCTTGTTATAATTAATATATCATTCAAAACGAGGAGGTCTTTATGTGAGTGAAATTAAAGTTTCTGCACTCAATTTAGTACCTGTTAAATCAGGTGAAGATGAGAAGCAAGCCATCGATAATATGGTGGACTTAGCTCAACATCTAGATGAATTAGGATATGAACGATATTGGATTGCAGAACATCATAACGCTCCGAATTTAGTGAGTTCTGCGACAGCGTTATTGATTCAACACACATTAGAGCATACGAAAAACATCCGGGTCGGTTCAGGCGGTATTATGTTGCCAAACCATGCACCATTAGTCGTAGCTGAACAATTCGGTACATTAGAAACAATGTTTAAAAACCGAGTCGATTTAGGCTTAGGCCGTGCACCGGGTACAGATATGATGACAGCGAGCGCATTACGCAGAGATCAACATAATGGTGTTTATGCGTTCCCTGAAGAAGTTGCACAACTACAAAAATACTTCGGACCAGAAAACCAACAAGGCTACGTACGTGCATATCCTGCTGTTGATAAAAACGTTCCGTTATATATTTTAGGTTCTTCTACAGACTCTGCACATCTCGCTGCAAGAATGGGCTTACCTTATGTATTTGCTGGTCACTTTGCACCGCAACAAATGAGAGAAGCTATGTCCATTTATAAAGAATTATTCGAACCATCTGAAGTATTAGACAAACCATATATGATTGTATGCTTGAATGCGATTGTTGCTGAAACAGATGAAGAAGCTGAAAAATTAGCAACAACATTAGCACAAGTTACAGTGAGCATTACACGCGGCAGAATGGAACCGCTGCAACCACCAATTGATAATTTAGCAGATGTGCTTACTCCTGCAGAATTACAAATGGCAAAAGGTCGCTTAGGTGTTTCATTAGTAGGTTCAGAAGAAACTGTTAAACAACAAATCGAAAAATTCATGGATATCTACGGCGAGTTTGATGAATTGATGGCAATCAGTTATATCTATGATCAAGAAAAACAAAAAGAGTCATTCGAACGCTTGCAACGTGTTATGAAACAAGTTCGTAAATAAATATATATATACGTTGATTAGTTATTTTGATTAAAACACAAATAACGGGCAGAACCATTTAAGATTCTGCCCGTTATTTCTATTTGTTGATTGATAATTATTTATCTTTATTGAATTTATCTTTTAATTTGCCAGCTGCATCTTTTGCTTTGTCTGCAGCATCATTGATTTTTTCATCAACTTTACCTGAAGCTTTATCTGCTTTACCTTCATTTTCTAATTTCTTATTATCAGTAGCATTACCTACTGTTTCTTTAACGTTGCCTTTTGCTTGTTCTAATTTGTCTTCGCCTTTATTTGCCATAATCGATTCCTCCAAATATTTCAAATCTAGTTACATTATATGAATACCACATGTGAATTTGAACAAACATATCCATATTACGCATTAAAAAATGCAGTCCAACAACCTGTAGTTGAACTGCAATACTTATTAAATATAGAACATGTAATTATCGCGTTTATCAGTATCGTTAAAGTCTGCTAAATATTTTAACGTTGTGCCATCTAATACTTCTCTGACTGCGTCTCTCATGCGCAACCAAAGTTCTTGTTGTGCTGGCGGCTCTGAATCTATACTTTCAACGAATGAAATCGGACCTTCAAGCAGGCGAATAATATCTCCGGCTTTAATTTCATCAGCTGGGACACGGAGTTGGTATCCACCTTTAGCACCGCGTACACTACGAATCAATCCGGCATTTCTTAAAGGTCCTACTAATTGTTCTAGGTATAGATCACTTAATTTATTTTCTTCTGCAATAGTTTTTAACGATACGCAACCTTGACCTTCCCTCTTAGCAAGAGAAATCATTAAGGTTAAGCCATAT
Source organism: Staphylococcus simulans (assembly GCF_002902285.1). GTDB lineage: Bacteria > Bacillota > Bacilli > Staphylococcales > Staphylococcaceae > Staphylococcus > Staphylococcus simulans. Next base: position 31,781 of record NZ_PPRU01000001.1, on the reverse strand, counting down.
CTCCCTTTTGTTGAAATTTTCATTTTATTACCTCGCTTAATCCGATTTTATTTTATTCAATTCTAGCATTTTTTACGTTAATATAGTAATAGAAAGGTGTGACTCTATCTTGACTAACGAACCTTTAGCATCTAGAATGCGTCCGCAAAACCTAGATGAAATCATATCACAACAACACTTAGTTGGTCCAAAAGGTATCATTAGAAGAATGGTTGAATCCAAACGACTGACTTCAATGATTTTTTATGGACCTCCTGGTATTGGAAAAACCAGTATTGCGAAAGCCATCGCAGGTTCTACACAGTTTAAGTTCAGACAATTAAACGCTGTGACAAATACCAAAAAAGACATGCAAATGGTGGTTGAAGAAGCGAAAATGTCTGGTCAAGTCATTTTACTGCTTGATGAAATCCATCGTTTAGATAAAGCTAAACAAGATTTCCTGTTACCTCACTTAGAGAACGGAAAAATAGTACTTATTGGTGCGACAACATCCAATCCGTATCATGCGATTAATCCTGCTATTCGTTCACGAGCACAGATATTTGAACTCTATCCTCTGACAGAAGAAGATGTTGCTGTAGCATTAGAACGCGCTTTAGCTGATGAAGAACGCGGTCTTGCTTCCTATCATGCAACAGTTGATCATGATGCAATGCAATACTTCTCCACTCAAAGTCACGGTGATGTGCGCAGTGCTTTAAACGCCTTAGAACTTTCAGTACTAAGTGCTAAACCTGATGAGAATGACAAAATTCACGTTTCTTTAGAAGATGCCAAAGATTGTATGCAAAAAGGCAGCTTTGTCAGTGATAAAGATGGTGACATGCACTATGATGTCATGAGTGCTTTCCAAAAATCAATTCGAGGCAGTGATACTGATGCCGCATTACATTATCTTGCACGACTGATTGAAGCAGGAGATCTCCCAACCATCGCGAGAAGATTACTAGTGATCAGCTATGAAGATATCGGTTTAGCATCCCCTGGTGCCGGGCAACGTACACTCGCTGCCATTGAATCTGCAGAACGTTTAGGATTTCCAGAAGCACGCATTCCGCTCAGTCAAGCAGTTATTGAATTATGCTTATCACCTAAATCAAATTCAGGTATCAAAGCCATTGACGCTGCTTTATCTGATATTAGAAAAGGTCATGTCGGCCAAGTGCCTAATCATCTTAAAGATGGTCATTATAAAGGCGCTAAAGAATTAGGTCATGCAATTGGTTATCAATATCCGCATGATTCTGAGAATGGCTTTATACCACAGCAATATCTGCCGGATAAACTTAAAAACAGACATTATTACCATCCTAAAACAACATCTAAAACTGAACAGCAACTTAAACAAATCTATGACAATATTACTAAGCAGCAAAACAAGCGTTAATTAAGGTTGATAGAAGAATCGTAGTCAGTCTACGATTCTACATCAGCCTTTTTATTTTTGGTTTTTATCTTTGATTCTAGTCACAGGTATATCTTTTAAGACATCGTTGATGACATAACTTGCACAAATTAAGCCTACTACACTTGGCACAAATGCATTTGAAGATGGTGGCATTTGACCTTTACGCGTTGCCGCATTTTTATCGCCGACTGTTTCTTTAACATCTTCTCTGATGACGATTGGACTTTCATCTGAAAAAACAACTGGAATCCCTTTTTTAATACCTTCTTTTTTCAATTTTTGTCTAATTATTTTTGCGATAGGATCTGTATTCGTTTTAGAAATATCGGCAATTTGGAAACGTGTTGGATCTGTTTTATTTGCAGCACCCATACTAGAAATGATTTTAATGCCGCGTTTCAAACATTCTTTCATCAAATGCACTTTATAAATAATTGTGTCGCTCGCATCAATAATGTAATCAATATCATAATCATTGAACAGTTGTTCATACGTTTCTTCGGTATAGAACATATGTAAAGAAGTTACTTTACAATCTGGATTGATTAATTTGATACGTTCTTCCATCAATGTCACTTTACTTTGACCGATAGTCGTTGTAAGTGCGTGTAATTGACGGTTCACATTAGTAATGTCCACATCATCTTTATCAATTAAAATGATATGGCCGATATTTGTTCTAGCTAAAGCTTCTGCTGCAAAAGACCCAACGCCCCCAACGCCAAGTACTGCAACTGTTTGTTGTTTTAATAAATCAAGTCCCTCTTTACCGTATGCCAATTCATTACGTGAAAATTGATGTTTCATCAAATCTATACTCCTTTAATCTAACTTTACTACCATATACCATTATAACAAATTTAGATAATATTATTTCGTGAAAAAAGCCAAACTTTGAAAAGAAAATAAAAAAAATACGTAGGACCGAAGTCCTACGTACGATAGAATCCGTTGTACCGTAGTTATTAGAGCTTGATCATTTTGGCCTGCTAATTACAGGTGGGTGCCCTGTTTCTTGTTTTGCAAGTCCTCCTTAAGAGGCGTGTGCGCTGCAAGAAAACCTATTGGGCTCCCTGATCAAAGAGTGTTAGGTCAAAATACATACAGCAAACTACGAGTATTTCAGACGACTATCTTATACTTAGATATTACCACATAAAATGGTAATTGCAAATATAAACACTCTCAAAGTGTAATTTTTCTATTAATGACGAATGCGCAATGCTAATTCTTCTAATTGTTTATTAGAAACTTCACTTGGTGCTTGTGTCATTAATGATACAGCTGACGCAGTTTTAGGGAATGCGATTGTATCACGTAAGTTTGTACGTCCTGTTAATAACATGACGAAGCGGTCAAGACCTAATGCAATACCGCCATGTGGTGGTGCACCATATTTGAATGCATCAAGTAAGAAGCCGAATTGATCTTGTGCTTCTTCTTTTGTAAAGCCTAAGACTTCAAACATTTTTTCTTGAATATCACCATTGTGGATTCTGATTGAACCGCCGCCTAATTCATAACCGTTTAATACGATATCGTACGCTTTCGCTTGTGCTTTTTCTGGTTCAGAATCTAATTTGTCTAAATCTTCATCTTTAGGTGATGTGAAAGGATGGTGCGCTGCTACATAGCGTTTTTCATCTTCATCATATTCAAGTAACGGCCAATCTGTTACCCATAAGAAGTTTAATTTATCTTCATCAATTAAGCCTAACTCATGCGCTAATTTTACACGTAATGCACCTAAACTTTGTGCGACAACACTTGGTTTATCTGCAACAAATAATACTAAATCTCCTGCTTCTGCATCTGTTAAAGATTTTAATGTTTCAACATTTTCATCTTCAAAGAATCTTGCGATTGGTCCGCTTAAGCCATCTTCAACAACTTTGACCCAAGCTAATCCTTTTGCGCCATAGATATTCACAAACTCAGTTAATTTATCAATATCTTTACGTGTATATTTGTCTGAAGCACCTTTCGCAACTAATGCTTTTACTTCTCCGCCTTTTTCTACTGTATCTTTAAAGACTTTGAAGTCCATTGTTTCTCCTAGTTTTGAAACATCCAATAACTCCATGTCAAAACGTGTATCTGGTTTATCAGAACCATAACGTGACATAGCTTCTGCGTATGTCATACGTGGGAATTGTTCAGTCAATTCAACACCTTTAACATCTTTTACAACACTTTTCAGCATGTCTTCACCAAGTTCCATAACATCTTCTTGGTCTACGAAACTCATTTCAATATCGACTTGCGTGAATTCAGGTTGTCTATCTGCACGTAAGTCTTCGTCACGGAAACATTTTACGATTTGGTAATATTTATCGAAGCCGCTGATCATCAATAATTGTTTGAACAATTGTGGTGATTGCGGTAGCGCATAGAATTTACCTTCATGCACACGAGATGGTACTAAATAGTCACGTGCACCTTCTGGTGTTGATTTAGTTAAGAAAGGTGTTTCGATATCTAAGAAACCTTCTTTATCTAAATATTCATGAATTGCGCGTGTAATGTGGTGACGCATTTTGATTGTTTGCGCAAGTTCTTGTCTTCTTAAATCTAAATAACGATATTTTAAACGGATATTTTCATCCACTTGTTGTGAATCATCATTTATTGAAAATGGCGGAGTTTGTGCTTTGTTGATGATATTAATTTTATCAACTTGTACTTCAACATTACCTGTTTTAATTTTAGGGTTTACAGTTTCAGTATCACGTTTTGTTACTGTACCTTCAACTTCAATCACGTATTCAGAGCGGATAGATTCCGCAACTTCTAATGCCTCTTTAGAAAAGTCTGGGTTGAAGACGATTTGTACATAGCCTTCACGGTCACGTAAATCAACAAAGATTAATCCACCTAAGTCACGACGATTGTGTACCCATCCTTTTAAAGTGACGTGTTGTCCTAAAAGGTCTTCCGTTACAAGACCACAATAAGTTGTTTTTTTACTCATAATTACTCTCTCCTCTTATTTCGCTTTCTTCTCTTCAAAATATGAAACTAAATCCGTGAGTTGAATCGCTTCTGATTCTCCGCTCTCCATATGTTTGATATTGATATTTCCATCTTCAAGTTCTTGGTCGCCGATTACAATCGTATATTCAGCTCCTACACGGTTCGCTTGCTTCATTTGACCTTTAATTTTACGTTTCAAGTAATCTTTATCTGCTTTAATACCGTGATGGCGTAAATCATTTAATAATTTAACTGCGTAACGGTCCGCTTTTTCACCCATCGTTACAATAAATAAATCTAAATGATCTTCATCTTCGATTTCGATACCTTCTTCTTCTAACGCAAGTAGTAAACGTTCAATACTTAATGCGAAACCAATACCTGTTTGTTTTGGTCCATCTAGTAATTCTAATAAACCATTGTAACGTCCGCCGCCGCATAGTGTTGTGATGGCACCATCATAATCTGGACTGTCAATCATTAATTCAAAAGCAGTGTGTGTATAATAATCCAGACCACGAACTAAGTTTGGATCTTCCACATAAGGAATACCTAATTCATCTAAATAACTTTTAACTTGTTCATAATAAGCTTTTGATTCTTCGTTTAAATATTCAGTGATGCGTGGTGCAGTTTTAACCGCTTCTTTATCTCTATCCACCTTACAATCCAAAATACGCATTGGATTCGTATACAAGCGAGATTGGCAGTCACTACAGAACGTATCAATGACAGGTTCAAAGTGCTTAATTAACGCTTCGTTATATTCCTTACGAGAATCAAAGTCACCCACACTATTAATCACAAGTTTCAAGTGTTTTAAGCCGAATGATTCATAGATATGCATTACCATTGCTAAAACTTCAGCATCAATACTTGGATCTTCGGCACCGATTGCTTCTACACCGAATTGATTAAATTGACGATAACGCCCTTTTTGTTTACGTTCATATCTGAACATCGGACCATTATAGTAAAGTTTAATCGGTTGGTTCGGATCACCTTGCATTTTATTTTCAATGTATGAACGAACTACTGCTGCAGTACCTTCTGGTCTTAATGTAATACTGCGATCACCTTTATCTTTGAATGTATACATTTCTTTTTGTACAACATCTGTTGAATCGCCGACACCTCTTGCGAATAAGTCAGTGCTTTCAAAAATAGGTGTGCGAATTTCTTTATAATTATAAAGTTCCATTAATTCATCTAATTTTGTTTCAATATATCTCCATTTTCTGCTTTGATCAGGCAGAATATCTTGTGTACCACGTGGGATTTTAATCATATCGTCACTTCCTTTTAGAAATAAAAAAGCCCCTTGTATGATATCACTATCACACAAGGGACGAATTTTCCGTGTTGCCACCCTAATTGAACTGTATAGCACAGTTCCACTTTAAACATTTAACGTATGTTGTACGGAAGATAAACAGTAACTATTTACCTTCACCTCTTCTTGTGTTCAATAATGACAAAATTACTCTGAATAATCTTTCAGCCTAGGATTATTTCTCTTGTATCATTTCGTAATGTCTATTCAAGAATCGTAACGGTTTTAATTATTTTATTCAGATACTATCATAACGATTTTAAGCATTGATTGCAACTATTTAAGCTGAAAAATACATACGCAAACCATCAACAATAGACTGTTCTAATATTTGACGATGCAATTTATCTCGTATCATCATCTCATCTGTTGGATTACTGATATACCCTAGTTCAATTAACACAGCTGGTATTTTAGATTGACGCAATACTTGATAATTTTCCTGTCTTGCACCTTTTGGTGACAGCAAACCTTTTTTCTGTATACTCATACTTAAAACTTGTGCTAAATCTTCTTGTTTTTTCTTGTACCAATATACTGTTGCGCCATTTGCTTCAGGAGACTCCAAAGCGTCATTATGTAAGCTGATAAACGCATCACCTTTAAGATTTCTATCTTTCAGTTTGACGTAATTATCATTGTCACGCGTCATTTTAACAGTTGCGCCTTCTTGCTCAAGTTTCTTTTTTAACTCCAATCCAGTTTTTAAAGTATAAACTTTTTCTAAAGATTTATACTTAGTGCCACTGGCTGCTCCCTGGTCACCACCGCCATGACCAGGGTCCAGTACAATCACTTTGCCTTTTAACGGCTTAGCATTCGGATCATTATCTGGCGGAATATCTAAATCCGTATGCCATCCAGCCACCCATCCTTTTTGCTTGCCATTACTCGTTTCAACATAAATCCATTTACCTTTTTTATCAAGTTTATGGAATGTTTCACCTTTTTCAGCAGGAAAAATCTCAGGATAGACGGCGTTAGGACCCGTTCTTAATTCTGCATCTTCTTTCATTGTTACACTATCATCATGTTTATCTTGATAATTGGCAACGAGAATTATCGTAAATACAACAATAATAATTAAGAGTGCAGCAATGAGTACGGGAATCGGTTTAAGTCTATGCTTTTTAAACCACCGTTCTATTCGGTTCATATCACTTTGCCGTCCTGACTTTCATAAATAATCGTCACAGGACCGTCATTTGCGATATCCACTAACATATCAGTACCGAATTCACCTGTCTTAACTTCTAAGTCATAAGTACGTAATGTATCGTTCAATGCTTCGTATAAGCGATTTGCTTCATCTGGAGATTTAGAATTTGAAAAGCCAGGTCTATTGCCTTTTTTAACATCAGCATATAACGTGAATTGAGATATAGATAATATCTCACCCCCGATTTGCTGAACATTCAAATTCATTTTTCCTTCTTCATCTTCAAAGATTCTTGCATTGGCTATCTTTTTTGCCACTGCTTGCACATCTGCTTCAGTCGAATCTTTACCGACACCAACTAACAAACATAAACCTTTTCCAATTTGATTATTTAACGTTTCATTTGTTACAGATGCTTGTTTGACACGTTGTACTACTACTCTCATTTATATACACCTCAGTTAGTTCCAAACTCTTGTTACTGTATAGACGTCTCCTAGTTGTTTAATACGTTCTACGACTTTAAATACTTCGTTGACGTTTTTAACCATCACACTTAAATTAATAATAGCATTTTTTTCAACATCAGATTTACCTGATACTTTAACTAAATTACTGTCAGTTGCGTTAACCGCTTGTAGTACTTCATTAAGTAATCCGTTGCGGTCATAGGCAGTGACTTCTAAATCAACTTGATAACGTTGTGTAGAGTCTTTAGATTTCACCCACTCTACGCTGATCAAACGTTCTTTTTCATTTCGGATATTCGGACAATCTGTACGGTGTACTTTAATACCATGTCCTTTAGTAATATAACCTACAATATCGTCACCTGGAATCGGATTACAGCATTTAGATAATTTGATCAATACGTTTTCAATACCTTCAACATAAACACCGCTGTCTGTGGTGATATTGTCTTTAATCGGTACAGATTTTGTGACTTCTTGCGCTTCATTCAATGCACGTTGCTTGTCAAGAATACGTTGTTTTTCCGTTAACTTGTTAACGATTTGTGATGATGTCACACCGCCAAAACCTACTGCCGCAAATAAATCATCTTCACTTGAGAAATTATATTTTTGATTGACGATATCTATATTCGCTTCTGTCAATACTTCATCAACTTTAAAGCCTTGTTCCTTAATTTCCGCTTCTACCATAAACTTACCTTTTTCAATGTTTGAAGAACGGTCTTGTTTTTTGAAGAAGCTTTTAATTTTGCTTTTTGCACTGGAAGAACGAACAATTTTCAACCAGTCTCTGCTTGGTCCATAGGAATGTTTGCTTGTTCGTATTTCAACAATATCTCCAGTTTGCAATACGTAATCAATCGGTTCGATTTTACCATTGACCTTTGCACCGATCATTTTGTTGCCGACTTCACTGTGTACGGCATAGGCGAAGTCAATCGGAACTGCACCATAAGGTAATTCAATCACATCACTTTGTGGTGTGAAGGCATATACTTTATCACTTTGTAAATCGAACTTCAATGATTCCATAAATTCTTGTGCATCATTCGCTGTTTTATCCGCTTCTGCCAAGTCTTTCAACCATGATAGTTTCTTAGCATAACTTGAATTATCATCAGTGACTTTCTTGCCTTCTTTATAAGCCCAATGCGCCGCAACCCCGTGTTCAGCAATTTCATGCATTTCATGTGTTCTGATTTGAATTTCTAAAGGATCGCCATTAGGACCTACAACAGTGGTATGCAACGATTGATACATGTTTTGTTTAGGCATCGCAATATAGTCTTTGAATCTGCCAGGCATCGGTTTCCATAAAGTATGTACTAAACCTAATACCGCATAACAATCTTTAATTGAATCAACAATAATACGCACTGCTAATAAATCAAAGATTTGATCGAATTGTTTCTTTTGTTTCATCATTTTACGATAGATACTGTAAATATGTTTAGGACGGCCGTTAATCTCACCTGAAATATGCATTTTATCCATTTCAGCACGTATATTGTCTATCGCGTTTGCAATATAAGCTTCACGCTCACTACGTTTTTTCTTCATGAGATTGACGATACGGAAGTACTGTACACCATCGATATAACGAAGCGCTATATCTTCAAGTTCCCATTTGATTGTATTAATCCCTAAACGGTGTGCAAGAGGTGCGTAAATCTCTAATGTTTCTTTAGAAATTCTAATTTGTTTTTCTCTCGGCATCGCTTTTAAAGTACGCATATTATGCAGTCTATCTGCTAATTTAACTAAGATAACACGTACATCTTTGGCAATCGCAATAAATAACTTTCTATGGTTCTCAGCTTGTTGTTCTTCTTTAGAACGATATTTGACTTTCTTTAATTTCGTAACCCCTTCAACAATCATGGCTACTTCATCGTTAAACATCGCTTTTACGTCATCAAATGTGTAAGGAGTATCCTCAATTACATCATGTAAGAAGCCTGCAACAATAGTCGGTCCGTCAAGATGCATCTCAGTTAAAATACCAGCTACTTGAATCGGGTGCATAATATAAGGCAAACCATTTTTTCTGAATTGGCCTTGATGCGCTTCATATGCGATATGATAGCTTTTCAAGACATGTTCATACTCCTCTTTGGATAAGTAGGATTTTGCTTTATATAAGACTTCATCTGCGCTGTATGGATATTCATTATTCACATTAGACACCCCCACATCTTCTTTTTAAGTACATTTTATTTTATAAACTGCTTGTCAGTTTGTTTGAATATTTCGTATTTCAACAATAGTTATATAGGTTACCAGCCTATTTTCAACTCGTTCCTTTTATCACAACTTACATTTATATTAAATAATATATCTATTCTACTATACATTGACAGATAATTGAACCACTATACTTCGACGTATTGTGTGAACTTTCGCAATTATCTTGTCAGTGTCGTTTACAAGCTCACCTTGTAGAATTAACTTTTATTTAAAAACAAAAAACAAATTTTGCAAATAAATAAATGTATCGCTTACCCTTCACTAGTAAGCGATACATTATTTTACTCATCATATGAAATTAAGCTTAATACTTCGTAGTCTTTAATCTTTTCATAACCATGTAAATATTTTAATTCGATGATAAAGGCAATACCAGCTACAACACCTCCTAGTTCTTCAACGAGTTTGATTGTAGCTTCAATCGTGCCGCCTGTCGCTAGCAAATCATCAGTAATTAAGACGCGTTGTCCTGGTTTAATAGCATCCTTATGCATAGTTAAAACGTTAGTACCATATTCCAAGTTGTACTCATATTTGATGACTTCTCTAGGAAGTTTGCCTTCTTTACGTACTGGTGCAAATCCGATTCCCATTGAATACGCTACAGGACAACCGATGATAAAGCCACGTGCTTCAGGACCTACAACGATATCTACTTCTTTTTCTCTAGCAAATTCAACGATTTGATCTGTCGCATAACCATAAGCTTCCCCATTATCCATAATCGTTGTGATATCTTTGAAATTGACGCCTTCTTTAGGCCAATCTTGTACTTCTGAAACATATTGTTTTAAATCCATTTATTTATTTCCTCCTAATTACTTAGCTAGCTGTTCTTTAATCCAAAGTTTCACCTTTGAAAAGTCATCATATAACAAGAATTTCTCAACATCTATCCGTTTAAGTCTTGCTTGATAAAGCTTACTAGAAGTAATGTCCTTTTTATCTACATTTTTATTCACTTTAATTATACCATGATTATTCTCAATAAAATCTAATTCATTAAAGACTTTGAGCATAAATATCAATAAAGGCGGTTTGATTTTTAAATAGTTGCATAACTGCATTCCATCTTGTTCTAAGTTGATTTCATCTTTCATAAATAAGGCTTTATAGCACGCCTTAAAATGGTTCATTTGCGGCATGCCGTCAAAATAAATAGAGTGTTGATGGTTCAACTCTAAAATAATTTGACTGGCTTGAATTGACTTTAATGTTTGTGCCATGGTTTCTAAATCCAATGGTAACTCTTTAAAGATATATCTGTCATAAACTTGTTCAATTATATCTCCATAGAAATATTGATGTTCATGTGCTTTTTCAGCCTGTGCATTGATAATTTCTGCAGTCGATGCATTATCATGCATCTCATGTTGACGTGCTTTGCCTCTGAAGTCTAAAATTTGCAGCTGTTCTGAAGCCATATCTTGTACCATGAATTGAGGTGATTGATTACCATTCCATTCATTTATTTGTAAGGTCCCGATTAAATTTAAGGGCTCGTTCGGTTCTAGTTGGTGTGCATATGCACCATTTTGCCAATAAAGGGCTTGTAACTTAGAATCACCTAGTGTCATTTTTAAATGTTTGCCTTCTTGACCAATCCCTTTAGATTGTTTGACTTGAATCCCATCTAATTCAAACACAGGACTAGTAAAGTCTGTACCGAATGGTCGTAACTTTTCAATATCTGAAATATTTTTAACCGTAATATCAGATTCGCTTAATACTAAATCTACTTTTTTCCTAGGTGTTAAATCTTCGTATTTTGCGAGTTCTGCCATATGAGCATTTAACGCTGTTTTAAGCTTTTCTATATTTTCAATTGGTAAAGTCATTCCTGCTGCCATATGATGCCCACCGAATTTTGAAATCAATGGTCTTTCTTTATCTAGCATCTCATACATTGAAACTTGTTCAATACTGCGAGCAGAACCTTTCGCAAAATCTTGTGCAGTATCAATGTTTAGAATGATCGTCGGCAAGCCATATGTTTCAACAATTCGTGAGGCAACGATGCCAAGAACACCTTCATGCCAATTTTCTTGGGCAAGGATTAAGAAGCGGTTTCCAGCTTCTACTTCCGCTTGTGCCATTTCAAGTGCTTCGTCTGCAATCTCTTGAACAATATCTTTTCGTTCTTGATTAAAATGTTCAACTTGCTCAGCTAAGAATTCCGCTTCTTCCGCACTTTCACACATTAACAATTCCGCTGCTAAACTTGCATCATCTAGACGGCCTACTGCATTCAAACGCGGTCCTATTATAAAACCAATCGTTTCTTCGTTTATCGCGTCGTTATACCCTGCTTGACTTAGCAGCGCTTCGATGGCAACTGATGGATGATTGTTCATCACCTTTATACCTTGTTGTACAATAGCTCGGTTTTCATCTGTTAATGAGACCAAATCAGCAACTGTACCTATGGCTGCCAAAGCTGTAAATTCGTGTGCAGGATGATCAAGTAATGCTTGAGCAATTTTTAATGCGACCCCTGCACCGCTTAAGTATTTAAATGGATAGTCAAAATCTGGATGCATCGGATGCACAATCGCATAAGCTTCCGGTAACGTTTCACCAATTTCATGGTGATCTGTAATAATCACATCTATGTCTAATTCTTTAGCCACTAGCATTTCATGATGACCTTGGATACCATTATCAACTGTAATAATCAAATCGATACCTTCATCCGCTGCATTTCTAAAGGCTGCTTCATTTGGTCCATATCCTTCAGTAAATCGATTTGGAATATACCATCCGACTTCTGCACCAAGTTCTCTTAATGCACTGACTAATATAGATGTAGATGTTACCCCATCAGCATCATAATCTCCATAAACTAAAATACGTTCTTTTTTATCAAGTGCTTGATTGATACGTTCAATAGTTTTCTTCATATCACTTAACGCATAAGGGTCATGCTGAATTTGAGATGGTTCTAGTAATTGTTTGATTTCAGAAGACGCTATTACACCTTTGCTTTGTAATATTTTTTGTACGATAGGTGTAAGCTTTAATGCTTTAGCGTCATCTGATGTGATTTCTGATATATTCGATTGTAAATCCCATTTATACTTAGCTTTAATCATATAACGACTTCCCTCTTTTCCATATGTCATTATACAGAAGAACTCATAAAATAAAAAGCAACTTCTACCAAACATAGCGTTTTACATCATAAAAAAACTCCCAGACTAAAAAGTCCAGGAGTTAATACTCTCGTTCTATTAAACCAGAATTTTATCTTCGTTTTTACGTTTTTCACGATAAACGACAAGTTTATGATTTGGTGCTTTTTTAAGCTGTTGTTTTTTCATCATGCCCCATAAAGGTACAGCGATGAACACAGATGAGAATACACCAGAAACTAAACCAATTAATAATGCAAGTGCAAAGTTGAAGATACTTGATGCACCGAACATTAATAATGCGACTACAACAATCACAACTGTTAATACAGTGTTGATTGAACGTGTCAGTGTTTGTCTGATTGAACGGTTTACAATTTTGTCAATCTGTTCTGGTTTAGTAATCACCCTGATTTTATGCAAGTTCTCACGTACACGGTCAAATGTAACGATTGTATCGTTAATAGAGTAACCGATAATTGTTAGAACTGCTGCGATAAATGTTACATCTACTTCAATTCTGAACAAGCTGAATACCGCAACAATCATAAAGGCATCATGCAGTAATGCGATGATAGATGATAAGCCCATTCGCCATTCGAATCGTAATGAAATGTATATAATCATACCGATGGATGCGTAAATCAATGAAAGTAATGCGTTTTTCGCAATTTCTTGACCAATCACCGGTGAAACTGTGTTAACAGTAGGTTCATTACCGAATTCTTTTTTCATCACATTTTTAACTTTAGCAACTTCGTCTTTGCTCAAATCATTTTTAAATTGAACAGAAGCGCTATCGTTATTACCAGATAATGAAATACGGTCAGGCTTCATATGCGCTTTGTCTAATTGTTTTGTAACGTCTTCTTGTGTAATCTTATGATCTGCTTTCATATCAACACGTGTACCACTTGTAAAGTCGATACCTAAGTTTAATTTGAATATAAACAGAATCACTACACCAGCAGCAATCACAATACCACTGAACCAGAATAATGGTTTCGCAAGTTTCATGAAGTTCCAATGATCATAAGGTGTTTTTAATTGATACACATCAATACCTTCATTGATATCATGTCTGTCTTTCTTCTTAATACCAAATAACCAGAAACTTTTCTTGAAGTAATTTGATTGTACTAACAATGATAATAAGATACGTGTTAAGAATACTGCTGTCACGAAACTCATTAAGATTGCGAGTAATAACATCGTAGCGAAACCTTTAACCGCACTTTCACCAAAGAAGAATAACACAGCTGCCGCTAAGACAGTTGTTAAGTTCGCATCTAAAATCGTAATAAAGGAACTCTTATTCGCTTTGTGGAAAGCTTGTTTCAATGTTCGTCCGATTCTCAACTCATCTTTAATCCGTTCATACATGATGATGTTCGCATCAACCGCCATACCGACACCAAGTACCAGTGCCGCTAAACCTGGCAATGTAAGTACACCATGAATGAAGTTGAAGGCTACTAAAGTTAAGTAGATATATGTTGTTAATGTAATTACGGCAATAATACCAGGTAATCTGTAGAATCCTACCATAAATAAGTAAATGACTCCGACACCTAATAATGAACCGAAGATTGTTTTATCTAATGCATCTTGACCGAACTGTGCACCTACAGAGTTAGAGTAAATTTCTTTAAGATGTACTGGTAAAGAACCAGAGTTCAATAAGTCAGCAATTTGTTTTGCTTTTTGAACGCCTTCTTCGCCATTAAATCCACCAGAAATTTCTACACTGTCAGAGTTGATAGGTTGATCAACTGACGCTGCTGAAACATATTTCGGGTCTTTTTTCTCTTTTTCTTTTTGGTAACTATCGCCTTTTTCGTAGTCTAACCAAACAACCATCACGTTTTCTTTACGTTTTGAAATCTCTTCTGTGACTTTCTTGAATTTTTTACTATCTTTCAATTTGAAAGTAACAGCCGGTTGGTTGGTATTCTGCTTAAACTCTTGTTTTGCAGAACCTTGAACTAAATCCTTACCTGTTAATTTAACGTTATCGTCTGAGTCGCGAATCGTTAAATTCGCTTGTGAAGATAAAATGTCTCGAGCTTCATTTTGGTTTTTAACACCAGCAAGTTGTACTCGAATACGGTTATTATCTTCAACAGTAATCTTAGGTTCAGATACCCCTAAGACGTTGACCCTGTTTTCTAACGTTTTGGCTGTGGCTTGAACAGCCTTATCGTCTATCTTATCACCCTTTTGTAATGGATTAACTTGGTAAAGTACCTCAAATCCACCTTGAAGGTCCAAGCCTAAACGAACGTCTTTAATTACATTCTTGTAAGTTGCTGCCATGCCAGCAAAAAGCAACACAACAAGTAACAAGAATGCAATTATTCTACTGTTTTTCTTCACATGAACACCTCATTATTTACTTATGTAAATAGCATACTTGATTTTTCAAATGAACTGCAAGCTAAAACCAAACGTTTCGGTTTGTTCTTACACTGCATTTCAATTGAATGAACCTATATAGCTTACTACATCCTTACTCAGCTTTCAAAAATTCGAACAATACTTTGTGTGATGCATAGCGTGTACAATTAATTAAAACCAACATTAAATCACGTTAATACTATGCAAAACCTTATAAAATCGTATTCCAATATTGAATTATACACGCTCCTACACTAATTTAAAACAACTTTTCATGCATTTAAAGTAATTCAAACAAAATTAAAACATCCTAAAACAATCTATATCGGATCGCTTTAGGATGTTTATTGGGTTAATCTATGTACAGGTAATTCGCTTACGCTTGCCTATACTATGTCATACTAACATTAATTAGTCTGGATTAACTTGTTTTACAGCACCTTTTTCAAATGTGATTTGAGTGCCTTTGTCGTTAACTGAAATGACAACTGTTGTTTCATCAACTGCACGTACGACACCTTTGATGCCGCCGATTGTTGTAACGTGTTGTCCTGATTCCAAACGGTTCACCATTTCACGGTGTTCCTTTTGACGCTTTTGTTGTGGTCTGATCATGAAGAACCACATTAAAGCTAATAATGCAATAGGTAAAATAAGACCGGTTAAATTCACAAACATTACTCCTTTAATTAAAAGTTTTTAGGATTTTCTTCATTCAATCCATATTGTTCAAAGAATTCCTCTTTAAAATCTAAAAGACGATCCTCCCGAATGGCCTGTCTGATATCCTCCATTAATTTTAACAGAAAATATAAGTTATGATAAGTAGTTAGGCGTATACCAAAAGTTTCTTCTGCTTTTATTAAATGACGTAAGTAAGCTTTTGTATAGTTACGGCATGTATAACAATCACAATTTTCATCAAGCGGACTTAAATCGTCTGCATATTTTGCATTTTTAATAACCACACGACCATTAGAAGTCATACATGTACCATTTCGTGCTATACGTGTTGGTAATACGCAATCAAACATATCCATACCACGAATACTACATTCGATTAAAGCATCTGGTGAGCCGACACCCATTAAATAACGTGGTTTATCCTTAGGCATGAATTGTTCAGTAAATTCAACCATGTCATACATGACTGGTTTAGGTTCACCCACAGATAATCCGCCAATCGCATAGCCAGGAAAATCTAACTTCACTAATTCTTCAGCGCTTTGCTGACGTAAATCTTTATATTCTCCACCTTGGATAATTCCGAATAAAGCTTGGTCTTCTGGTCGTTTATGTGCTTTCAGACAACGCTCTGCCCATCTTGTTGTTCTTTCGATAGAGTCTTTGACATATTTATATTCAGCAGGCATTGGCGGACATTCATCAAATGCCATCATAATATCTGAACCTAAATCATTTTGAATCTCTGTCGCTTTCTCAGGACTCAAGAATAATTTAGAACCATTTTTATGATGTCTGAAATGAACACCTTCTTCTGTGATTTTACGTAAATTACTTAAACTGAATACTTGGAAACCACCAGAATCAGTCAGAATCGGGCCATTCCAATTCATAAATTTATGCAAACCACCCGCGCGTTTAATAATGTCATTGCCGGGTTGCAACCATAAATGGTATGTGTTGCCTAAAATGATTTGTGCATTAATTTCCCTTAGTTCTTCAGGACTCATAGTTTTAACGGTAGCTTGAGTTCCTACTGGCATAAACATAGGTGTTTCAAACGAACCGTGCGGTGTATGCACGATTCCTAACCTTGCACCGGATTGTTTACATGTTTTGATATGTTCATAAGTTACTGCAGGCATAACTTTTTCACGACTCCCTTAAATAATTAACATTGCATCACCAAAGCTGAAGAATCGATATTTCATTTCGACAGCTGTTTGGTATGCATTTAAAATATATTGTTTTGAACTGAATGCTGAAACTAACATGACAAGTGTGGACTTCGGCAGATGGAAGTTCGTAATTAAAGCATCAATAGCTTTAAACTCAAAGCCTGGATAAATAAAGATATCCGTCCATCCGCTTTGTGCTGTAAATTGGTCATGGTCTCTGCGAATCGTTTCTAATGTTCTTGTTGATGTGGTACCAACTGAAATAATACGATGTCCTTTTTGTTTTGTTTCATTTAACAAATCAGCTGTAGCTTGAGACATCTGATAATATTCGCTATGCATTTTATGATCATCTATATTATCAACGCTGACAGGTCTGAAGGTACCTAAACCGACATGCAGTGTTACAAATGCAAGGTTCACTTGTTTCGCTTTTAATTGTTCTAACAGCTCATCTGTAAAGTGTAAGCCGGCTGTTGGTGCAGCGGCAGAACCTGTTTCCTTCGCATAGACTGTTTGATAGCGATCTGGATCATCTAAACGTTCTTTGATGTAAGGCGGTAATGGCATTTCACCTAATTCATCTAAACGTTCTTGTAAAATACCTTCGTAATATAAACGCATAATGCGTCCGCCTTGTTCTAATTCCTTAATACATTCTGCGATGATTTTCCCTTCACCAAATGATAATTTTTGACCCACTTTGATACGTTTCGCAGGCTTCAATAATACTTCCCAATCATTACCTTCGATTTGTGTCAGCATCAACATTTCTACTTTAGCTTTTGTATCTTCTTTTAAACCAAATAAGCGCGCAGGCATGACTTTAGTATCGTTTAAGACAAGCGTGTCACCTGGATTAAAATATTCGATAATGTCTTTAAAATGACGATGTTCAATGTCGCCATTCTTTCTATTTAATACTAATAAACGACTTGTATCTCTATCTTTTAACGGCGTTTGTGCGATTAGTTCTTCCGGTAAATGATAATCAAACTCTTCAATATTCAAAATTGTCCCTCTTTCCATGTTCAGTGCCAAAGTGTTCATAAGCTAGGGGTGTCGCTTTTCTTCCTCTCGGTGTGCGTTCTAAAAAGCCTTTTTGAATTAAGAAAGGCTCATAGACATCTTCGATTGTAATGCGTTCTTCACCGATAGAAACAGCGATTGTGTCTAAACCGACAGGTCCCCCATTATATTGATTAATAATACAGCGCATCATTTTATGGTCGATATAATCTAAACCATAATCATCAACTTGTAGAAGTTGTAATGCACGTTTTGTTGTTTCAATATATATTTTGTCGTCTTCATTGACTTGTTGGAAATCTCGAACGCGTTTAAGAAGACGGTTGGCAATACGTGGTGTACCTCTACTACGTTTCGCAAGTTCTGCAGCACTCTCTTCATCAATTTCTGTACCTAGTACTTCTGCAGTTCGCTTAATAATATCTTCTAGTTCATCCTCATTATAAAACTCCAAACGTAAATGAACACCAAAGCGATCACGTAAAGGGCCCGTTAAGCTGCCGGCTCTTGTCGTTGCACCTACTAATGTAAATGGAGGCAAATCAATACGAATACTGCGCGCTTCTTCTCCTTTGCCGATCACGATATCTAAATAGAAATCTTCCATTGCAGGATATAAAACCTCTTCAACTACACTGCTTAAACGATGAATTTCATCAATAAACAAAACATCACCTGGTTGCAAACCTGAAAGGATTGCTGCTAAATCACCAGGTCGTTCTATTGCTGGTCCAGTGACTGTTCTGATGTTTACACCCATTTCATTCGCAATGATGTTTGACAAGGTTGTTTTACCAAGTCCAGGGGGGCCGAATAATAAAACATGATCTAATGGCTCCTCACGCATCTTTGCTGCTTTTATAAAGACTTCTAAATTAGCTTTAATTGATGCTTGACCGATATATTGTCTTAGTAAATGTGGTCTCAATGATAATTCAAAAGAATATTCATCATCATGGACCGTTTGATCTACCATTCTGTCATCCATTGTGTCCCCTCCTTTTGACTTATTTTTAAGAAACTAATATTTTCAAACCTGCTTTAACCGCTTCATCCACTGATTCAAACTGCTCTGTACTCAATTTCTTTTCAACTTTTTTCAATTCACGCTTAGAATAACCTAATGCTTCTAATGCAAGCAAGGCTTCTTCTAGGACTGGTGAATTGCCGGATACAGTTGTATCAGGTTGCTGTAATAAAGTATCTGCACTTTCATCTGTGATTTGAACTTTACCTTTTAAATCTAAGATGATTTGACGTGCAGTCTTCTTACCGATGCCTGGGAATTTTGTTAAATACGCTTCATTTTCATTTTCTATACCGATTTTTACTTCATTAGGCGTACTTGCAGCTAAAATTGCCAATGCCGATTTTGGACCAATACCTGTCACTTTATTCAAGCTTAAAAACATTTCTTTTTCTTCTTCTGATATAAAACCATACAACAACTGTGCATCTTCTCTAACAACTAAAGACGTGTAAATTACTACTTCTTGTTGAAATGAAGATTGAAAACGATAAGAGTTCGGTGTTTGGATTTCATAACCGACACCATTCGTTTCCACCACCACGTGTGTTGGGAACAATTGTGTTAATTGACCTTTAATATATGCGTACACGCCGTCACTTCCTTACATTGACATACTGATTATTTCTACTTTATAAACATTTTCAATGTTTCGTAATGCAAAAATCACATCTTCAATCGAAGTCTGACTGCCTGCAGTATTTAAAGACAATGTGATTGTTGCTTTATCTTCCATCGGAATACTTTGATGAATCGTTAAAACAGACATGTGAATTTGAGAAATCGTATTAAGAACTTGTGCAAGCATACCAACCTTATCATGTACATAAAGAATGATAGTGAATTCTCTTGTATCTTCTACCTTTTCATCAATTGGAAAGATAGTATCTTTATACTTGTAAAAGGCACTACGAGATAAACCGTATTGTCTGACTGCTTCATAAATAGACAAATGCGGATTTTCTTTTAATGCATCTTTAATTTGCAATGTTTTAATGACAGACTCTGGAAGTACATCTTCTCGTATCAGATAGAACTTTTTCACTTGTTTATCGTTCACTTAGACACCTCTATTCAACGAATTCAAATTCTCCGCCTAAAATTCTTACGATATCTCCATTTTTCGCACCACGTTCTCTTAATGCATCATCAATACCCATTGAACGCATTTGACGCGCAAAACGTCTAACTGCCGGGTCACTATTGAAATCAGTCATATGGAACATTCTTTCAATTGCTTTACCGCTGACCACAAATGCTGCATCATCATCACGTGTAATTGTGAATGCATCTTGTGATGGTGTGTGTTTGTATAATACACGGTTCACACCTAATGCTTCATCATCTTCTTTAGAGAAATCAACATCTTTATACTCTTCTAGTTTATCAGCAATCGCATAAAGTAATTGATCAAGATTTTCTCGTGTATAAGCAGAAATTGGAATAATCTCTACATCGTCACCAACTTCAGACTTAAAGAGTTCTAAATTATCTTGTGCGTCTGGCAAGTCCATTTTATTTGCGACGATGATTTGTGGACGATCTTCTAAACGTTGACCGTAAGATTTTAATTCATTGTTAATAGTTTGGTAATCTTCATAAGGATCTCTGCCTTCTGATCCACTCATGTCAATCACATGTACAATGACTTTAGTTCTTTCGACATGACGTAAGAATTGATGTCCTAAACCAACACCCTCTGAAGCACCTTCAATTAATCCAGGTAAATCAGCCATAACAAAGCTACGACCGTCAGGTGTTGAAACAACACCTAAATTTGGTTTAATCGTTGTGAAATGGTATGCTCCGATTTTAGGCTTTGCTTTTGAGACTGTTGAAAGCAATGTAGATTTACCCACACTTGGGAAACCAACTAAGCCAACATCTGCCATTAATTTTAATTCTAATGTGACTTCAATTTCTTCACCAGGTTCACCATTTTCACTGAAATCAGGTGCTGGGTTTCTTGGTGTTGCAAATCGAGAGTTGCCTCGACCGCCACGTCCACCTTTAGCGACAACGGCACGTTGTCCATTTTCTACTAGGTCAGCGATGACTTCATCCGTTTCAACTGCTTTAATAATTGTGCCTGGTGGGACTCTTAATACTAAATCTTCCGCATTTCTACCATGCATGTTACTACTTTGGCCGCCTTCACCACGTTTGGCTTTGAATTGGCGTTGATATCTGAAATCGAGTAATGTACGTAACCCTTCGTCTACTTCAAAAACTATAGATGCACCGCGACCGCCGTCTCCGCCTGCCGGGCCTCCGAAAGGAACATATTTCTCTCTTCTATATGCAGTGATACCGTTACCGCCATCGCCTGCTTTTAATAATATTTTAACTTGATCGACAAACATGTTTCTCACCTCTTTTATATATATTTTCTAATGCAATATCTAGATTATTATATCATTCTTTATGTACGCTTAGAAATAAAGACAAAAATAAAACACCAGAAGTTAAACTTCTGGTGTTGCGTCAACAAAAATTACTCAGCTGCAGCGTATACTGAAACTTGTTTTTTGTTACGGCCTTTGCGTTCGAATTTAACAACGCCGTCAATTTTAGCGAATAATGTGTCATCGGCGCCGCGACCTACATTTTCACCAGGGTAGATTTTAGTTCCGCGTTGACGGAATAAAATTGATCCACCTGTTACGAATTGTCCGTCAGCACGTTTAGCGCCAAGACGTTTAGATTCAGAGTCACGTCCGTTTTTAGTAGAACTTACCCCTTTTTTCGATGCGAAGAATTGTAAGTTTAATTTTAACATCTGGATACACCTCACTTATAATTTAATTTTATATTATCGTGGTACTCGTCTTCAATAGTTTGAAGTGATACGAGCATTGCTTGCAAAATCAATTGCGCTTGTTCATCGTTTACGTTTACACTTCTGAGATGGAAATAGCCTCCATCATCGTCATAATCTATGTCAGGTCTTTCAGATGTTAATCCGAGGATAGCATTGACACTTCCGAATAAAACCGCTGAAGCGCCAGCACAGACAATATCATGACCATACTCGCCATGTTCAGCATGACCATCCATGATGACATCTGTTACTTGACCCTCTTCATTAAACGAAACGTCTATCTTAATCATGATTAAGCGTTGATTGCGTCGATTGTTAATTTAGTGTATGGTTGACGATGGCCTTTTTTACGTTTATAGTCTTTACGACGTTTGTAAGTAAATACAGTGATTTTCTTACCGCGACCTTGTTTGTTTACTGTAGCTGTTACTGTCGCACCTTCAACTGTTGGCGCACCAACTTTGACTGCGTCTCCACCTACAAATAAAACTTTGTCAAAAGTGAAAGTGTCACCTTCGTTTACATCTAATTTTTCAACGTAAATTTCTTGACCTTTTTCTACTTTAATTTGTTTACCGCCTGTTTCGATAATAGCAAACATACTTTGCACCTCCTATAAAATAAGTCACGCCATATATAGGTGATACACTTGATATACTTAAACCTATATTTGAGCGGTTGTATGTAGCTATAAACTACTCAACTGCTAAAGCTTACCATCCCTAGGCTTTCCTGTCAATTGGCAAATCTAATTTTTTGATTAATTTTTTAATCAAGCTAAAAACAATCACCAATAACAGTAAATTTACGAAAGCGGTTGGTAATAATCGGAATAATAAAAAGTCCCAAAGATTAAATTTAATTAATCCTAACAAACCATAAATTAATGCTTGGTAAATTTCAAAGATGATTGTAAACAGCCAAACACCAATGAATACCATCGTATGATCTCGATAGTATACTTTGAAAAAGAAATCCATCAAAATCACAAATAATAAATAACCAAATGTATTTAAACCATAGATTGTTCCATAATATAAATCAGTAGTTAATCCGAAAATTATCGCAAGTACAACTGCGATACTTGGTTTTTTATAGATGGTAATAATCAACAAATACATCAACAATAAATGCGGTACGAAGATAATCCCTCTTCCACCGATTTGCATCGGTATCACTAAAGCGATTAATGAATCAAGATAGAACAATACAGCCCCAATTAAAAAATAGTAAAACGCACGCATTATTCATCACCGCTTTCATCAGGAAGTGTTTTCGGATCGCGTTGTGCAACATAAACATGATCTAAGTCACTTAAATCTGCCGCTGTTTTTACTCTCACTTCTTTTGAAAGCCCATATTGATCATTTTCTACTTTAGTAACTTCACCGATATATAAGTTGCTTGGTATTTGATTCGCTAAACCACTTGTCACAACTTTATCGCCTTTTGCGATTTTATCCTTATTATCAATATCACTGATAACTAATTCATTTGTTTTTCTATCATAATGGTTAATCAACCCGAAGATTTTTTTAGAATCATGTTGAATATTAACTGAAAGTTTACCATTACGAGATGAAGTTGAAAGCAAATCTACTTGAGCAGAAAACTGATTGACTTTGACAACTCTGCCGACTAAACCTTCTGCTGTAATAACAGCTTGGTTTTGTTTGATTCCGGCTTTTTTCCCTTTATCAATAATCGCTTTATTCATCCATTGGTCTGGATTTCTAGCAATCACTGTTGCGCTGAGAGGTTCGTATTTAGAGATGTCTTTAATATCTAATTCTTTACGAAAACCTTCATTTTCCGCTTTCAATCTCTCATTTTCTGCCTCTAATTGTTTGATTTTATTTTTATCCTCTTTTGATGTTTTTCCATTGAATAAACCGTCAATTGAACCTGTTACTATATGTAATGGATAAGATAGTACGCGTTGAGGAACGGACACGGTATCACCGACATATTGTTCCACAGGCGATTGGTGATGTGATCTGATCGATAACCCTATTAACGATATAAATAGAATCAGGGAACAGAAAATAACAATCAATTTGTTATTTTTAAAAAACTTGGACAACCTGAACACCTCTATTAACTCAATTTTTCATATCTCACTATATTTTATATTATTATACACCTTAGTTAAAGTGCCAACTGTACCTGACAAAAAATACTTAAAAAAAAGAGCATCAGCAATTCATTTGAAATCGGCTGATGCCCAAAAAATATCTTCATTTTATTTTAATTAAAAATCAGCTGTAAATGTTCATATACACTGTCTAAGTCTGAATCATTATTTCTTGTTGCTGTCTTCTTTTTCATCTTCTTTATACAGGGTTTCTTCTTTTCTCCAGTTCTCAAACAGCTTTTGCGCTTTTGATTGTTCAGCAGCGTTTTTTCCATTTGTTTGTTTACTCATTAAAGAACACCAAACCTCTCTATCAATGATTCAACACAAGGGTAACGTAAGACTGTATTATTTTCAAGATAATGCACTATAGAAACAACTCGATTTATTTAAAATAAGCTACAGGGTGCATTTGTATATTTTGCTGCATCGCTTGTAAGTCTTGATGCAGTTCAATTTCCGTTGCATAAATACGTAATTCATCAGAACCGAATTTGTACATGATAAACTGATTGCCACGTTGCCCAATTAAATAATTTTCATTATAGCCCATTCTGCTTAATCCGCTGACATCCATAAACTCTTCTTTATTCAACATGTTAAAGATGTTCTTAGTCTGACTTGCGGGCATATTATTCAAAATATCATTTTTTTCTACAACATAACGTTGGCCAGGTTTGAAATCTTCAATTGGTACATTACCGCCTTGATAAGATGAATAGGTAGTTTTATTGCTGATTGGATTCCATTCTTGTTCTTTTAAAAACGGTGCATATTTCAACGCAAAAAAGACAATTACAATGATGCATCCGACTGCTATAATATTTTTAATGATGTTAAATAGAAAACGCATCCTCACACCGTCCCATTCTTAATGATTTCATTGTACGCTTTTTTACGAGAATTTTCATCAGACTAGAGAACGACACTTGATTTAAATCCCAAGACCGATGCATCCACAATACATTTCAGTTACACTATATGTAAAGGAGTTGCAGCCATGTCAATTTTAACAATTATTTTACTCGTATTATTGATTGGTCTACTCTTCAGAGTAGGTGTTTCATTACTACGTTTTATCATAAAAATTGCGATTTTCGCTTTAATTATTTATTTAGCTTATCAAGGGATTATGTGGATTCTGAACTATTTTCAAATGCATCCATTTTAAATCAAAGCATATTTACTACATTCCGATAACACCTTCATGTCGTGTTATCGGTTTTTTAATCATCAAAATACCCCGCTTCAACCAAACTCAAATACTTCGCATCTCCAATAATTATATGATCAAGCAATTCAATGCCAAGCACTCTGCCACACTCTTGCAATCGTTTTGTTGTATGAATATCTTCTTTTGAAGGTGTCACATCACCAGACGGATGATTATGTACCACAATAATCGCATTGCTCGACCACTTAATAGCTGCTTTAAATACCTCTCTAGGATGCACCACAGAAGAATTCAAAGTTCCTACAAAGATGACTTCATGACGAATTACAATATTCTTTGAGTTCAAAAATAATACCTCAAACTGTTCATGTGTTAAATGCATCATCCTCGATAAAAAATAATCCGCCGCATCTTGGGGTGAATTAATTTTTACTTTCTCTTTTTGATCCGGCGCATTCATACGTTCACCTAGTTCAAACGCTGCCTTTAAAATCACCGCTTTATACATACCGATACCTTTCACATCCATCAAGTCATTTAAAGACAATAGTTTTAAATCTTTAAGCTTCGTTGTTAAATTTAATAAATCTTGCGCAACTTCGACACTAGACCGCCCTTTTCTGCCAGTATTAATCAATATGGCAAGCAACTCGGACTCAGATAAGTGTTGCGCTCCTTTAGCTATAAGCTTCTCTCTAGGTTTATCACAATCAGGTAAGTGTTTTATATTCAAAATGAAACCTCCGTTTAATAAAAGTGAAGTATAAATAATAAGTTAGGATAAATGATAGAAATAGTTAAAAAGCTGATAAAAATAAAGGGGATAAGCGGCACTTCTAATATTCTACGCTTCGTGAACAAACGAAACATTATCATAAATAAACCACCAATAATAAAAGTCATACAGAATATCATGAGGAAAAATAAATAAGGAAAGACGAGACTGAGTAAAGTGAAAATTAAAATGTCTCCGTACCCTATCGCATGAGGTGCAAGTATAAATAAAATGTGAAGCAAAATTACAATACCAATTTGCGTTATAAACACCTTTGGCGCTAAGGCTATGACAACTATAATAAAAATTAAAACAAAGTGGACGGGAATCGTATGTGTATGCATATCATACAGTGCAGCAACGAGCAGAAATAAATATAAAGCAAGAAATAATGCAGAAGATGGGTAAATTACATTGAAAACAAGCAAACCGATTGGCAATAACGCACATAATTCACCAATAACATGTAATTTAGAGAGTTTGTGCCTACAATACCGGCATTGACCTTTTAATATCACAAAACTAATAATCGGAACTAAATCATACCATTTTAAATCATGATGACACGTTTCACATTTTGAACGTTGTTTCATATAACTGAAGTTTAATGTTTTAACAAAACACAGTTGATACAAAAAACTTTCAAGCACTGAAGTGATTAGGACAGCTACAATAACGTGCAGAAGCTTCACCTACTTTCTGAAATATCAACGTTATTATACGTGCTAGGAAGGTCATTTTCAAATAGTATGTATAAAATATTTTATTTTAATTTTTTACGAACAAACACCATATATAATTGTCATTTTTACATGCAGAAAACATTAAAATCTCCTTCTGAAATGGCCGTGAATAAACGTCATCTCAAAAGGAGTTTAGTATTTAATATTTAATTAAAGCCATTAAGCTTCAAAGTTCACTTTTGCTTTCACTTCACTGATGAAGTATAAGCTGCCAGTAATAACCAATGTATCGCCTTCATAATTCTCTACAAAGTCTACATAGTCATCAATTAAAATTGGATCAAAATGTTCTGCTTCATTTGCGATTTCTTCTTTTGGCTTCGCACGATAGAAATCAAAGTTTGTGATATAAACATGATCTGCAATTTGTCCTAAATCTTCTAACATATGATGAATTGGTTTGCCGCTTACAGCTGAGAACAAAATATCAACCTTATCTTTATGATAATAATTTTGAATTGTACTCACTAATGCATCGATGCTTTCATTATTATGAGCGCCATCAATAATCATAAGCGGTTTTTCTTTAACTTCTTCAATACGCCCTGTCCAGCTGACTTCTTCCATAGCTTTAATCATTTTATTGAAGTCTAACTGAATTTGTCCCGCTTCAAACATCACAATTAACGCTGTAATCGCTAAAGCTGCATTTTCTTTTTGATGTTCGCCAAGCATATGCAACGCTATGTTTTCTAATTCATAATCTTTAAAGCGATACGTAAATTCATCTTCTTCTGAAACAACAGAAATATCTTTATCCAACTCATAAGCAGGCGCTTGTTGTTTTTCTGCATATTCACTTAAGTATTTTAAAGCATCATCTTCTTTAACAGAATAAACAAACGGCGTATCCGCTTTAATGATATCACCTTTATCTTTAGCAATATCCAAATAAGTAGAACCTAATAAATCTGTATGATCTAAACCAATGCTCGTTAGAATTGTCAAAATAGGTGAAAATACATTTGTCGAATCATTTTTAATACCAAGTCCTGCTTCAACAATCACAAAGTCTACAGGTCGGATCGCGCCGAAGTATAAGAACATCATCGTTGTTATAATTTCAAATTCAGTCGCTGTTCCATATTCAGTTTCCGCTTCCATCTCTTCACTTACCGGCTTCACACGAGCAACCAGGTCAACGATAACATCATCGCTGACTGGCGACCCGTTTAAGCTGATTCTCTCATTGAACGTTTCAATATAGGGTGAAGTAAATGTACCGACATCATAACCATTCTCGACAAGTGCAGCACGTAGATATGCGACTGTAGAACCTTTGCCATTTGTTCCGCCGACATGGATGCCTTTAATGTTTTGTTCTGGATGACCTAGGCGTTCTAGCATCCACTCCATGCGTTTTGTGCCTGGTTTGATACCAAACTTATTTCTTTCGTGTATCCAATATAAGCTGTCTAGGTAATTCATTATCAGGACTCCTATGCTTTTAATTGTTCAATTCTAGCTTTGACGCTATCATATTTTTCTTGATAATCTTCTTTTTTGGCACGTTCTTCATTGATAATTTTTTCAGGCGCTTTATTAACGAAGTTTTCGTTTGATAATTTTTTATCGACACGATCAAGTTCGCTTTGCCATTTATCTAATTCTTTTTCTAAACGTGCAATCTCTTTATCCATATCGATTAAACCTTCTAATGGTAAAATCACTTCACCTGCACCGACTACAGAAGTCATTGCTTTATCAGGTGTTTCGATATCTGTTGAAATGATTAACTCGCTTGGGTGGCCGAAGCGGTCAATGTAATGTTTATTTTCTTCAAGCATTTGAGTGATTTCCGCATTTTTCGTTTTAATATAAATCGGAATTGCTTTTGAAAGCGGTGTGTTCACTTCTGAACGAGCTTGACGGACAGCTTTAATAATTTCTACGACATATTGCATCGCTTGTTTACTGTCTTCATACATAAATTCAGTTTGAACTTGTGGCCAAGCGCTTGTCACAATTGTTTCACCTTCATGCGGTAAGTTTTGCCAAATTTCTTCTGTCACAAATGGCATATAAGGATGCAACATACGCATTGTACGGTCTAATACATAAGATAAGACTGAACGTGTAACTTGTTTTTGCGCTTCGTCTTCACCATTCATTGGAATTTTACTCATTTCGATATACCAGTCACAGAATTCATCCCAAATAAAGTTATATAAAGCACGGCCAACTTCACCAAATTCATATTTATCACTTAAGTCAGTTACCGTTTTAACTGTTTCGTTTAATCGCGTTAAAATCCATTTATCAGCAAGTGATAAGTTTTGAGATAAGTCGATATCTTCAAATTTGAAGTCTTCACCAATATTCATCAAGCTGAAACGTGCAGCGTTCCAAATTTTGTTAATGAAGTTCCAAACTGATTCTACTTTTTCAGTTGAGTAACGTAAATCGTGACCTGGAGATGAACCTGTAGCTAAGAAATATCTTAAGCTGTCTGCACCATATTGGTCGATAACATCCATAGGATCTACACCATTACCTAATGATTTACTCATTTTACGGCCATCTTCCGCACGAACTAAACCATGTAATAATACATCGTTGAAAGGACGTTGATCTGTAAATTCTAATCCTTGGAAAATCATACGTGCAACCCAGAAGAAGATAATGTCATAACCTGTAACTAATGCATTAGTTGGATAGTAGCGTTCAAAATCTTTTGCTTCAGTATCTGGCCAACCAAGTGTTGAGAATGGCCATAAAGCACTAGAGAACCATGTATCTAGTACATCTTCATCTTGTGTCCAATTTTCAATATCTTCTGGTGCTTCTTCTCCTACATAAATTTCGCCTGTTTCATTATGATACCAAGCTGGGATTTGATGACCCCACCATAATTGACGTGAAATTGTCCAGTCACGGATATTTTCCATCCATTGATTAAATGTATGTTCAAAACGTTCAGGTACAAAATTCACACGATTATCTGTTTTTTGATTATCAAGTGCACGTTTTGCTAGAGGTTCCATATTTACGAACCATTGTGTAGATAAGTAAGGTTCTACGATGGCACCGCTTCTTTCAGAATGTCCAACAGCATGTGTGTGATCTTCAATTTTAATCACTAAGTCTTCTGCTTTTAAGTCTTCTACTAATTGGTCACGACATTCGAAGCGGTCCATACCTTCGTATTTACCAGCTTTGTCGTTCATTTTACCTGATTCATCCATGACGATAATAGATTCAAGGTTATGTCTTTTACCTAATTCAAAGTCATTAGGGTCATGTGCTGGTGTTACTTTCATAGCACCACTACCAAATTCAACGTCTACATATTCATCCGCTAAAATTGGCAACTCGCGACCGACAATCGGTAAAATAACTTTTCTGCCAATAACATCTTTATAACGTTCATCATTAGGGTTAACGACAATTGCAGTATCCCCTAACATTGTTTCAGGACGTGTTGTAGCAATTTCAATATATCCTTCGCCATCAGCGTAAGGATATTTAAAATGATAAAATTTACCTGGTGTGTCTTCGTGAATAACCTCAATATCAGAAATCGCTGTTTTCGCAACAGGGTCCCAGTTGATAATACGTTCGCCACGATAAATTAAACCTTTGTTATACATATCTACAAAGACTTTTTTAACCGCTTTACTTAAGCCTTCATCTAATGTGAAGCGTTCTCTATCATAATCAAGTCCAAGACCTAATTTCGCCCATTGTTGACGAATAAATGAAGCATATTCTTCTTTCCAGCTCCAAACTTCTTCTAAGAATTTCTCACGACCTAAGTCATGTCTTGAAATACCTTGTTCTTGTAATTTTGCTTCAACTTTTGCTTGTGTCGCAATACCCGCATGGTCCATACCAGGCAGATACAAAGTATCGTAACCTTGCATACGTTTCATACGTGTTAAAATGTCTTGTAACGTTGTATCCCAAGCATGACCTAAATGTAATTTACCAGTTACATTCGGAGGTGGGATAACAATCGTATACGTTTCTTTTGATGTGTCTCCGTTAGGTTTGAAATAGCCTTTCTCTACCCATTCTTGATAGCGTCCAGCTTCAACCTCATTCGGATTGTATTTTGGTTTCATTTCCATAGGACAATTCCTCCTTAAAATAAAAAACACCCGTTCCTATACATAGGACGGATGTTCCGTGGTACCACCTAAATTCAACATAGTTCATCTATATTGCACTTCATAATGATTAACGCTCAATACACGCTTTAACCTACTGTACTGTTCAGCTAAAGATCTAAGCGGGCTACCTTCAACAGCATCAATTATGTATTTTCACCAACCATACATTCTCTTTGAAATTAATCAACTGTCTACTCTTCCCGAAATCATATTCTCTACTAATTTATAGTATAATAGAACTCTAAAATAAGTCAATGCGAAGGAATGAAATTTTATGAATGAATGTGCATTCAACACAACTGATCCACTCTATATTGAATATCATAATAAAGAATGGGGTCAGCCGCTTTATGATAGTCAAAAATTATTTGAACTAATGGCTCTAGAATCACAACATGCGGGACTTTCTTGGTTAACGATTTTAAAGAAACGTTCTGCATATCGTGATGCTTTCTATCAATTTGACCCTCATAAAATTGCACAAATGACAGAAAAAGATATTGATGAACTCATGGAATTTCCTAATATCGTTCATTATAGAAAGAAGTTAGAAGCAATTGTCAGCCAAGCAAAAGGCTATATTCAAATTGAAAAAGAACATGGCAGTTTTAGTGATTTTCTGTGGTCATACGTTGATAATCAGCCGATTGATTTGCGATATCGTTTATCTAAAGACCGTATCACCGTCGATGAACGCGCTAAAAAAATGTCTAAAGACTTAAAGAAATATGGCTTTAAGTTTATGGGTCCTGTAACGATGTTTTCATTTTTAGAAGC
The DNA here is from genome assembly GCF_002902285.1 of Staphylococcus simulans. GTDB lineage: Bacteria > Bacillota > Bacilli > Staphylococcales > Staphylococcaceae > Staphylococcus > Staphylococcus simulans. Next base: position 203 of record NZ_PPRU01000001.1, on the reverse strand, counting down.
AGCAGGTCTCTATGACGCCCACTTGATTGGTTGTCCTTATAAGCCATCAAAACAGTAGGAGCACGGTTGTGTTCCTATTTTATTTTAAAATTTAAAATTGTCGTAAAATTCTCTCTATTTTATGCTAGAATATCAAATATATTAAATTTTAAGGGGGCATTTTATGGAATGGTTAAAATTAATAGGTATTCTAGTTATTATTA